>DATIBX010000575.1:0-22796 GCA_035457105.1 Pyrinomonadaceae bacterium
AAAGGCACGGCATTAAGTTGTTCTACGAAAGAATCTGTGTGTAATCGGCGTAATCTGTGGATGATTCTTGCCTTTTCACAGGCTCTCAAGCCGGTGGTATCCCGAATAAGAAAGGTTAGAACGTAAAAAGGGCCGCCTGCCATTTAAGTACTAAATGTCGACGGCCCAATTTTTTGCGCGACGATCATTTCACGTCGAGCTTCCTGCCAGCATTCAAGTTATCAAAGTTCATGATCGCATTGAACACCAGAAAGTAACTGCCCTTTGTTTGACCCCGCCAAAATGGATTCGTCGAGAAAAGCAGCACGTGACCATTTCCACTCGGAACGTCTATAACAGCCGCCCGTTGAGCAATCTCGTCGCCGCCATCTAAAAGTCCCGAGACAAACAGGTCGCGACTGTCCGCATAACGCAAAACAACTCGCGGCCGTTGATTTGGGGGGATGAGACCAATCGCATTCCGACGTTGCTCATCAGATATCGGTGGCGCTTCCCATGCCTCAACTTTAGGAGGAGGTTCCGGCAATTCGGCAACGGGACGTCCTTGCGGAGTGTCAGGATCATCCGGTGTACCTCGTCCAGTCGCTCTGCCAGTCGGTCGACCACCGCGCGCTCCAACACCGTTGCTAATTCCAAAAATTGGTCCATTCGAACAATACATCGCCAGAGAATCGCCGTAACCGTAAGCTATCGGACTCGATGAATCGACAGTCTTAGTTCTCAGAATCACACCAACCGCACGTAACTTTTGTGAGCGATTGACTGAGACACCCGCTGTGAAGCCGTAATTCACCGCGAAGTCAGAAGTGTCGTCGACCGTTATGAACAGACCGCCATCTTTCACAAACTTCTGCAAGTTCTGTAGACCGTTCCAGCCTAACCCCGGCCTCATGTCGTCGGTTTCGTCGGTGTTACCGAGGTTTGGTGTTAGTTGGGTCTTCTTCCAAGGCAGTGGATTGCCGTACATCGGCATGCCGTTGATAATTGCCTGGGAACCCAGGCCGACTGGTGCAAACAAGATCACATCGTATTTGCTCTTGAGATTGGGGTCTTTCGCGACGTCTTGAGTGCTGATATAAGCAAATGGGACTTGCAGTTGGTCCAGGCCTACCCGGTACCAACCCTCGTCCTGGGTATTCAGCCACGTATGCATTACGGCGATGCGAGCAGCTCGAACCGGATGAGTCTTAACGGATGGAGCATCAGCCACGGCAACTACCTTGACACCGAGTTCGTTTGCTACCCGATTGACTTCATCGGCAGAGGCCTTTCGGATGATAAACGACCCGCGGTTGAACTTACTTCCACCCGCTTCAAATGGTTCTTCGGCAGCGTCAATGTCGATGTCTTTCAACCTGTAACGCAATGTTACAAGAGCGTTGTCTGCGTTGTGATTGATCAGGTAAACGGAACCGACGCTATTTACGCCTCCCGGCGAACGCACCTCACCTGAAACGCGGTCCATTGGTGCTTGAAGCACTTTGGCATCAGTAACACGCACCACACCTAAGTTGGCGAGTTCGCCCATGGTCCATGCGGTATCGTCATAAATATCAGTTTGCGGATCGTTTGGAGCCCAGTATTGATAGTCCAGCAAGGCATCGGCGATGCGGCTGTATGGCTGATCCATGCGCACGATATAGCTTCCGGCTGGAAAGGTGCGATCTTCAGTCTTTGGGGCCGGCGACGACGAGGGAGAAGCGGAAGGCTTGGCTGCTGCGGAGCTCGCTGTTTTGCGGAGAGACACTGTGAACGGTGCAGTTGCTTTGCTAATTTCAACACCCTGAGTTTGCAGCGTTCGCAGCAACTCAGCTTGATTGCCGAGACGTGGATCGTCAGCCGGAAAAACATAGGCGGCCGGCCCCTCGTTCTTCGGTTTATCTATCGAACGTTTGCTCTTCAGGTAGAAGTTTTTGAGAAACAACTTGCTGTTGGAACCGAAGTAATAGAGCGAAGTTAGCAGCGCAGTTTGTTGGTAGTTATTATTGTTTCGCTGTGACCATTTAGCTTTTGGCAATGGCGGATTCTGTTTGTACCAGGTTCGTTGATACTCGCTGGGCGAAAGCGTTCGCTCCAAAGTGTCAGCGCCACCGTTGCCAAACGTCTCGTACAACCTGCTGATACCATTGTGGGTTGCGGCAATGAACATCAAATAGCCCGGCGACCAGGTATCGAAGTCTCCGTGGGCAAACACACCAGGCATGCCAAACTTCGTCATTTCAGAGACATTGTTCCACCCGATCATCTGCCATTCGTCAGTTAGAATAGGATCTACCCAGGCATTATATGGACCATCGCCGATCGTGTTGTCGTAAAGGTATGGCACTGATTCGTGGAGATCATGAAGAACCTGGGGTTTCCAATGCAGGTAGGTGTTGAGGACGTTACGTGTGAGTTTTAGGGAAAGACCAATGGCGTCTCGATTGTTGTCGTGCGCCACATAGTGTCCCCAGTAGACCAGGTTGGGCCAATTTTCATTGGGGTGGGCCAAATGCCAGTTGTATATGTCGACCATGCGATTGCGTCCATCGACTTCTACGACCGGAGTGATCAGCGTGACAACGTTATCGCGGATGAAACGTATATAGGGACTGTCATCCACGACCAGTCTGTAGGCGAGTTCCATCAACGCCGTGGTTGATCCAGTCTCGGGAGAGTGAATTGTTCCTGTAATGTAATAGATGGGGAATGACGCAGCCACGAGCTTGTCGGCTTCGTTTTCATCCATATTGATAGTTCTGGGATCGGCCAGTTTCGTCAGTCGTGCCCGGTTTTCTTCCAGCTTCTCTAGGAGCTTTTCAGAGCCTACTGCCACGGCGATCATCTCGCGCCCTTCTTCAGTTGTGCCGATGGAGAAGACTTTGACCCTGGGACTCGCGCGCTCCAACATTCTCATGTACTTGTAGACGTCTTCGGCGTAGGGCAGCTTTCCAGGGGCGCCGGCCACATCACCGAGTACTGTCTTCGGTGTCGGAATGTTTGGAGATGCAGGCAAATAGTCGGTTAACGGCGAGTTGAAGTAGGGTGCCGTTGTGTACTCGCGAATTTTATTGGTGTACTCCTGGTCTATTGGCTGATTTGGGTCGCGGCCGGGCTTGGTCTGAGCATTGGCCGTTAACGCAACGGCAGCAAACAAAAAAGGCACTATGAACAGGGCTCGAGCATGACGAGAAAATGTCATCGGTGTTGTCCTCGGAGTTTTTTCGAAGAGTTGCGTGTTCACCGCGTCGTAAGCGCAAAGCTGCGACAGCATGAAAGCAAAACAGTGTTTCAGAATTAGATCAAGAAGGAGCTAGAGCTTTTAAGCTAAAGCGAGCGGGGAAGTCAACCAGAATAGCCAGGGCCTTCTCTGTGTGACCTTTGTGTTCTCTGCGACTCTGTGGTTAGAAATGCGACCCAAGATTCCACCACAGAGGCACCGAGAACACAAAGGTTGCACAGAGGTCTCAATTGACCATCTCATCCTGTAGCCATTTGCATTGCGCAAAGAACTTTTGTAAGAGTGAATCGAAACAAAGGACAGAAACGATTAATTTGTATGTCGCAAAACGACCCTAATCACATAAGTCCGTCGGCCCGAACTCCCGAAGAGCTGGAGCCGCCGGATATTACTCCTCCGCCACAGATAGCAGCTGGGATGCCAGCTATTCTTGAGACACTCAAGTTTGCTTCTTCGGAAATGGGTGTGATTCGCGGTGTCGGGGCCTTGCTTAAGATAAATCAACCCGGAGGAATTGATTGCCCGGGTTGCGCCTGGCCTGACCCTGATCACGAGCGCTCACATTTCGAGTTTTGCGAAAACGGAGTTAAGCATGTCACCGAAGAAGCGACGAGCAAACGCGTTACGGCAGAGTTTTTTAAGAAATGGAGCGTGACTCAACTTTCACAACAGTCTGATCACTGGCTCGAGTCGCAAGGTCGCCTCACATTTCCCATGCTTCTGAGACGCGATGCCGACCACTACGAGCCGATTGATTGGAGTGAAGCCTTTAAGATAATTGCACACGAACTCAACTCTTTAGACCATCCAGATCAGGCAGTCTTTTACACTTCCGGTCGAACCAGTAATGAAGCGGCCTTTTTGTATCAACTGTTCGTACGGCAGTTTGGCACCAACAATCTTCCTGACTGCTCCAACATGTGTCATGAATCGAGTGGCTGGGCCTTGAGTCAAACCATCGGCGTAGGGAAGGGAACTGTCACGCTGGATGATTTTGATCGCGCCGAGGCCATCTTTGTGATTGGTCAGAATCCCGGCACCAATCACCCGAGGATGCTGACATCATTGCTTCACGCCAAACGCAATGGTTGCAAACTGGTCCATATCAATCCTCTTCACGAAACCGGGATGATCCGCTTCAAGCACCCTCAAGAGGTTTTCTCTCTCTTGGGCAGTGGCACGAAACTGGCCGACTTGTTTTTGCAAGTGAGAGTGAACGGCGATGTGGCCTTATTGAAAGGCATTTCAAAAGCGGTTCTGGAAAGAGAAGCGCAGTCGCCTGGTTCGGTTCTGGATCACGCTTTCATCGCGGAATCGACTGTTGGATACGACCAATTTGTAGCAGGTCTGAAGAATGTGTCGTGGCAGGAGATAGTGCAGCACAGTGGTGTCGCCAAAGATGAGATCGAAGAGGCTGCGGAAATTTTTGCCTCGTCGAAGCGCACGATGTTTTGTTGGGCTATGGGGCTCACCCAACACCGCAATGCAGTAGCGAACATCCAGGAAATCGTGAATCTGATGTTACTGCGGGGTCAGATTGGTCTTCCCGGCGCTGGACTATGCCCGGTGAGAGGCCACAGTAACGTGCAGGGGGATCGCACCGTCGGTATTTGGGAACGACCAACAGACGCGTTTCTCGATAGTCTCGCGGCACAATTTAACTTCGAACCTCCCAGGCATCATGGTCTCGACACGGTAGATTCAATTCAGGCGATGCACCAGGGCAAGATAAAAGTCTTCTTCGCCATGGGCGGGAATTTTCTTTCTGCAACTCCGGACACTGAATTTACAGCAGCGGGTTTGCGAAAGTGTCGTTTGACCGCCCATGTCTCCACCAAGATCAATCGCTCACATTTGATTACGGGCGAATGTGCCTTAATACTTCCGTGCCTGGGACGAACAGAGCTTGATCAGCAACAGGCCGGTCCTCAATTTGTTACCACTGAGAATTCAATGGGCGTTATACAAAGGTCGACAGGACAATTGGAGCCGGCTTCTAAAGATCTTCTCAGCGAACCTCACATTGTTGCGAAATTAGCCAGAGCTACATTGGGCCAAAGGTCAGCGGTGGATTGGGAAGGATTGGTCGCCAATTACGATCGCATTCGCGATGCGATCGAAGAAGTGGTGCCGGGCTTTGAAGATTACAATGTACGAGTTCGACACGACTCAGGCTTCTATCTTCCCAACGCCGCTCGTGAGAGAGTGTTCAAGACACCAGACGGGAAGGCGCATTTCACCGTGCACGACTTGCCGAATCATCAACTCGAGGCAGATCAGTTTTTGATGACGACGATACGGAGTCACGATCAATTCAACACCTCTGTCTACAGTCTGAATGATAGATATCGTGGGATAAGCAATGGTCGTCGCGTTATATTCTTAAATCCTTTAGACATGGAATCGATGAGTTTGTCAGCCCGTCAGGAAGTGGACCTCATTAGTCACTTTGAAGGGGAAGAGCGCATTGCAAAACGGTTCGCGGTCGTTCCCTATGATATTCCCTTGCGTTGTGCCGCAACCTATTTCCCAGAAGCAAATGTACTCGTTCCGATTCGAAGTGTTGCCGAAAAAAGCAACACACCGACCTCAAAATCGGTTGTTATTAGTATCAGACCCACAGAAAGAAAGAATTTGATAGAGGAGTCAAGCACCCCATGATTACTCGCACTGCTGTTAAGAAAAAGAAGCGAACAGTTAAGAAGGCTGTGGCAAAGCCAAAGAAAAAGGTGAAAAAGCCTGTACCAACGGCCAAATCAAATCTGTATGCCGAACTTGCCACGCACCTTCGAGCATTGCTCGAAGGTGAGTTTGATTTTATTGCGAATGTTTCTAACTTCGCGGCGCTACTGGCGACTTCGCTTCCGGACGTGAATTGGGCGGGTTTCTATTTCCTACATGGGAACGAATTAATTCTTGGTCCATTCCAGGGAAAGCCCGCTTGTGTGCGCATTCCGCTTGGCAAAGGGGTTTGTGGAGTGGCTGCGGCGCAATGCGAGACCATTATTGTGCCGAACGTACACGAATTTCCCGGTCACATCGTTTGCGACGTTGCCTCGAACTCCGAAATCGTGGTTCCAATCTTTGACGGTGAACAGGTGCTGGGAGTGCTTGATTTAGACAGTCCCGTTCTGGGCCGTTTTGACGATCAGGACGCCGAGGGACTTAATGAGCTGGCCACTATCTTTGTTGCACACGAAGAACATCTAGAGGCGTAGGGATAAGGAGTTTCATGCTTACGATTCGTCGCGCGAAAGAGCGTGGTCACTTCAATCACGGATGGCTGAATACGTATCACACGTTTTCATTCGACCAGTATCGGGATCCACGCTACATGGGCTTTCGAAATCTCCGGGTCATAAATGAAGACTTCGTCTCACCAGGCTTTGGTTTTCCGACGCATGGTCACCGTGACATGGAAATCATCACATACATTCTCGAGGGCGCTCTGAAACATGAGGACAGTATGGGTAATGGTTCGGTTATTCGGCCGGGAGATGTTCAACGAATGACCGCGGGGACGGGTGTGCGCCACAGTGAGCAAAATGCCTCGAAGGATCAGTTGGTCCATTTGCTACAGATTTGGATTTTACCAAACGAGCAGGACCTCACTCCGGGATACGAGCAAAAGGCTTTTTCGACTGACGAGCGTCGCGACAGGTTTCGGTTAATAGCCTCTGAAGATGGACGCGAAGGTTCGGTGACTGTCCATCAGGATGTGAGTGTTTTTGCCTCGGTGTTAGATCGGGAGAAGAGTGTCGACTACGAAATAAGCGAAACCAGATATGGATGGCTCCAAGTTGCCAGGGGTTCTTTAACAATCAACGGAGATCGTATCGCACAAGGCGATGGTGTTGTAATAGTTGGCGAAAGGCTCTTGTCAATCACCGCACACGAGCCTTCGGAGGTCCTGCTCTTCGACCTCGCATAGCTGGTTTCTACCTGACGGTACTGGACCTGGATCTCAGATCTCAAAGCCCAAAGACCAAAAGCCAAAGCTCAAAGACCAAGATTTTACCAGGTCGCCACAATCCTCAATGGTCCACCGCTGCCGCCTTTAATCTTCATTGGCAAGGCAATGACCGTAAAACCTTTTACCGGCAATTGATCCAGGTTCGCGACATTTTCAAACGCCGGAATATTGTTCTCGAACAGAGTGCGATGGCTTTCGAATAAGGTCGATTGACCCCGATCGATGCTCGCCGTATCCAGACCCACTGCCTTAATAGATCGATTTTGAGCCAGCCACTTAGCGGCAACCGGATCGAGACCGGGAAAATGTAGTTTCGCAACCGCGTCTGCGCCGCGCTCGTCTGTTCCCAGATATTTTTTACGGTCGGGATAAAGTTTTCCATAGCCCGTCTTGAGCAATACAATTGAGCCTGCGCCAATCTTTCCGTTTTCCTTCTCCCAGTTTTCGATATCGCCCACCGTAACCAGGTAGTCGGCGTTACCCGCGCACTGTCGGGTGATGTCGATTACCAGCGCCGGGCCCATCAGCTGTTCAAGGGGGATCTGGTCGATACTGTTTTTACCTTTAGCAAAGTGGACCGGTGCGTCCAGGTGCGTTCCACCGTGTTCGGCCGCAGAATAACGATAAGCCGAATAGAAATAGCCTTTATCCGTAACCCCCTCAAAATCTGTCTCGAGTTTAAATGTCTCGGCAGTGGGCC
Source organism: Pyrinomonadaceae bacterium (assembly GCA_035457105.1). Classification (GTDB taxonomy): domain Bacteria; phylum Acidobacteriota; class Blastocatellia; order Pyrinomonadales; family Pyrinomonadaceae; genus PSRF01. The sequence goes on from DATIBX010000575.1 coordinate 7,894, forward strand.
AATAAACTGTATTTGCGTCGAAAGGATAAGTCAGGTCGACAATGTGCTTTGGAGGAGCTTGCTGGAAGACGGGCAACAACAGAATTGACAAGAAGTAGCACCCTACAAGTTTCATACGGTTGTTCCTTTTGGAGTGCGCCGTCCCGGCGCTTTGTTAGTCCGCGCCCTTAAAGCTATTGAAACCTATGGACGCCTACGCTCAGACGAGAAACTACCGCAGCTAGTTCGGATCGGTCTACCGGTTTCGAGAGATGCACCTGATAGCCGGCCGATAACGCTCGCGCTCGGTCCTCAGTTCTCGCATAAGCAGTCAACGCGAGTGCCGGCGTCGCTCCTCCTTGTTCTTTCGACAAGGCGCGCACTCGACGAATCAACCCGTAACCGTCTTCATCCGGCATTCCAATGTCCGCGATCAACACATCAGGTTTCCAGGTGCCAATCTCGTCGAGTGCCTCTTTGGCAGAACCGACCGCTCTGACCTGTGCACCATCCTTCTCCAGCATGGTTACAACCAGTTCGCGAGCGTCAAACTCATCATCGACCATCAAAACTCTGATTCCGCTCAGCCCGGTTGCCGGGCCGGTTCGTATGGCCGTTGCCGGGCGTGAAACGGGAGGGTGTAGCGGATGTAGGCCGTGGTCCATTGATTGAACGAGGGGCAACCTGACTACAAATGTCGAGCCACAGTTTTCTCCCTCGCTTTCTGCAGATGCGTTTCCACCGTGCAGTTCGACTAAATGTCGCACGATTGCTAAACCGAGACCCAGACCGCCGAAAGCTCTAGTCGTTGAACCGTCCGCCTGACGAAAGCGATCAAAGACGTAAGGAAGAAAGTCGGGCTTTATGCCTGTCCCGGTGTCGTGAACAGTGATTGCTGCATGCGAATTGATCTGTTTGAGTTCGATCTGGACTGCGCCACCAGCCGGCGTGAACTTAACTGCGTTTGAGAGTAGGTTCCAAACAACCTGTTGTAGTCTTTCTGAGTCTCCATAAACGACGTCGATTTCTGGAGGTAACGAACACTCGAGCCTGACGCCCTTAGCTTCAGCGGTCGGCCTGATACTTTCAGCCGCTGCTTGAATGATTGGCTGAAGCGCACAGGGAGCAAAATCCAGGCGCAGTTTTCCTGTGATTATGCGCGAGACTTCGAGCAAATCGTCGATCAGCTGGCATTGGGAGTTGGCGTTGCGAGCAATGGTTTCAATAGCCTGGCGATGTTTTTCTGGAGCCACTTCACCTTCGAGCAAAAGATTGGACCAGCCCATAATTGCGGTTAACGGCGTTCTCAATTCGTGGGAAAGTGTTGAGAGAAATTCGTCTTTTACTCGGTTGGCGGCTTCAGCTTCCAGTCGTGCCTCTTTTTCCCGGTCCAGCGCCTTCCGTCTTTCAGTGGCGTCATGGGCCATACCCCTGACGATTGGCGTTTCGACTCCCTGGGTGCGAAGTGTGTTGTAGTATTCCCAGAGTCGTGTTTCGCCGGACGCCGTGCGGACGCGCATCACGCCCCGTGCCGAGCCCTCGGTCTTAACGCGGTTTATGTAGTCGTCAAACTGACTGCGAAACTCCGGCACTAGTCCGTCGCGTATATTCATGCCAACGAGTGATTCCTGCTTGTAACCCAGAATTTTTGCCGCCCATGGATTGACGGAGATGATCCGGCCCTCGAGATCGTGTGTACACATTAACTCGTGGCTATTCTCAACCAGATCGCGATAACGATCCTCACTTTCCAGTAGCGCTTGTTCGGCCCGCTTTCGTTGCGTTATGTCATTCGCCAAAACGAGGGCTGCCCGCCGACCGCCGAAGTCGAGTGGGTGAGAGGTGATTTCGACATCAATCACAAGCCCATTTTTTTTGCGGTGACGTGCTTGATAGGCTTGATCCCGGAGCGAGTCGACCACCAGATGCTCACTCAACTCGTCGCAATCTTCCGGTGGATGAATGTCCTCCACGGTCATTCCGAGGAACTCTGCTCGCGTATAACCATAGTGACGAACGGCGGCGGCGTTGACGGCGAGAAAGCGAAGCGTCTTGAGATCGTAAACCCACATCGCGTGGGGGTTGGATTCGAATAACAATCGATATTGAGCTTCCGATTTTCGCAGCGCTTCTTCGATGCGAGTGGCCATCGTGATATCCAGCACCAGCGATAAGACAGAGATCAATTTTCCCGTCTCGTCGTAGAGTGCCGAGTTGTACCACTCGCAATGAACTACATTACCGAGCTTACTGAAGTTACGATTTCGAGAGACTCCGTGCACTTCCTTTTCGGTTGCCTGTCGCTTTTCAACAGCGTGCACTGCTTCCACGTCTTCCGGGACGACGAAGCGCCAATCACTGAATCGTTTGCCAAGCACTTCCTGTGAGGTCCAGCCAAACAGACGTTCGGCTGCAGGAGACCAGCGCAGCACTTTGAAGTCGCTATCCCACTCAATAACTGCGAGCGGAGTATTCTCAACATGGAAAGCAAGTCGCTTATGAGCTTCCTGTGCTGATCTTTCAGCGAGTTTTTGCTCAGTGATGTCGCGGATGATTGCGACGCCGCCGACCACGTCGCCATTTTCGCCGTAACGAGGAGAGTAATAACCGTCAAAGACTCCGGACCGCCCGGTTTGTGCGACTGTGTACGGTCGATTTTCAGCAACAATGCTGTTGCCTTCTAAGGCTGCCTGGAAGTAGTTCTGTTCGCCGATTTCTCTGAGACAAGGAAAAACTTCGAAAGCGTTTTTGCCGAGTACTGCTTCCCGTTTTACTCCCGAAAGTCGTTCCATGGCTCTGTTCCAGGCCGTATACCGAAAGTCTCGATCAAAGGCGATGATGCCGTCGACGTTTGCCTCAAGAAGAGATTTAAGAAAATGAGTTTGTTCTTGTTTTTCGTCGAGCATGTATTTCGTTCTCGCTGGGGTTCGATACCTAAGTAGATTTGCTGATGAAAATTTAGGAGGTCAATACTCAAAATTCAGGCTTCGCTATGGACGAGTGGGTATGACTGTAGTCAAGGCTGACAAAATGTCAAGAGTTATCCAGGAAATTGGCGAGAGTCGTTCCAGAGCTTGAATGGTTTCATTGGGAAAATCTCGTTTCCTTTGCTCGCAAGTCAGCTACAATGCCGCACATTCCCAAGAGGAGCGCTGACTAAATGGAAACTGTCAAGCAAGACCTGGCTTATGGGTTTCGCATGTTGCTAAGCAACCCGAGGTTTACTCTGGTTGCCGTACTCTCACTCGCCATCGGCATCGGAGCCAATACGGCAATTTTCAGTGTCACGAATGCGCTCCTATTGAAGCCGCTGCCTTACAAGGACGCTGACAGATTGGTAATCCTTTGGCAGAGAAGCCCCGGTTTAAACGTGGCTCAGGATTGGTTCTCGCCCGGACAATATCTGGATCTCAAAGCTGAAAACCGGGTCTTTGAACAGCTGGCAGCCACGATTGATGCAAGTTACAACTTGACTGGCGCGGGACGACCGGAACGAGTTGAAGGTGCACGGGTATCCTCCTCTCTTTTTACGTTATTCGACGTGCAACCGGTCTTGGGGCGAGTCTTCAGTTCAGATGAGGATGGTGAGGGAAAACCCGCGACAGCGATTCTTAGTTATGGGTTCTGGCAACGCCATTTTGGCGGGTCGAAAGATGTCGTTGGGAAGTCGCTGTCGCTGAATGGAAATCCAGTGGAGATAGTCGGCGTGATGCCTGAAGGCTTCTCTCTGAATAAAGAGATCATGCCAACTGTTAACAAGATCTCGAACGCAGAGTTGCTGTTGTCACTGCCCATGGGTGAAAGCAAGCGCACAGTTCGCACTAATGAAGACTACAACATCTTTGGCCGCTTGCGTTCCGGTGTGACCTTGGCCCAGGCCCAGGCTGATGTCGATCGGATTGTGAGTACGATGAAGCAGCAGTATCCGGAAAACTATTCACCGAGCAGTGGTTTTCTCATTAGTGTTGTACCACTGCTCCAACAAGTAGTAGGGGAAGTGCGACGGCCACTCTTCATCCTGCTAGGCGCTGTCGCGTTCGTGCTACTGATCGCTTGTGCGAATGTGGCCAACCTGCAATTGTCTCGCGGAGCTGCGCGACAGAAAGAGATTGCCGTACGCGCTGCCGTTGGTGCGGCCAGAGCGCGAATAATCCGTCAGCTGCTTACTGAAAATCTGCTGTTGTCTTTGATTGGAGGAGTTCTCGGACTTCTGTTCGCAGTCGCCGGCACGATGGTACTGAGGTCTATTGGTCCAAATGCTTTGCCTCGGCTAAACGAAATCGGCGTTGATGGGCGAGTTCTGGCTTTTACGTTCGTAGTCTCGGTAATCACGGGGGTGCTTTTTGGAATGGCCCCGGCGTTACGCTCGTCGAAAGTGGATCTCACTAAGGTTTTAAAGGAGGGTGGTCGTGGTTCGCGAGGGGTTGGTCATCATCGACTTCGCAGCGGACTAGTGGTGGTTGAGGTTGCGCTTTCGGTTGTGCTCTTGATTGGCGCAGGACTACTCGTCCGTAGTTACCGGAATATTCAGAATGCGAATCCTGGATTTGATCCTCAAAATGTTCTCTCTTTTCGTCTTTCATTGCCTGGCACGAAGTATAAAGGACCGACTGTGCTCAGTTTTTACAAACAACTGACGGACAAGATTAAGGCGTTACCCGGAGTTGAGGCAGCTGGGACTTCGTACTCGTTGCCCATGAGTTCGGTAGCTTTGGCATGGGGGCCGATCACCATCGAAGGTTATGTACCCAAGAACCCCACAGACTTTGTGATGTCCAATGAACGCTTTGTAGGCCCCGGTTACTTTTCCGCTCTGCGCGTGCCACTAGTGAAGGGAAGATACTTTGATGAGCGCGATGTGAAAGGTGCAGCAGAGACAGTAATTGTTAATGAAAACCTGGCACAGCGATTCTGGCCCAATCAAGATCCAATTGGCCGAAGGCTTGAGCGCGGTGACCAGGAACCATGGCGAACGGTAGCTGGAGTGGTTAAAGATTCAAAAGAGTTCAGCGTAGACAACGAACCACCCATCAGCATCTATCATCCGCACGAACAGATACCGATTCCAACGATGTTCATGGTGGTTCGTTCTTCATCTGATCCTTACCAGTTAGTGCCATCGATCAATAAAGAGATCCAGTCGCTCGATCCGGAAATCCCGGCGTTTGAGATCAAGACCATGACTGAGCGTGTTTCTGAGTCGCTGGCCCGACGCAGGTTCTCAACTTTTCTTCTCGGTGTATTTGCTGTTGTTGCGTTACTGCTGGCGGTCATAGGGATTTATGGGGTGATTGCTTACTCGGTTACTCAACGCACGCAAGAGATTGGTATTCGTATGGCGCTGGGTGCTGAGCCATCTGCGATATTAAGAATGATATTGCAGCAGTCGCTGGTGTTGGTGATCGCTGGAATAGCTATTGGTTTGATAGCTGCATTCGGCCTTACCCGGTTAATGACCAGCCTGCTTTTTGGAGTGGGCCAAACGGATCTTCTGGCATTCGCGATTCCGCCTGTAGTGCTTCTGTTTGTTGCATTACTTGCTAGTTTATTTCCCGCACGTCGCGCCGGCACCGTCAACCCCGTGACCGCTCTACGGTCAGAGTGAGGTCGGTCGTTGAACTTAACGAAAGAGACAAAAAAGATCATCCACAGTTGACGCCGATTACACAGATTTCTTCAGAGAAAGTGCGGCACAAAAGCGTTGTAACAAAGAATCTGTGTAATTGGCGATCTGTGGATAGTCTTCTTGAGTTTTCGTGAGCCCTTAGTTGAGCTCTACCACCTGGGCTAAAAAGAGGTCTGGGATCCGCGGATCCCAGACCATGAGGGTTGGTTGAGAAGTTCAATCGCTTAGAACGTGAACTTGACGGCGAGTTGAACCTGTCGTGGATCGCCGACGCCTTGACGTAAGAATCCGTCAAAGTTGAATAACGCAACCGAGGTTAGCGGGTTGATGTTATTGGCGTTGTTGAAGGTATTGAACATCTCGATGATGGGCGTGATTGCAAACTGCTCTCCAAACTTGAAGGGCCGCTGAATACGCCAGTCGAACGAGAAGTATTCATTATTCTTTCGATCCGTATTTCTGTTAGTTGCAGTCCTGGTTCCCGGCGTTATTGGTTGCGCGGTCCGGCCTTGAATACGGAAATTTCCTTCAATGCCCCACCACATGTTCACGAACGAATAGAAATTGAACTTGTGACGGATGTCTCGATCCGAAAGTGAATAGTCGAGACTCAGGTTCAAAGGATCGAATGATCGATCGGTGAACGGATCGCGTTCGTTCGAATCGTCGTCCTTGTCCTTCGAAAGCACGTAGTTTGCTTCGAACTGATAACGTTTGGTTAGCCTCTTTCGCAGGCCAACAGTGAAACCGTTGTAATTAGACTTTCCGACCGCGCTGGTGACAAAGACATCACCAAATCCTGGAAACAAACCAACACGATTGAGATTTATAAATCGAGTCAGGTGCACACCCTGAGAATGGGTGAAGTCAAAATACAAGGTGAAGTCGTCAGCTAGTTGCTGTTCGAACTGCACATTGGTTGTATAGATGCGCGGGTTTGCGTAATCCTTACTAAACACGCGAATGGACGCGCCCGGTGGGATGCCACCGCTGGGCGCCACCGGTACGATGTTGGGCCATGTTGGAGGAGCCGTGGTGGCACCGAAGCAAGTAAAGGCGAAAGTAGTCGCGCAGGTCACGCCAAACTGTTGCGCTCCGTTATCGGTGAGTGAACCGACCTGTGACAACATATTTTGCCGGCCATAGAAAATTCCATAACTGGCACGAAGAACCGAAGTTCCTTTCTTCGAAATATCCCAGGCAAATCCAACTCGTGGTTGAAACTCTTTCTTGGGACTATGAAGAGTTCCGTCTGATGGAAAAGACGGATTGGTCAGTAGTGATGCATACGCTGTTTGCGTTGGGGGAATGACTGGATCGGGCAATATCTGGGCCTCCCAGCGTAGACCATAATTGAAAGTCAGATTTGGTCTTGCTCTCCAGCTGTCCTGGATAAACACACCGTAATCGTCGTTCTTTGCGACGTTTTTTCCGGGCGGTGGAACGCCCGCTATCCCAGTCGAAATTCCGTTCTGTAAGTAAAGGAGTAGAGGTCCACCAGGATTCGATCCCGCTGGACAGCTTTCACCCAAGGCTTGCGTTCGCCAGGCGACAAAGGCCCCTGTTGAATCAGTGCATTCCAGGACCGTTGGACCGAAACCTCCTGGTGCCTGTGCCGATGTATACCGCAGGAAGCCAGTTGTCGAATCAAACAGGTAGCGTCCAGTGAAGAAGCCACGAAATGTTTGATCGTTCAGGGTGTGTATCCACTCGCCACCAAATTTGATGGTGTGGTTTCCTGAGATAATCGAGAAGTTGTCCTTCAGGTGAGTGCGCCAGAGAAGTTCATCAACGTTAGGTTGCAGGAAGAATGGATTTCCAAAACGAAAACTGGGGGCAAATCCAATACCGGTATCTGCAGGCACGTTCGAAGGCGCCGTGCCTCGAGGTCGAAGCTCTCTCGAATAAGAGAAGTGAGCCTCATTGACCTTCGTGGGTGACACCGTGGTGATCCAGTTAAAGTTGACGACGTTGATCTTGGATGGTCCTTCAATTCCATTGGCTGAATTTCCATAGGTTGGGACGTCAAAGGTTTGATTGGTATTCTTCGAGTAGTCGAAATTATAGGAAAGCGCGAGTTTATTCGCGTTATTCAGGTCCCAATCAACTTTGCCCAAGACCGCATAGTTCTTGATGGGATGGTCTACAGGAAGTCCTTCTTCCTGATTTCGAGAAGCGCGAAAGAAGTTGATCAAGGCAAGCCGTTGGCAATCTGCGTTTGCATTTATCAGAGCTTCATTGGCGCCAATTGTGGGGGTTGTAACCGGGCATGGAGTGTCACCGATTTGATCACTCAGATTTCCGCGCGTCAGATTTTCTCTGATCCCCTCAAAGGCAAAAAAGTAGAAGGCTTTGTCTTTCTTGATTGGTCCACCGATGGTGCCGCCAAACTGTTCGCGATGAAAATCTGTGAGCGGCTTACCATCAGAAGTATTAGCCGTCAGGCCCTCCATTCTTTGGAAGTAAAAAGCGCTTCCATGAATCGCGTTCGTTCCGGATTTGGTGATTACGTTGATAACGCCTCCGGCGGTCCTGCCGAACTCGGCGTTTGCTCCAGTAGCTACAACTTGAAATTCCTTTACGGCTTCTAGCGTGATGTCGATTGCCGCTCGTTGACCTCCAAGTTGTTCACCAAAAAAGCCATTGTTGTAGTCGCCGCCGTCAAGACTGACGTTATTGAAAACGCCTCGTTGGCCTGCGAACGTAATTTCGTCGCCGTCCGGTCCCTGGACCACGCTAACACCGGGCGTTAGCGTGAGTAGGTCTTCAAACTTTCTACCGAGGATCGGAGTTGTACTGACAGCGAGCTCGTTCAGAGTCGTGCTCGATTCAGTTTTTGTTGTGTCTACTGTTGGCGTGGCTGTCACAGTAACGGTTTCCTGGACCTGCGAGACTTTCACAGTTAGTGGCAGGTTCAACGCACGTCCAACCGTCAATTCAGCGTTCTCAGCGATGAGAGTAGCGAAACCGGTTTTTGAAACCGTCACCGTGTATTTGCCTGGGGGCAGTTGCAAGACGATGAAGCGTCCCTCTTCGTCGGTGGTTACTGTTCGCAGGAAATTGGTTTCCGTGTTCTTGACCTCGACGCTCGCTCCTGGAACAGCAGCACCATTGTCGTCTGAAACCGTTCCCTGGATAGTACCGGTAGTGATTTGAGTTTGGGCGTTTGAAATTGAAACGATAGCAATAACCATGAGGAGACAAAACAACCACCCTTTATGTTTGGCAAAGGAGCTAATCAAAGCACTTCGCATGGAGGACCTCCTAAATTTCTGCGTACGATTAGAGTCGAAGAACTTCTGGGGCGGAAAGCTTAAATGGAAAAGTCGTAGAGGATATTAGAGGTCAACTTTTAGGCGTGTCAATAAGATTGACTTGAGAGTTGTTTTATCCAGTCAGATCGACTGAGGTCTAAATAATGGACCACTTTTGAGTGCGTCCTGGCCTGGCGGCGCTTCGTTAGATCAGCGGCAACTTTTGTCTACCCCCCGGGCATTTGTATCGACGCGTGTGATATTTAACAAAGCGCCGCCAGGCCTGGTCGCACATCACGGTCCAAAGCGTTGCCGGTATTCTGTCGAGGTGATGAAAGCTTTTACCATCTCTGCAGCAACAAAGCTCCCTTGAACGATTAAAAACCGCACTACTACGACGAAACCAATCTGCAGTCTATAAAATCTACCGATTGCCGTCTTTCGAACCGAAGCGGATCTTATGAACCGCTCATCTCACTTCGTTTACGTGCGTTGCTACGATCCTTGCGCAGCTTTGCTCCAATTCCCAGCAATCCGGTTCCCAGTAGGACCATTGTTGCTGGTTCTGGAACCGATGACGGTGTTTGCTGGTCAGCAGTGATGTTATCCGAGAGTGCGATTGTGCTCCTCGCGATAGCTGAAACATCGTTCACGTTAAAATTGAACGAACCGTTTACAAGCTGGTTCTGCGCATTCATGAACGAAAACGTAAATGTGACTGGCGCATTGTCAAAGTCCACAGACAGGCCACCATGACCCGTTGAGCTTACGCTTCCGCCCAGATCGGCCGAGAACGATCTGGTATTAGCCGTGTAGCCGGAGAAAGTGCCCTCGTCGGCCTTCGCAATAGTACCAAACGACAAAAAGCCAAAGGCAAACATGCCAAGTCCGAAGAGTTTTAATCCCCTCGGAACGAAACTTCCCATACTCGTACCCTCCCCTTATTCGATAAGGATTGAATCGGCGGAATGGTTTGAAAGCCTGGCAATAGCTTCCCCACCGTTCGGATCAAACTCACGCTGCCCGCCGCACAACCGGCGCATTGTTGTTTAAAGATAGATAAGTCGTACTACGACCCACAGCCGCAGTTGGCACCCTTACAATCTTTTAATTGAATCCTTGCGGAGCAGAAAGGAGGTGTCCTGAGACACCCAAACGAACGCCGACTTTTCCGCAAGTGACTGAACATTCTGCAACCTGCATTCCAAACGCAACGATTTAGAAACTCAAAATATCGGATGGCTAACTTTGTGAAGATCGACTTTGGAGTTGCAGGCTGGCAACACTGGGAAATGATGGGCACGGTGCCTGTGGAAAACAATTTAATCGTGACAATTAGTTTAGAAGCCACGGATCACGCTCGCTTTGTGGCAAACGAAATATCCGCGCACTATTCGAGAACATTTTGCGATGAAATGGCTTGGTTTTGATACGGTTAGGGAAGAGATAAAATTACGGTACCGCGAGCTCAGCGACCGGATGCCACACTCAACAAACCGATCGCTGAGAATCGCAGCAGAAAATTGAAGTGTGGCATCCGGTCGCAGCGCTCTCGGTACTGCATTAGTTAATCCTGATTTCTCTGCGGCCAAACAATCGCGCATCGAGCGAGAAGGCTCCCGGCCCTAATGCGCCAAGGGCCGCTCCAACCACGATTAGATTGAGGATTGAGAACTGCGTGTCCAGCACGTTTTGGCTTGGGTTAGGTAGCCAAGAAAGTCCAATTAAAAATGCTCCGAAAACGAGAATTGACGACATGAGAGGTGTCATAAAGCCCATCATGAAACACAAACCGACCACCGCCATGGCCGACATCACGGTCCAACCGGACAGATTGATTCCAGGCGTCTTCAAGTAATTAGCTGCTTGTACAAACAGAGTCAGGCTTACCAAAGCTCGCAGGAATAACAGTGCGAAACCGGGCCCACCGCTTGGGAAACTGGAAAATAGTCTTTGCAGGTCTGACTCCGTACTTTCATGACTTGGACGTATACGAATATCCAGAATAAGCGTGGCGGCGGTGCTTGAAAACAGTAGATCAGGGTAACTTTGTATAACTCGTTAGTGGTATGTCGGTGAGGGCAACAAAGCTTTGCCTAGAGTTCAATGATGCCGCGACGAATACCGATGGCGACTGCCTGGGTTCGATCAGAAGCGTTCAGCTTCTCCATGATGTGCTTTATGTGAACTTTAACCGTTTCTTCGGAAATGAAAAGCTTGTTAGCGATGTCGCGGTTACGATTTCCTTCGGCAATCGCCCTAAGAACTTCGACCTCTCGATCAGTCAGAGCCTCGTCGCCCATGTGTTCGGCTAATTGCGAGGCTATCTCAGCCGGTATTCGTTTCTTTCCTGCATGAACCTGCCGAATGGCTTCCAGCATGTCTTTTGGGGGCATGCTTTTCAGTAAGTATCCCCGCGCCCCGGCTTCGAGTGCCCGTTGAATTTCCACATCACCTTCAAAAGTGGTAAGCATTATGATTCGCGCCTGAGGATGTTGCGACCTAAGCGCAATCACTACATCAATTCCACTCATATCTGGGAGGCGAAGGTCCATTAGTGTGACGTCGGGCTGGTGCAGATCAAACTGGTGTATTGCCTCTTGTCCATTTTCCGCTTCAGCAATCAATCTCATGTCTGGCTGGCTATTTATCAGCGTGGCAATGCCCTCGCGCAGCAAGGGATGATCGTCGACGCTCAGGACCCGAATCGTTTTTGGCTCACTCATTTCTTTTTGTCCTTTCCGTTCTCCAATCTCAAGCGGTCAAGCCTCAGCAATTGCTTGATCCCAGATTTGTTTTCCACTCGTTCGAAGGCGATATCGGCCGGGATAGAGAGGGCCACCTCAGTTCCGGCTCCCGTGCGACTCAAGACTTTTAGTTTTCCCCCTATTTCAGTTGTTCGTTCGCGCATACCTGAAAGTCCCCAATGGCCGGCTCTCCCCTGGTCCATTACCTCAGCAGCGATCCCAATTCCATCATCGCGAATCAACAGGCGAAATTCCCTGGCCCCATATTCAAGTTCGACTTCGATTCGATTCGCGTTCGAATGGCGAAAGGCATTTACGAGTGCCTCGCGACCAATTCGATATACTTCATCGCGGATCAAAGGGTGCAGCGGTCTCAACGAGCCTTCGACCACGACCTTAAAGTCCGGCTCGTTTTCGCCTGTACACTCCTGCCTGACCTGAAGCAGAGCGCGTTCAAGATCACGCGTATCACTGGTTGAGCGAAGTCCTTGCACGGCATTGCGACCTTCTTCAACCACCTGGCCCATCATTTGGAGAACCCTTCCAACTAAAGGCTTGGCTGCAGACGAAGGCTCGAGCAATTCGTCAGCCACATGAAGCTGCATCGAAGCGCTGAGTAGACCCTGCAATAGTGTGTCGTGTAGGTCCTGGGCAATTCGGGTTCTATCCGCCAGCCTCTCTTCAAACTTCATATTCATCTTCGCAACTAGTCGTTGTTGACGGATGCGGTAATAAACAAAGATGCCGCCGAGAGTTGCGAGGAAAACGCTGACCCAGAACCACCAGGTCTGCCAGAACAAAGGCGAGCCGGGGACGATGGCGACCGCCACAATGCCGTTTCCTACACCGGGCAAGCTATTTGTCCGATCGGGAGGATGAAACTCACCTTCAACCAGCAGCGCAGCGTATTCGGTCCCCAGGTGAGTGGTGTTGGACCATGATCCATTCGGTGCGATCCTCGTAAATGGTTGGTCGGTGAATGGTTGTACAAACCACGATCCGCTACGCGCGTAGATGATGATTCTTTGGTCGCCGCCCCCGCCAATTACCCGCCCGCTGATTGTACTTAGAGTTTCCTGGCCGCCTCGATCGGCCATTGGAATTTGCGTAAATTCAATTGCTGGCAGTGAGTTTGATAGTTGAGAAAAGGTGTCAGTGGTCCAAGTGAACAGCGGTGCTAACGCGATCAGGAAAAATGCGGATCTGAAGAAGGAAGACAATCCGATTCTGGGACTCATGGGCGATTCTTATTGTCCGGTTTGCGATAGAGTAAGGCCGTTCACCGTGGCTAGACAAGAGGAGCGGATTATTTGCTCGATTGATCTACAACATCCAAATTGAACAGCTTCCACTCAGCTGTCCTGGCAAGCCGCGGCGGCACGCCTCTCAGGGCCGCTTGACACCGAATCTCAATACATTCCGGGCTTGTGCTAATGAACTATTAGGTATTAATCTAGGCCTCGAAGAAACCTGCATCGTGTTTTAACGCCCGACAGTGCGAGCACGCTGAACCTCTCTCCGACAATTTTCTAATTTGGCGCTCGGCCTAACAACGCCGGCAGCAGTCTCCCCCATCTATATTTCAACGTCATGCTGCGAGCTAAAAACAGCTTGAACGGCAAACTATCTGGAAAGGGGTTACCCAAGATGAGAGTATTCTGCCCAGAGCATAAGAAGGGTTTTTTTGCTCCCCGACAAAGCCCGATTAAGTGTGAGAATCGCGGCCACATTTTGGGAGAACTGGATTTTGAGGGAGAGGCGAGATCCCCAGTCGCTGTGCAGTGGCAATATTGCTGTAACTGCGAGCATTTTTGCCCTATTGGGTTTAATGAAGAAGGTTTGCAACGGTGTCCCGTTTGCACCCGCCGGAGTTCGCTCTTGTTCCTCTGTAGCCGCTGCTATACCGTCAGCTTCGAATCTAGCACCACGCTCCAAACTAAAAACTTCACTATTAGCAGCGAAGGTCTTCCTCAGCCGTCATGCCCGGGTTGTTTGCAGGAAACTTCGGCCGACTTGCGCGAGCACACCTGCAACACTCTTGGCGCGTCTTTTATGACAGCGCTCGACGTTTGCCCGTTATGCGAGGAACGTCTCGATATTGGCCCGTCATTTCCTTCTACAGTCGCCGACTACCTGCGTCGGACGCGAACGGCAAACAAGGTCAATGTCACCTTTGACTACGATACCGCGCTCTTTGTGCCAGTTACTGATGGAGAGTTCGTACTGATCAAGAGCGACACGGAAACTGGCGAGCCAGTTGTAGTGCCGCGCTCGCCGCGGCTAAATAGCAAGCGAGATTTCTACGAGTTCTATCAGGACTATTACCACTGTTCGCGGCCTAATGCGGGCGAAGTGCAGGTGATCAGTCCAGCCGGCGTCGCTAAGGTGGGAAATGGTTGGAGTCTTCAAGCCACCGGTATCCTCGAGATTCTTAGCGACAAGCCTAAAAAGACAATTAGCGTTAGCGCTAATCAGATACACCAGCGACTAGACCAGGAATTGCACCAGAGGACTTCGGTAGAGTCGCGAAAAAAGCAGGTTCAGGAAATTAACGAACCGCCACCACCGGCTCGAACCCAGCCCAAGCAGGAGATACGAGCTAAATCGTTGCATGAGGTGCAATCAGAACCGCCAAGAGAAATTGTTCAGTCAGACGCGCAAGTTGTAGATCAGGACGCTGGAGCTTCACCAAACCCCGACACTACACTTTGCACTTGTTGTGGATCGTACGTTGAGAAGAAGTATGAGTTCTGTTGGCAGTGCGGAAATCGCCTCTCGTCGGCAAAAGACTTCGAGCGGAGTAAACGAAACCGTTTGAACGTGAGTTTTGACTCCACCGCAGAACTCGAAGATGAAGAGCTGACTGTACAACACGAAGGAAAGCAGCCACGCTCAGGCGTTTTTTCCTGGGGACAATCTGACGAGCCCAGACGGAACTCCGGTGGTCGATCGATATTCAAACTCTTGCTGATTGTGGTTATGGGATCTTTGTTGGCGGCATTTGCGATTTTCGCGTTGACGAGATCATCCTCGCAGATAACTTCAGCGACCGCTGCACAGACCGCTCAGCAAGCGGTTGCTCCTGCTCAGAATGTAACCCAGCCAACGGCGGCGGATGCTAACCTGGCCCAGGCGACGAAAACTGCAGCGACGGCACGGCCGGAAGATCAAGAGCTCGCAAAGTTAAAGCAACGACTGGAGAGTCCAGGTGCGGTCGATCAAAGCAAGATGATGCAAACCTTTGTGCGAACTGAAAAACGATATCCAAACGATTATCGGTTTCCATACGAGCGCGCG
>DATIBX010000576.1:0-9392 GCA_035457105.1 Pyrinomonadaceae bacterium
TTCACGCGCCAACCCTGGCGTGGCGAGATCTGAATTTAAGAGATCCACTAGCAACTGCCGTGGGCATCCCGGTCCACATTGAAAATTCGGGAAAAGCCTGTGCGCTGGCCCAACTGTGGGCCACTCGCACTGACATGGTCGCTTCTGGAAACTCAGTCTTCGTGAGCGTGTCTGATGGTGTTGGTGTCGGAATTGTAGTGAATGGTGAAGTACTGCGTGGCCGCCACAACACTGCGGGAGAATTTGCTCATGTGCCTTTGAGCATCGATGGTCCACGTTGTGCCTGCGGGGCTACCGGCTGCTGGGAAGCATACATCTCAAACCTGGCGACATTATCTCGCTACTTCGGCCGCGACCTTACCGATCCAAAACCGCAGAGCGTTGAGGATGCAAGTTTGACAGTCGAAGATCTAATAGCCAGAGCCAGAACCGGAGACGCAAAAGCACTCGCAGCCATCAACTCAACCGCTCGCTATCTCGGGCTCGGGCTGGCCTCAATCATTAACGCGCTTGATCCGTCGCGAATTTATATCGGTGGAGAAATTACGACCGCGTGGGGCTTGATCGAACCTATCGTTCGCAGCGGCTTACGAGAAAGAACCTTAACAGACTTTGGCGGTGCAACAGAGATTCGAGTGGTTCCAGCCGAAGATAATCCAAGGTTGCGCGGCGCAGTTGCCCTCGTAGCGGCACCTGCGTTCGCAGCACCGATGGTTGCCTAGTTCAAATAAATAATCCAATCAGGAATCGAAGTGAAGCTCGTTACGTTTTCCATCATACTTACGTTGCTATTTTCTTCGTTGTCAATCGCCTCCACACCAAAGGCGGCAACTCCGAAACCGACTCCAATCGTTAAAACGGCTGATCTGCGAGTCGAGGTAAATGATTTTCTTGGGAAGGAACTTGCGGCCCACCTCGGGGCAATCAATTCGTTGTCACCTGTTCCGAACCGGATACTGGGAGTTCCTACTACGGGAGAGTTTTCCTGGGGAACATTCATGCGCTCGCTCGCTGCCTACGCGGAAACTACTGGAAATCGCGAGCTGGCCGGTCGGGATCTCGCCAAGTGGGTAGGACAAATTGGTCTGATCGAAGCTCACGCTGGCAGCAAGGCGTTTTCACAACTCTATGCTGCACTCGCCCTTCGTCACTTTGGTCGCGATTTAAAAACTAACGCGCTCTGGCAGAACCTGACGCCCGATGAACAGAAGGCATGGCGATCGCTTCTCAACCCCGAGCGTTTTTATGATCCCAAGACGAACAAAGTGATTAACCTGCCCGAGAATTATCTCGGAGTAGCCGCGCGAATCGCCAGCATCAGGTACGAATTGGGAATTTCGACTGATAAGAATTTTCTCGATAAGTTGCTAGATCGCGCAGCCATCCAATTCACCAGCGGTAAATTGTTCGCTGACGATGCTCCACCAACTGGACGCTACGATCGCTACTCGAACGAGTATGCTCGTTACATTTGGGACGCTGCCGAAAATGCCGGTCGCCAGGACATTCTGGAAAAATTGCGTCCCTCACTAAAAATACAAATGCGCCTGTGGTGGGATCTGGTTTCGGAAGATGGCTACGGTTACAACTGGGGACGCAGTCAAGGTGTAGTCAGCTATCTCGATACGCCGGAAATCGCGGGCTTTCTTGCACTGCACCCGGAATTTCGTCCTGCGCCCCTCGCGGATATTGCGGCGCTCTATAGTCAGGCATGGAACTATCTGCTGCACGACTACCGAACTGATACTCATCTGCTTTCGATCTTTGAGTTTGGTCGCGGTAACTATTCTTACATCAGTCGCGAACGTGAGTGGCAACAGACCACCGGCTTTTTCGGTAAGCTCGCGAACTCGCATACCGCGATAATGAATGCGCTTGAAAAAGAGAACGTCACTTCATTTCCGGCATACCCTAGACTGAAAGATGTAGCGCGGTTTGAGTTTTTCAGAAGTGTTCCCGAGCGACCAGCCGGCGTTTGGCTGGTGCGCCAGGGTCAACTGCGATTCGCATTGCCGATTACCACAGGAACAAAACCAGGTATCTCCGACTATCTTGCAGCGCCATACGGTTTGGCAGGTTTCGGCGCACCGGTCGAACAGTCATATCCCGTACTGGTTCCTTATATTGAACTCGCCGATGGGCGGACGATAGTGGCTGCGGACGGTGCAGACTCAATTGAACCCTCGACTGATGGTCAAACGCTCGCAGCACACTGGACGCGTTGGGTCACGATTGGTGGTAAGTCTGGCGACTTCAGTAATTTTGGATTAAAGAGTGACGTAGTTTGGCGGATTAGCGGGAACTCAATTTCGCGCGAGGAAATACTTTCGTCACTTCAGCCAATAGCAATTCGTAGTTGGCGAATGGCGGTGCCGACTACGTATGGTAAGGTGATTACCGAAATAATTGGAAACAAGAGAATCGATCGCTTTAGTTCAGGTCAGGGTTCGTTGTCAGTCGAGCTTAGTGAGAGATCGTTGCCCGTAGCCACTTCGATTATTGCGACGGGGAATGGACCACTTGGTAAGGGTGTCCATGGCGCGCTTCCTTTGCACCTGGTGTTGGAAGCGAAAGATCTGACCTTATCAAGTCCGTTTAAGTACCGGCTCACGCTGACCGTGGCCACGAACTATAGATAATTACGAATACTTGTTATTTAAGGGAGACTTCGATGAACGAGGAAGTACGGCAGAATCCGATTACACCTGAAACTTGTTTTGTCCCGAAAACACATGAGGGACGTGGCAGGCGAACTGCAGTATCGCCAGGTCGAACGGCATCAAGATATCTACACTATGGTCGCATCACACTCGATGCTGGTGACGCACCGGTCAGATTCAACAGTGAAAATCATGAAGTGGGTCTAATCGCATTGAATGGACACGCTACCATTATGGCCGGTGGCGAAACGTTCAAGTTGGACCAGTACGACGCGCTGTACGTGCCGCGGGATTCAGACATCCAAGTTAGCGCCGCAGAAGGCGGGTGTGACCTGGCCGAAGTCTCAGCCCCAGTTGAGAAAAAGTATCCGCTGAAGTTCGTGTCGTACAAAGAAGTGCGACAGAATCCCAAGCTGCATTTGATCGCCGGCAAACCGCCAGCAGAGCGTGATTTGAACGTTCTGATAGGTGCGAATGTTGAGGCAGGAAGGATTATGGCCGGCGTTACATTTTCGACTCCCGGGAATTGGACATCATGGCCGCCGCACGAACACTCAAAACTGCTCGAGGAAGCCTACCTCTTTATTGACATGCCGGCCCCATCATTTGGAGTGCAGTTTGTTTACACCAATCCACAGTCGCCGGAACTGGTCCAAGTCGTCCGTGAAGGTGATTGTGTCTTGATGCCACAGGGTTATCACCCGAATGTAGCTGCCCCTGGTGGTCAGATTAATTTTCTGTGGATGATGGCCGCGGTTAAGGAAGGCGAAGATCGCTTGTACGGCGTGGTGAATGTGCAACCGGAATACGCCGCCGGTGGTTCTGGTTTGGAAGCAGTAAGCGATAAAAAGTAGAGAACCTTAATGCCTTCATCGTCTGACACCGAAGCGAAAGCTGCGAGTAGCTTTCTGATCCAACATCTAAACTGGTCACAGATTCCGGTCGAGCATGTTGAGGAAGTAGTACTGATCGACATTTTTTCGCCACTGCGTGAAGATTTTCTAACCAGCAACGGCGAACACCTAAGTGATTAGGGTGACCCAGTTTTGAATCCCACAACCTTTAGACTTGACGAAAAGATCGCTCTGGTTACCGGTGCAGCGACTGGGCTCGGGGCTGCCATCGCCATCGGTCTGGCCCATGCCGGGGCGCGCGTGATTTGTCACGGCAATACCAGGACACCAGACGAGACTGCGGACCAAATTAGGAATCTGGGTGGTGAAGCCAGAACGGTAACCGGCGATCTTAGTAAACCAGAAACCGCCAGCATCATGGTAGCTGAAAGTCTCAAGCATTTTGGTCGTTTGGATATCCTGGTCAACAATGCCGGCACCATCCGTCGTGCTCCGGCAGTCGACTATTCAGAGGAAGATTGGGCCACCGTAATCGAAGTCAATCTTTCAAGCGTCTTCCGTTTGTGTCAACTTGCCGGGAAACAAATGATCGAGGCTGGTCGTGGAGGAAAGATCATTAACATAGCGTCGCTCCTTTCATTCCAGGGTGGGATTACTGTTCCCGCCTACGCCGCGTCCAAAGGAGGAGTGGCCCAACTAACCAAGGCCCTGGCCAATGAGTGGGCAAAGTTCAATATCAACGTGAACGCGATTGCCCCTGGCTACATGCGAACGACAAATACAGCGGCCCTTCAAGCTGATGAGACCAGAAACCGGCAAATACTCGAGCGCATTCCAGCAGGCCGCTGGGGTGAGCCGGACGATATTACGGGTGCGGCAATTTTCTTGTCGTCGTGTGCGAGTGATTATGTGAATGGCCACATCCTGGTTGTTGACGGCGGCTGGATGGGAAGATGAGCAGTAGGATGGTTAGTCCAAGCCGAACTGCTTATTGGGCATGATTTGATAATTATTAATTGATACTTGAGAATTCCTAGCGATCGCGAGCGTCCAAGTTAGATGAAATCTCAGCCAGCTCTAATTAGGAATTCTTAATTATAAATTCAGAATCCTCACTTTTTCTGGTCTTACCGCAATGCTCCAAGTCCTCAATTGGTAAAGATGGTAAATCTTGACAGTCAGTAAGCTCTAAGGCAGAATCGCGCCCGCCTAAACTATTGAGATATAAACCAGATTTGGACTATTTCCAGCATGATCGCATTCCTGTAAGGCCTCGGTGGTTGTGATCTCGGAGACCTGATGGTAAGACCAAACACAGCACTAACCTGATTCAAACGGAAAATCGTCAAAATGAGTACTAATCCACTCTCTCGTCGTGAATTCCTCAAAAACACCCTCGCCGGTGGAACGGCCGCTGTTCTTCTACCTCAGTTTCCTTTCAATCAGTCGATTGATGTTCAAACCGCGGATCCGTGGACCGAGGTGATGCCTCAGATACTGCAACGAATCAAAGTCCCCGCTTTTCCCAAGAAGGATTTTGTCATCACTCGATTTGGAGCAAAGCCAAATGAATCCGCTTCAGCCACGAAGGCTTTCAAAGAAGCAATCGATGTCTGCAGCAAAGCCGGCGGTGGTCGAGTGATTGTTCCGGCCGGAACTTTCTTTACTGGTCCAATTCACCTCAAGAGCAATGTAAACCTGGTCATCTCACGAGGGGCGACGGTTAAATTTAGTCAGAACGCGGACGATTATTTGCCAGCGATATTTACTCGTTGGGAAGGCGTCGAGCTCCTAAACTATTCACCTTTTATTTACGCGCGCGATCAGCGCAACATTGCAATCACCGGCGAAGGCACGCTTGATGGACAGAGTGATGCAGAACATTGGTGGCCGTGGAACGGACGAGCTGCTTATGGTTGGAAAGAGGGTGGACCAAATCAAAGTGCCGACCGCACGCGCTTGATGGAAATGGCCGAGGCAAATGTTCCGGTTGAGCAGCGAGTATTCGGGGGTGGTCACTATCTCAGACCGCAGTTCATTCAACCATACCGTTGTGAGAATGTTTTGAT
Source organism: Pyrinomonadaceae bacterium (assembly GCA_035457105.1). Taxonomy (GTDB): domain Bacteria; phylum Acidobacteriota; class Blastocatellia; order Pyrinomonadales; family Pyrinomonadaceae; genus PSRF01. The sequence goes on from DATIBX010000576.1 coordinate 5,584, forward strand.
TGAAGGCGTCAACATCGTTAATTCCCCAATGTGGGAATTGCATCCGGTGCTCAGCAGGAACGTAATCATTAGAAATGTCCGGATCAACAGTCATGGTCCAAACAATGATGGATGTGATCCTGAGTCATGTTCTGATGTTCTTATCGAGGAATGTGATTTCGATACAGGGGACGATTGTATCGCGATCAAGTCCGGACGAAATGCCGATGGAAGACGGCTTAGCAGGCCGACGGAAAACATCATTATCAGGCGCTGTCGAATGCGCGATGGCCACGGCGGTATCACCGTCGGCAGCGAGATTTCAGGCGGAGTCAGAAATCTCTTTGCAGAAGACTGTAACCTGGATAGCCCCAATTTAGACCATGCCTTACGCGTGAAGAACAATGCGATGCGTGGTGGGCTCCTTCAGGATTTACACTTTCGGAATATCCAGGTGGGACAAGTTGCACATGCGGTGATAACGATTGATTTCAATTATGAGGAAGGAGCTAAAGGCAACTTTCTTCCAGTCGTCCGAAACTATACCGTGGAGAAGCTCAGAAGTTCAAAGAGTGTACACGCGCTTGACATCCAGGGTTTAAAGGGGGCTCCGGTTTACGATCTACGCTTAAAGGATTGCACGTTTGAACACGTCGCCGAACCAAACGTCGTGAAGAATCTTACCAACGCAACCCTTGACAACGTCACGATCAATGGAAAAGAGATCACACAGATTCCTTAGCGAGTTAGGCTGTTGGTGAAAACTCAACCTTCTCATTCTCCCGAAGCTTTAGCTTGGGGTTTCGCGGAATTGAACAGAAGTGTCAACCGTTTCAACGGTTTTTCGGTTCTTTCGAGCGTTGATTAAAGTTTGTGGGAAAACCGTTAAAACGGTTGCGCAATAAAGTCCAGGTGATCTGACCCCAAGCTGAAGCTTGGGAGAATGAGAAGGTTGTGCTTTATCAATTCTCTGCGGCCGGTGAGAATGAAGCTTTCGACATAACTTTTATGCTTAACAAGAATCATTGGCCAATCATTAATTATTGCATCAATCATTGCGTCGCAATTTTGGTCCTCGTGATGACGATTTCTGTCCCGGCTCAGGATAAGCGGCTCTCCGAAAAAGTCGCCGAGACTGCCATGAATTCTTTGTGGCATGACACCGCCAAGAATCACTCAAGCGCTCCCGCGAAATGGACCTACGAATATGGAGCCGTACTCGAAGGGCTTGAAGGTGTTTGGCTTAATACGGGCGAGGGACGCTATTTTCAGTTTATTCAAAAGGGGATAGATAATTTTGTTGATGCGGATGGCGACATCCGAACCTACAGCTCGGCGGATTACAACCTGGATAACGTTCTTTCCGGAAGGAGTTTGCTACTTCTTTACAAAGTGACGGGCCAGGACAAGTACCGGAAAGCAGCAGCCTTACTGCGGAATCAACTTTCGACGCAACCACGTACGTCGGACGGAGGATTTTGGCATAAGAAGATTTATCCAAGTCAAATGTGGCTCGACGGATTGTACATGGCCGAACCTTTCTACGCTGAGTACGCCGCGACCTTCAATGAACCCGATGCCTTCGACGATATTGCGAAGCAGTTCATCTTGATGGAGAAACATTCGCGTGATGCGCGGACGGGTTTGCTTTATCACGGCTGGGACGAGTCTAAGCAGCAGCGTTGGTCCGACCCTGCTACTGGACACTCGCCAAACTTCTGGGATCGCGCAATGGGTTGGTACGCGATGGCCCTGGTCGACACTCTGGATTATTTCCCTCAGCAACATCCGCAGCGTGCGGAATTGATTGCGATACTCAATCGACTGGCGACCGCAGCTATCAAGTATCAAGACCCGCCGTCAGGCTTATGGTATCAGGTGCTGGATAGAGCTAAAGACAAAGGCAATTATCTTGAAGCATCTGGTTCCAGCATGTTCGTGTACGCGTTAGCCAAAGGCTATCGGAACGGTTATCTACCTCGGTCCGCATTCGTCGCTGCGGAGCGCGGTTATAAAGGGTTGGTAAGTCGCTTCATCAAAAGTGGCACAAACGGAGAGACGAATCTCGATGGCACCGTTAGTGTCGCAGGGCTGGGCGGCAACCCTTATCGCGATGGAAGTTACGAATACTACTTAAGCGAAAAAGTTGTCACGAACGATCCTAAGGGAATTGCAGCATTCCTGATGGCTAGCACTGAAATGGATATAGCCGCTAACCGGAAAGTGGGTTTTGAAAAACGCGTCACACTCGATTCGTACTTCAACAACGAGAGCAAGAAAGATGTTAACGGGCAAACTGTTTCGTGGCATTACAAATGGGATGAATTACCGAACGGCGGTTTTTCTTTATGGGGACATGTATTCAGGAATTATGGTGCCAAGACAGAAATGCTGGTGGAAGCTCCGTCCTCGTCAAATTTGAAGAACTCAGACGTCTATATAATTGTCGATCCCGACACTAAAGAAGAAAATCCAAGTGCAAACTTCATCGAAGCCAAGGATGTAAGAGCGATCAGCGATTGGGTTAAAGCGGGCGGCGTGCTCGTCCTGATGGGCAACGACCTGGGTAATGCCGAATTCGATCACTTCAATCAGCTGGCGTCGGTGTTCGGAATTGAATTCAATAAAGACAGTCGTAACAAAGTACCTGGTAATGATTTTTCAATGGGCAAGCTTACTGTGGTTCCGCCTCATCCAATTTTCAAAACCGCACGAAATCTCTATCTGAAAGAAATCTCAACGCTGCACTTAAAGCCACCGGCACAGGCCGTCTTTACCGAAGGTGGCGATAATCTGATGGCCATCGCAAAATTTGGGAAGGGAACCGTGTTTGCCGTTGGTGATCCCTGGCTATATAACGAATACACTGATGGTCGTAAACTGCCACCGGAATACGATAACTACAAAGCAGCAAACGATCTTGCTCTATGGTTGCTTCAACAAACGCTAGGAAAGTTCAAGTTCGTCGATTGAGTAAACTATGAGCGATTCGAACGCAGTGTTTAAAACGATCGATGCAGAGCGGCGCGGAACGACGTCGGAAGAAGTGGTCGCGCAGCTGCGAGAGATGATCCATAAAGGCGAGCTCCGACCAGGCGATCGACTGCCGCCAGAAAGAGATCTGGCGAAACTGCTCGGAGTCAGTCGACCGACATTACGCGCAGGGATCAGTTCACTTGCTGCCGTTGGCGTGCTGCAACCTCGACGTGGCGCGGGGACGTTCGTAGTTGAAGCGGAAGGCTCACCGGCACTCGACAGCAGTCCGTTGCGGTTAATGGCGTCTCTACAAAGATTTACTCCTGCTGAGATGTTTGAAGCCCGGCGATCTCTGGAGATGGCTATCGCTGGATTAGCTGCCGAACGCGCGACGGGGGATCAGATGGCCTCGATGTCGGAAGAGGTGACCGGTATGTTTGCCTCGCTCGACGAGCCTGAGCAGTTTTTGGTCCATGATATGCGCTTTCACCAAACGGTTGCGGCCGCATCGGGAAATCGTATACTGACGGCGTTGATGAATATGGTCGCGACGATTCTTTTTGAAGTGAGGAGTAAGACCGTCAAACGTGCTCGCGACTTGAAAGAGTCTGCTGAGATGCACCGGCGCATCTACCGCGCCATTCGAGATCGAAATGCTGACGCTGCTCGTGATGCCATGCGCGATCACCTGATGTTGGCCCAGAAAGCCCAGGAGCAGGAAGAACAAGTTAAGGACAAGTTTAAGTAATCAACAGTCAGCTCCGCCACTTCCCACGAATCACCTACTCAACCTCTTCTGCCGGACCGCGCGCGTCTCGCGGGCCAAGTTGGCTGACGTTTAAATTTAGCTCGCG
>DATIBX010000577.1:0-4005 GCA_035457105.1 Pyrinomonadaceae bacterium
GGGGGCGGCCACGGAGTGCCGCCGCCACAACCTTATTTCGAGTCGAGAACGGCAAAGGGAGGACGCTTAACCTGGTCGGAGCAACTTGTGTCGAGTCCCTGCGTTGTACCTTTGTCGATAAAGTCGGCAACCATGGCTTCAACACAGTCGTAGCTACTATGAGTCGCGTTTTTGACAATAACCAGCCGTCCATTGGGCAGAGTACGCGCAGCCTGCTCAGCAAGCCACGGCGGAGTTACCGGATCGACGTCGCCAGCAACCAACAAAACTGGCGCTGTTGATTTTACCGGGTCGAGAAATGTCTTCGGAGATTTCTGCGCCGTCCACTCTCCACATGCGCGAATAGTCGGACGCACTCGAGCGTCTCCATAAAAACTTCCGGCGCTGGTCAGTTTGATTTCTGCTTCTGTAATAAACGGAGCGTCTTCGGCACAAAGCACAGAAAATTGCATTCCGCGCGCAATTTTACTATCTATCTGCAAAACAATCTGGAAGGCCGTACCAATTAATGGTCCAAGATTTCCCGTAGCTCCATGGTGAATTAACGCCGGAAGCGCAGAAGCAGCAGCAGGGACGTAAAGAAGTTGCCTGATCGCATCGACAAAGGCATCGCGCGAAACGCTGACTTTCTGCTGCGCCCCTGTGTAGATGTTCGGAACATCGACTTCGACCGGACCTTTGTCAAACTTACTTAGCAAGGTCTGAAAGTCGTTCTCGACATTTGGATATGCATCATGACAAGTCGAGTCCTTCGCGCAGTCCGCAAAGAGCCGATCAATCGCCTCCTGCACACCTTTGGCAAATGACAAAGGTATCTTCGCAGAAGGCGGGGACACTCCGAAAACAGCAGCTGCCCGAACACGTTTAGGATGTTGTCGCAAGTAGACCAGCGTCGTCGTTGATCCATATGAGCCACCATACAAGTCAATACGATCGTACCCGAGCGCTTCTCTTACCTCATCGAGGTCATCCATGGCGATGGAAGTTGTATACAGTTTTAAGTCGGCAATCTTCTCCAGTTCGGCACGACAAGCGCGAATGCGTTCGAGTGGCATGACTTCACCGAAAAAGCCTCGCATATCTTCTCGGCTGCCAGCCGGTGGACAATTCAACGGGTTCGACTGTCCCGTTCCGCGCTGGTCAACGAGCACCACATCGCGATTTCGTCGCAAGCGTCCCATGAACCGTTCAGCGGCGTAGCTGGTAGCGGCGCCGCCTGGACCACCCGCCAGATAAAAGAGAGGATCCAACGCCGGCTTCTCGCTAAGCGCTGGTAAGAGCATGATGTTCAGACTGATCTTCCGACCTTTGCGCGAAGTTCGATTCTCAAAGACCTCGTACTTACCGCAGAGTATCTCGCTGGTCAGAGTTGGATTATTGCAAGGACGTAAGTCAATGCGCCCTCGTCTTGTAACGGTCGTGTTTACAGGAGCACCTTCCTTACGAAAAATCATTGGGAAGGGTTGAGATGCCTGGGTGAATGTGCCAGCTATCTCGTAACCATCTTTGCTGAGCGTTCCCTCGTAGACGATCAGAAGAGCCTTCATCTCAAAACGGAACACATTTGTCTGAAGAGTAATTGAATCGACCTTGAGATTGCCGCCGTTGGGCTGGTCAGGACTGTCCATCACAGCAGTAAGACCATCGGGTGTGGTCGTAATCTTCAAAGCAAGGCGAAGCTTGGCTTCACCAATGGCCAGAACGCCATTCCATACTCCATCCATTTTGGCTGATGGTGTTTGCGCCTTTACCGAGCTAACTAGTAGCAGCAGGAAAACACTTGGTAAGACTAAGCGAATAAAGGCTGCGCGATTCCTGATCATCGAGCACTTTTCACTTTCTGTTTGTCTCTGTACCACAAGGAGAAATTAGCAAGCTGGCTCGAACTTGAAAAGCCCAATTTTCGCAATTCCGGAATCTCTGCGAGATCTCTGCGTTCTCAGCGTTGCAAATCGCTAGTTCAACGCAGAGTGACGCAGAGATCGCGCAAAGGAACGCAACTGAGCACAAAAAAAGGCCCGGTCGCGGTTGACCGGGCCAAACTCCATATTGGAATACTTCTTATTCTTCTGGTTTGACTGGAATCACTCCGTCGCCATCAGTAGCGGCCACAGCAATTGGCTCACGCGGCGGAAGGGTGATGTCGTGACCACCAACGATATCTGGAAACTCTTCCAGATCTCGTTCACGGCCCTGATCGATCGTTTCATCCCGCTCGACATCAACGTTTCGGTAGTACTCCATACCGGTACCAGCTGGAATCAACCGTCCCATGATGACGTTCTCTTTCAAACCCCGCAGGTAATCCACGCGACCTGAAATAGCAGCTTCGGTCAGTACACGAGTCGTTTCCTGGAACGACGCTGCCGAGATAAACGAATCAGTTGAGAGCGACGCCTTGGTGATACCGAGCAGTAATGGTTCGGCTTGTGCAACCTCGCCATCTTCCAGTCGGACGCGTTCGTTCTCATCCTGGAAGCGGAAGCGATCAACCTGCTCTTCGAGCAAGAACTCTGTGTCGCCCACTTCTTTGATCTTCACCCAACGCAACATCTGACGAACAATCACTTCGATGTGCTTGTCGTTGATGTTCACGCCCTGCAGACGATAGACCTCTTGAATTTCATTTACGAGGTATTCCTGCAAGCGACTCATTCCGAGTACGCGCAGAATATCGTGCGGGTTTAGTGGTCCATCCATCAGGGCTTCTCCGGCGCGAACACGGTCGCCATCCTGCACGTTGATGTGTGTACCACGCGGAATGTCGTACTCGCGCTCTTCACCGTCGTCGCCGGTGATAATGAGCTTCCGTTTACCCTTGGAAATCGCACCAAGTGTAACCGTACCGTCAATTTCAGACATGACTGCGGTTTCCGCAGGCCGTCGTGCTTCAAAGAGCTCAACGACACGTGGCAAACCACCGGTGATGTCCTTGGTCTTAGTTGTTTCGCGTGGAATCTTCGCAATGATGTCGCCCGGCTCAACATCTTCGCCGTCGGTCACCATCAAGTTCGCTCGAACAGGCATCTGATACGTTTTCAGTACCTTGTTGCCCGAGCTGCGGATTTCCAAACGTGGCTGTTTCTTCTCGTCGGGTGAGTCCTTCACAACCATGCGAGACTGACCAGTTACTTCGTCCACTTCTTCATCGAAGGTTACGCCTTCCTTCAAGTCCTGGAACTTAACGTGACCAGCAACTTCGGTAAGAATGGCGAACGTGAACGGATCCCATGTAGCCAGGAGCTGATCCTGAGTTACGCGGTTGCCGTCTTCGACAAGAATGTGTGCGCCGTAGACGATCTGATAGCGAGCTGCCTCGCGACCGCGATCGTCGATGATTGTTAAAGAACCGTTGCGGTTCATCGCGATACGTTCACCCTTGCGGCTCTTAACCGTTTGCAGGTCAACATACTTGATGGTGCCGTCCTGACGGGCTTCATGCTTCGACGACTCTTCGAGACGCGCCGTACCACCGATGTGGAACGTGCGCATCGTCAACTGAGTGCCGGGCTCGCCAATCGACTGTGCGGCGATAACACCTACCGCTTCACCGATCTCAACCGGTCGTCCAGTTGCGAGGTTGCGTCCGTAACACTTGATGCAGCAGCCTCGTCGCGATTCGCAAGTCAACACGGAACGAATTCGAACACGCTGAACACCTGACCTTTGAATTTCAGCCGCCAGGTCTTCATCAATCTCCTGGTTGGTTTCGACAATTGCTGAACCTTCGATTGGGTCAGTAACATCTTCCAACGCGGTGCGACCGACAATACGATCTCGCAGCGATTCAATCTCCTCACCACCTTCGACAATTGCGCTAGCGGAGATTCCCCGCAAGGTGCCGCAATCATCTTCACTGATGATGACGTCCTGGGCCACGTCGACCAGACGACGAGTCAAGTAACCTGAGTCAGCTGTCTTCAACGCAGTATCCGCCAAACCTTTACGTGCACCGTGTGTCGAGATGAAGTACTGCAGCACGTTCAAGCCTTCGCGGAAGTTCGC
>DATIBX010000578.1:0-10115 GCA_035457105.1 Pyrinomonadaceae bacterium
AACCTGAGCGCAGTCTTTTCTCTCAACTCTCCAATCTCGGGCATCGTGATCGAACGCAATGGCACCATTGGCGCGACCGTAGGCTCTGACGCCAACGTGTTCAAGATAATCGATATCTCACGTGTTTGGATCGACGCTAACATTTTTGAGAAAGACCTCGATCGAGTAAGACGTGGGCAAGCAGTAAACATTTCTGTCCCGGCCTTTCCCGGAGTGAGCTTCTCAGGAAAAGTCATTTTGATTTCCAGCGTAGTGGATCCGGAAACCCGTACTGTGAAGGTCCGAACCGAAGTTCCAAATTCAGACGGCAGACTCAAACCGGACATGTTTGCGAATGTGAGGATCATTACTGACCTGCACCGAACAGCGATATCGATCCCGCAGGCAGCAGTGCTCGATGACAGGGGTAAATCTATTGTTTTCGTAAACGAAGCGGGCGGTTACCAGAAACGACCGGTGACTGTAGGGATACAAGGTGACGGTCGAGTTGAAATTATCGAAGGACTTCAGGCTGGCGACAAGGTGGTGGTAAAGGGCAACTACCTGTTGCTTCAACAAAGTAATTCTCAGTAATAGGTTAGCAAGGGTGAACACTTAAGGTCCAACTATGACCGACAACTTCATAGCCTTCTTTTATCGCGAGCGACTTCTAGTTGCTGTCGTCTCGATGCTGATCATGGCAGGTGGGATTCTGGCTCTTTCCAGATTGAACGTCGATGCTTTTCCTGACGTAACGCCGGTGCAGGTGGAAATTGACACCGAAGGTCAGGGATTAGCGCCACAGGAAGTCGAGCAGCTCATAACCTTTCCCATTGAGAACGTGATGAACGGTATTCCCGGCGTAGTACGGGTACAGTCGATTTCAAAATTCGGACTGTCAGTGGTGACAGTCTATTTTCGAGATGATGTCGACGTCTACTTTGCGCGTCAGCAGGTCTTCGAACGCCTGTCGCTTGCAAAGGACCGTATCCCGGCAGGGTTTGAGCCGGGAATGGGGCCCATCACGACGGGAACGGGACAAGTCTATCTTTATCAGATCGTTGGCAAGGGCAAGAGCATTCAGGAACTGCGCACTATTCAGGACTGGATAGTCAAACTGCAACTACGAACGGTGCCCGGTGTCGCCGATGTACTTAGCTTCGGGGGAGACGTCAAACAGTATCACGTCACAGTCGATCAGCAGGCATTGGTAAATTACAACATCCCGCTCAAAACGCTTTTCGAAGCCATTCAGAACAACAACCAAAATGCCGGAGCAAATTTCATCGAACACGGTGACGAACAGTATGTCGTTCGCGGCTTGGGACTGGTAAAGGATATTGAAGACATTAAGAACATCGTGCTCGACTCGCGCAACGGCACTCCTATCCGCGTGAGCGATGTGGCCCAGGTTGAAGTCGGTAACGAGCTCCGGCAGGGCGCTGTCACCAAAGATGGACAGGGTGAAGTCGTTACTGGAATTGTCCTGAAACGAATTAATGAAAACACAAAACAGGTGATCGAGCGCATAAAAGATAAAGTGTCGCAGATCAATAAGGCCCTTCCTGAGGGCGTGAGCATCGTCGATTATTACGACCAATCGGAGCTGGTCGATAACAGCATCCACACGGTGGTCAAGTCGCTGATCGAAGGTGAAGTGTTGGTGCTTTTGATCTTGTTCCTGCTGCTCGGAGACTTCCGAGGTTCGCTTATTACGGCTGCTGCGATCCCTTTTTGTATGCTCGTCGCTTTCATTCTGATGTGGTACTCAGGCTTGTCAGCCAATCTCACTTCGCTGGGCGGCTTGGCTATCAGTATCGGAATGATGGTGGATGCGACGGTGGTGATGGTCGAAAACATTTATCGCCATCTCGAGGAACACCGGGAACATTCAATGCGGGAGGCCATACTGGTTGCTGCCCAGGAGATCGGCCGACCGATGTTCTTCGCAATCCTGATAGTCATCGCCGTCTTTCTACCCGTCTTCACCTTGCAGGGCGTCGAGGGCAAGTTGTTCAAGCCTCTCGCCTACGCAGTCACGTTTTCAATGATCGGTTCTATGTTGATGGCTTTGTGCGTAGCTCCAATGCTGTGTGCGTTATGGCTAAAGCTAAAGAAAGGCGACGTTCGCACGAACCCGATCGTCGGATTCTTCAAGGGGATTTACGTTCCGGTCCTCAAATGGACCATCGCACACCGATATCTCACCTTGGTACTTGCCGGAGCACTACTCACCTGGAGCGTCGCTGAGGTATTCATACTGGGCAGTGAGTTTCTGCCGACGATAGATGAGGGCAACATGCTGGTGCGCGCGACAATGCCAGCAAGTATCTCACTTCCGCGCGCAATAGAAGTCTCAACCCAGATTGAGAAATCACTAAGCGAGTTTCCTGAAGTTGAAACTGTCGTTGCCAAGATCGGTCGCGCTGAACTGGGTGGCGATCCGGAGAGTGTCAGCAATGACGAGATGTACGTTCGGTTGAAACCGAAGGATCAGTGGACCACTGCAAAGACGAAGGATGAGTTGGTTGACGCCATGCGTCATCGGGTCGAAGGCTTTCCCGGCGTTGAGTTCAACTTTTCCCAGGTTATTCAAACCCGAAATGACGAGCTCTTATCTGGCATCAATGCGCAGATTGCCGTAAAGGTTTTCGGAGAAGACCAGGACACGCTCATGCGGGTGGCGGATGGCATTCGTGAAGCCATGTCTCATGTGCGGGGCGTGAAAGACCTGGCGGTTGAACAGGTGGAGGGCGAAGAACATCTCGAGATTTCTCTGGACCGCGATAAGCTGGCTCGTTATGGACTCAACATCGCCGACGTACTGGAAGTTGCCAAGATTGCAATAGGCGGAGACGAAGCGACGGACGTGCTCGAAGGCCAGCGCCACTTTGCGATCTTCGTGCGCCTGAAGCAGGACTACCGCAACCAGGTGCAGAAGCTTAACGACATTTTGATCTCAGCGCCCGTAGGTGGGAGTCTGCCGCTCGGGCAATTGGGGACATTCAAGCTTTCGAGCGGCGATGCAGTCGTAAGCCGCGAAGACGCTTTGCGCCGCGTGGTCGTTAAATGCAATGTCACCGGTCGGGATATCGGTGGCTTTGTTCACGAAGCGCAGGCGGCAGTGGCTAACAGAGTAAAGACTCCGCCCGGTTACTTCATCACCTGGGGCGGACAGTTCGAAAACGCACAGCAGGCTACAAGAAGACTGCTAATTGCCATACCAATTTCGCTGCTTCTGGTCTTTGTGTTGATCTATGCCTGCTTCAGTTCGTTACGCAACACACTGACAATCATCTTCAACATCCCAATAGCTTTGGTCGGTAGTACTACGTTCCTTCTGATCTCAGGTTTCCCATTGAGCGTTCCGGCAATAGTTGGGTTTATTGCAGTTTTTGGGATAGCAGTGCAAAACGGAATGGTGATGGTGTCGTACATTAATAAGCTTCGAGCTAAAGGGGTGGAACTGCAGGAGGCCGTCATCACTGGCGCGAGCGTGCGCTTGCGAGCAGAGTTGTTGAGTGCGTTGATTGGTAGCATAAGCCTGATTCCTTTTATCATTTCTTCGGGAACCGGCGCGGAAATCGAAAAGCCGCTGGCGATAGTGGTGGTTGGGGGACTGGTTACTCGCCCGATCAAGATAGTGATGCTACCCATGGTCTATGAATGGGTCGAGCGCCGCGCCGAACGCCGCGCCGCAAGAACAGCCGAACAGCTCATCTCGTAAGTTGCGGCCAGCTTGCTTTGAACTAACTTGACGCTCGGACCTGCAGGCAATGTAACTTGCCTTCTTCTGTTCACCCGGTTGACGTGCTTGATTTATGAATAGCGACGAGTAATAACTGGTCCAACCGGGACGTTTCCCGGGACAACAATACTAGCCATAAAAGAGCCTCTCGAACTAAATTACGCTGATGAGAGCAATGGCACCGGCGGTGCTTCGATCTGGTATCGGGAGCAATCTGCCTCCTCCACCAAACGACGATTTCCTGAATGCAGAACAGATCACCGGCGCATCAGGGAGTGTGAGTGGACGAAATTCCGTGGCGACTAAGGGGGCGGCGAACCGAACCATGCTGGCCATCATGGTGGCGTATCCATCTGGTATCGATGGGTTGCGCCGAGCACCGCAAAAATCACGTTCAATACATTTAATAGCAGTTTCAATACTGTGCTAGCGATATACACAGGCAGTCGAGCCGAGAATGCTGTTAGACTCACAAACAAAATTAGCGAGACTCGCCGGGCTGCTTTAGTTCTGATATGCATGAGGATTCTCCAAAGATCTGGGCTGAGATTGAGATCTTTTCTTCGTTCAAAATATGTATTTCAAAGCGATTTGGATTCGACGTGCTGGAGTCACCGTATTAGTCGCAGTCCCGAAACCAGCCGATTCCAGGACACGAATCGGTATTCCAAAATTTGTCCGATTTATGAGATTGAAAACTTCAGCTTTGACAGCGAGCGTATGACCGTGAGCGAAGCCGAAGGATCTGGTGATGGCGAGATTCAAGTCAACCAGGCCGCCGGCTCGAAAAGTATTTCTGCCAACCTGACCATCCTGACCAAAGGGAGCAAGTAGCGAAAAGGTGTTGGTCGTAGTCAGCCTCAGCGGTTGTCTGGAATCGCCAGTAGAGACGAGACCAGTAGTGCTGTTCAGGCGATCGGTCAGGTTCCCATCAAGATTTACGTCAATCGTGCTATTGACCGTAAAAGGTGGACCAGACTGAAGCCGTCCCGTACTCGAAAGCTGCAGATTCTTCAATAGTAGCCGGGCAAATCGATCAGATAATTTCAAGGTGGAGAAGTCGTAGTTCAGGTTGAAGACAAAACGGTGTCGGAAATCGAAGTTGGCGGGCCCACGCTCGCCGGTGAAGGTGACGCTGTTTTGCGGTAAGGCAAAAGAACCAGCCAGATCGAAAACATCCGAAACGTCGTCGCGGACCGACGACAGAGTGTAAGAACCCTGATATTGCAACGATTGGGCGAATCGTCCGCGAACCTGCACTTGAAGAGAATCAAATCTTGAACTCGCTGTGGTTTCAAATTGATTGACCGCTCCGATAGTCGATACAGGACGAGGCGGGACGCTGACTCGTCCGAATGCCTGTGGTTCGTTTATCAATCCTGGCGTTGTCAAAAGTGGCGTTGTATTTAAGACCGACGGTGCGATTGTCAAAGCCGGGCCGAGATTAGGGGTAGTGAATCTCAACAAATGAGCACCGGTGGTACCTACATAAGCGGCTGAGACAATCAGGTTCTTCTTAACTTGTTGCTCAAACGACACCGTATAGTGATGGGCCATGGGCATCGGGAGTCGTTTTGCTGCGAGAGTTGCACCGAGCGCATTTGGAAAGAACAAATTGAGAAGGTCAAAGAGATCCGCTAGGGGTAAGGCGGGATTGTACTGATTGAGGGTTCCAGGCAACTGCAATCTAACCAATCCCTGTTGGGTCGCGATAAAGGTTTGGCCCGGATTAAAGAATGCAAGTCGTGACTGATTGTTCGAGAAGGCTAGACCACCGAAGTTTAGGGTCAAATATGTTGGGTAAACATTTCGCGATTGGCTGGCAACGGCTCCCAGAATCTGATCGTAAAAAATTCCATAGCCGACTCGTACCACCGACAAACGGTCGTGCCCAACAAGATTCGGCGAATACACAAGACCAAAACGAGGTGCAAGGTTGTTTCTATCTTGCTCGTAGATTCGCGTTCTGCCGTCGATAAATTGACGTAACCCAGGAGCGAGATTCAGAGCAGGATCGTTAAAAGTATTTTCGATCGCGCTGTTGGTTTCACGAACGGGTGTGTTGTATTCGTACCTGAGACCATACGACAGCGATAAACGCGAATTGATTCGCCATGAATCCTGCGCGAAGAAATTGTATTGGTAGTAACGCAGCCCTATCGCCGAATCGGTCCGGCCATTATTGAGTGTAAGAAAGAAGTTGCTGGCCGCACCTAAAGCTGCAAGATCCTGCGCCAGGACGATTGGATTTGGATCACTAGCGGTGGGCAATCGGAACGCGCCATTTTCGAAGATGAGTCGCGGTGAACCATTGAAGGTAACAAGAGGTCGAGCGTTACGGGGTAAGTCGCTGTTGAGTTCTGAGCGCCGGATGTCTAAGCCAAAAGTGAAGGCATGCTTGCCAGTTCGGGCAGATAGATCATCGGCACTCTGATAGGTATTGTTGACTCGTCTTTGGGGGAAGTTCAGAACGTCGACACCTAGCGGGCTAAAGCCTGCAATGTTTATTTGGCCCAGCAATCCCAATTCTTCTTCTACGCTGGTTGAAAGCCCGCCCGAGTCAAGATCTGGAATTGGTGAAATAAATCTAACCGGGCCCGTGTTTGGTACTCCCGATGCCACCGGTTCGGTCACGTTCAACAGCAACCGGCCGTTAAGTAGGAATGGTTCATTGGGCAGCTGTTGACTTGGCGTCAAATTCTCTACATCGCGGACCTCAGAAAACACCAGGCGAGTTCGTCCATAAGACATCCGTAATTGATTGAACACCGAAGTACGAGCATCCGGTCCACTGATTTTACTATTCAGATAGAGCGATAGATTCTGTGTGCGAACCCTCGCTCGTAGAGTAGAGAAAAGCGCCTCGCCGGTTACAGGTATTACTCGGTTATCGTCGGTGTAATTGTATCGGCCGGCAATCGATTGTGGTCTGACACCTGAAGTAGTGTAATCAAGGCGAGCTGATCCCATTACTCCTCGTGCATCGACTGGCAGTTGTTGGGTAAACGTGTTTCTTCCGTAAATACCGGCGGCCTGGTTCGGCAACGGAAATAAATTGAACACAGCGGATCCATTGCGACTTGCCGGGATCGCCGACATCGGAGCACCGGAAAATGGATTCACGAATAAACCGCTGCCTCCGCTGCCGAACGCGCCGCGCTGCTCAATCGTGGGAACGATAAAACTCTTCTCCGTCGTTGCATCTATTCTTTGAGCTTCAAAGGATAAGAAATAGAAGAGGTGGTTACGTTTGATAGGACCACCGACAACGAAGCCACCTTCTGCAAAAGTGAATTTGTCCTTACCATTGCTTTTGTTTGTTACGAGGAGAGGAGTTCCGTTTAGGAGTACAGGTTGATTGCTCTCAGTGACTAAAGCAGCAGTGCTGTTGGCATTATCCGTATCGAAGAAGTTGCGAGCATTTAGACCATCCGAATTGAACCTGCCCAAAATTGAGCCGTGAAGATTACTGCCACCGGTTTTAGAGACCGCATTTACCTGGCCACCAATATTTCGGCCAAACTGAGCTGGCGCCAACAGGGTGATGACCTGGTACTCCTGGATCGATTCAATCGACTGTGGAATCAGCGCGACGAAGCCCTGCCGGCGAACTCCAATGTCTTCATCATTATTGTCCGAACCATCAACAGTGAAATTGTTGCCACGTGAACGCAATCCATTGACGGAGAATTGGCCTGCCGAACCGACTCCAGCACCAACTCCTGGACCAGCGACTACGCCTAGTGTTTGCGGCGGCGGCGCCACGCCAGGGAGGAGCAGCGCCAGTTCATCAAATGTTCGGGTGCTGGTAACAGCGCCCAGCGGTAAGGGGATGAATTCACTCTCGGAGAATGACCCGCTGCGTCGCGCATCTATCGTGATGATGCTTGCACGGATATCGTTTTCTTCAGCGCGTATTGGATTAGGTCCCGCAGTCGGCACCCCGGAGGTGCCGGGCGGTGTTGGATCAAGGGCCACCGGCACAGGCACGACCTCGCCTGTGTAGGTAATGCGAAGTGGTTGAATCACAGCTTTGGTTGCATACCCGCTCATGGAAACTCGGACGATGTAATTGCCTGGCAGCAGCAGCGCCTGGAAGAACCTGCCGCGATAGTCCGTTTTCAAACTGATATTCACATTGGTTTGCTGATTGATGATTTCGACAACTGCGTCTTTCAATGGTGCACCGCTCTGACTATCAGTTGCGGTGCCCTCAAACGCACCGGTCACGGTGTCCTGCGCTTGTGCTGAAATGCAGGCGCCGATCACCAACGCGGCGAGGAAGGCAATATGAATAGAAAAATAGAGTGTCGGCGAAAGGGTCGAGGTCTGTCTGGGCACGTGGCGAACCTTAGTAACTGAGGATTGTTGAGCGTTTCTTGCGATGCCTTGAGCGCCAGCACGAACTCTTTAGCTGCATCGCCCTCCAATAATTGCGAGTTTCAACTCCATTCTAATGTCATATATACGAAGCATCTCCCCCTGGCGGATTACACTGAAACTGACCAGATTTACCGTTTCTTATATTAATGACTAAAGTGGTAATTCTATTTCGCAAACCTAAGCGGCAACGTAATCAGTATGGGGTCATCCGGCTTGAGAACTAACTGATAGATCGTTTGCGGAGCTGGATCGCCTTGGGACAATAGGGGAGATTCCAACCTTGAGGCTGTTTGCTCTGTTTTTGTCATGAGCAGGCCTGTTCCCCCATCCATCTCAAACTTTTTCGGGGCTGCATTCCATAGTTTCAGCCATTGATTGAATTGTGCTGGTTCAAGTTTTATTGCCTTGGGTTGCAATTGCGCCTCGGCGATCAATGGTTTTTTAGAAACAATAATCGTCAACGATTCAGCAACATGAACCTTAGCGCTTTCGCTTGGTTTGATTCTGAAGCGTCCAGACGCCGAGGGAATGGAGATCAAGCGTCCTGGCACAACTCGGCTTCGATCAATCGATTTCTGTGTGGGAAAAATGAGTATCGGATCACCAAACGAGCCGTCCGCATATTCTTCACGATCGATTACGTAGAGATAACCCTCGCGCGACAATGACTCAAAGCTGAGACGCACTCTTTGTCCCTGCGCGAAGAGCGTTTCCTCAGGAACGCGCTCCAATGTCCACTCTTCACCATCGTCTTCCTCAACGAGTTCCTTGGCCTTGTCAGCACCTTTGGAAGGGCGATATCGCCACATAGTCAGACCCAGCTCTGCTCGCACCATTCCTTCAGGCACCTTTTCTCGGGCAGGAGCGTTCGATTTTGTGCTTCGTCGATATTTCGCACTGCTTTGGGAAGGGTTCGCCGGTCGCGCCTTTAGAAATACTTCTGCTCTGATTGCTTTGGAATCATCGTCCTGAGAGTTAACCGAGAACGGAATCAGTAGCGCCAGCACCATTGAGCCGCTGAGAATAGCTCTCAGACTAAGGCTTGAATGCATTAGGAGCCTCCACTAGTTAGCTTCATGTGTTAATTCAACAACGCTCACCAAAATTTCACC
The DNA here is from genome assembly GCA_035457105.1 of Pyrinomonadaceae bacterium. Taxonomy (GTDB): domain Bacteria; phylum Acidobacteriota; class Blastocatellia; order Pyrinomonadales; family Pyrinomonadaceae; genus PSRF01. Next base: position 9,223 of record DATIBX010000578.1, read on the forward strand.
GCGCCCTTTTACTACCGTTTGCTTCTTTTCCTTGTCATTGACCACTGACGAATTTCCTGCGTCTAGATATGACTGAATCGTTTTAATTTCGTCAGCGCTTCTAACTACACCTTCGTTTCTTACGGCGTTAGTGAAGATCGTATTCAGTTCCACGATTGGATGTTGTGACCAGATAATCCAGATTCGCTCGACGCCCGTTTGGTCGACAAAGTCCGCCCAGCCAGACTTGAATATTTGATTGGCTTTCAAGTTTGGATCGGACTGCCCTACCCCTGGCAATGGGAATAGGACGTTGTATTGCTCTTCACCTTTTTTGTCGAGTCCGACATTTAGGAGATACAGAGCACCCGGCTCGTTGGGTGTGACATTGAATTGAAATCTCCAGCCATTGCCGAAGATATCGTTTCCTGCTGACTGACGAGGCTCGCTGTCAATCTTTCCATCACGCATTTTTTGGTAGCTTAACCAATAGGTCAAAGACCTTTCTGGACCAAGGGAGGCAGTTTCAGTCGTTGTTGGCACATTGATGGCCGGTGCCAGGGAGGCTCGACTTCGATACCAGTAAAAAAGAGCCGTGCCTACAATTCCCAGCACGATCGTAGCGACTGCTATACGGAGCAGCAGGTTTCGATTTGCGCCGTTTCTCTTTTGCAGTTTTGGAGGAACAGCGGCGTTACCGAAATCCTCTGCATACAAATTGTAGACATGCACTAAGACACCGTGCTTGACCTTAGCGTTCCCCAGATCGTGAAGGTGAGGAGACCAGCGAGCTAATTGTCCGATGTCATCGGCTACGCGCTTCGATAGCAAGATATGTCCACCGTCGCCACAGTCCATAACCCGTTGAGCTAAGTTAATACCACCGCCGGCAACATTCATATTGTTTTTGATGT
>DATIBX010000579.1:0-2077 GCA_035457105.1 Pyrinomonadaceae bacterium
TTGGACCAACAGTACGCTCTTCCAAATATTCAATGGGCGCGGGCAAAGCCCCGGAGCGCAGGGTAAGCGCCAAATCATCGGCCGACTGTTTAGTGAACCGGCCTTCGATTTGTCCGGAGTCAAATATCTGTGATTTGATGAACGCGATAGACTTGACCTCGTCGTTCAAAACAACGCCCATGTATTCGTTAATGTGGGCGCCCGTCCAGGCACCAAATTTGTCCGCACCGTCTTTCTTCAACGAAAAGTTGATTTCGTACTCATCGGCGCCGCCGGCTCGGGTCGGAATTGCACTGGCGTTTCTTAGTTGGCTGCCGTCGATAATCGCCGGCGCTTCCACAACCACCCAACGTTTTGGCTTTTGCTCGTTGGGATTCTGCGAAGCAGCGGAGGTAGGTTCCATTCGCTCGCTGTACGGCAAAACCCGCCGGTTAGCGGGAACGTTTCCATTAGCATTCAGCGATGCCTTCGCTTCCTCTTCGGTAGCATAAGTCGTACTTGGGGCAGGATTCGGCGGACCGATAACATGTACGAGTTCTAATCGCGACTCCACCACTAACAGGTTCTTGACTCGTTCAGGATCCTGGACACCAGGCATTTGCAGAAGAATTTGATGTGAACTCTGGCTGCCATGAGTTTGCAGTGTCGGTTCAGTAACGCCCAGCGAATTGATTCGACTCTCAATGATCTTCAATGCTTGTTGCGTCGCATCATCCGCAAGAGTTCGCTGATTCGCTCCAGTCAAACTCCAGGCCATTTGATCACCCGAGAACGAATAAGCCCAACCGGCGCGATCCCCCAGCTCAACCTTTTTTTCTATTGCATCCTTGATATCCGGTGCTTTCGCCGGATCTGCAGGCGTGACCAATACACGATAACTGCTACCACTGACTTCGGCCCGCGCTTCCTTAATTTCAAATCCTGCAGCCTGGGCGGCCGTCTGAGCGGCAACGGCATTCCCTTCCGTCAGATGCTTCAGGAACTCTTCAGTCTTGACCCGCATAACGAGATGCGCGCCACCCTTGAGGTCCAGTCCAAGATGAATATTGGAGGCTAGTGTGGTCTTAATACCTGACCAGGTAAAATCGCGGAGCGTGGGTCGATGACGAGGACCGATTACGACATAAAGCCCAACCAGGGTTACAACTGCGATAATAATTGTGCGCTGAAGTAAGTTCTTTTTCTTCATCACTAAGTAAGCCGTTTACTTCTTCTCTTCTTCGTCAATTCCGGCGACAGATGAACGAGCGATTTCGAGGATCGACTTGTCGGCGCTTCTTATGAGAAAACTTCTATCCTTCACACTTGTGATCACTCCAATGACGCCGCCATTTGTGATAATCCGATCACCAGTCTTTAGGGTTGCGATTGTCTGTTGAAGTTGCTGTTGCCGTTTTTGTTGGGGCCTGATCAGCAGTACATAGAACACGCCCATGATCAGCAATATCGGCAGTATGCCGCCAAGAGCGCCAACGCCACCCTGGAAGAGAAGTAAGAGAATGGTCATTTCTTTCGGTAGTCTCGAACGGTCTTACGCGTATTTAGATAAGCAATATTAACTCTGAGTTTGAACAAAACAGAAAAGGGCTGCGTCCACGAACGGCTATTCACCATTCGCACTCAGCCGCTCGGTGAACACACGCCGAAATTCCGGGAAATTGCCAGACCGGATAGATTGCCTTAGCCCTCGCATAGTGTCAAGGAAGAAGGCCAGATTGTGATGGGTCAGCAAAATACTGGCGAGCATTTCACCCGCCTGATAAAGGTGGCGCAAGTACCCGCGCGAGTGGCGCCGGCATACAGAGCAACTACACAAATCATCGAGTGGACGGGAATCTTCACTCCAGCGAGCGTTCTTAATGTTCAACGTACCTCTTGACGTAAACGCCTGGCCAGTTCGACCGTTTCGAGTAGGCAAAACACAGTCAAACATATCCACCCCGAGTGCGACCGCGTCTACCAGGTCCTGCGGGGTCCCGACTCCCATTAGGTAACGGGGCTTGTCTCGGACCATTGCAGGTGTAAGTTCTGCAATAATTTCAAACATCAGCGACTTCTCTTCTCCGACGCTTAAGCC
>DATIBX010000580.1:0-7411 GCA_035457105.1 Pyrinomonadaceae bacterium
ACTTTTTTGGGTGTTTCAAAAAAGAGAAAACCCCGGCGCTCGAGTGTTGCTGGAGAAAGGGGAGTCTTAAGGTCGAGATCGTAAGCTCCGAAGTCGCTTTCGAATTGCTTCTTAGAATGCGGATTGTAAAGTTTAATCTCTTCGGCGTTCATAATTCTCTTAACGGCGCTCTTTGTCGAAAGCAGCTTCCATTCATGATTCTGGGAGTCGCTCAGCCGGAATTTTACTTTTCGAGGATCGACAGCGCCTTCGTTGGGAAACACGAGTTCGACCCTGAGTGGCAGGATACCGCTGGCGGGCAGATTGGCTTCAAACAGCTCCTGACTCTGTTCGTCAGTCAACAAGGGGGCCACACGCATTTTTATCCCGCCCCCCTCGACGCTCTTTGACGTTGACGGAAGGGGCGGAAGATCTGCAGCCGGCTTGACCTTAAATAATGGTCCACCACATGCCGCGAGAAGCATGACGGCAACCAGCGAAACGAGGGGGATTCGTCGTCGGGACATCAATCCCGAATGTAGCACAGTCACGGGTGGTTGGAGAAAAAAACCCGCTGTTTGATTCATATCATCGACTTCAGAGACTGTGTCAGAACTCGAGTTTGCCATGGGCTTCTTAGTGTCAGATTCGTGTAGGGTTCGTGGATCGTTCTTATGTGGGATGTAATAGCCGATCCACGAAAACACGCGAACCCACACGAACTAAACCACTCACTTTCTTTACCGCGAATCGGTACTGAGCTTTGCTACATGCTACTATCTGGAAAATTATGATTAGACCGTTTCGGGGTCTCCACCCGCAGATCCATCCCACCGCTTTTGTGGACCCAAGTGCCCAGGTGATTGGAGACGTTCAGCTTGGCGAAGAGAGCTCCGTCTGGTGTAACTGTACTATTAGAGGAGACATACATTTTATACGTATTGGCGATCGTTCGAACGTGCAGGACAACTCCGTAATTCACGTCCGGAATGGCACTCATCCGACTATTCTTGAACAAGAGGTAACGGTGGGCCACAGCGTTACTTTGCACGGTTGCTATGTTGAGCGCGGTTGTTTGATTGGTATCGGGTCAATTCTGTTGGATGATGTGCGCATTGGGGCTGATTCGCTGGTCGCCGCAGGTTCACTTCTCAGTCCAGGTACTGTCATTCCACCCCGCTCACTTGTTATGGGGTTTCCGGCAAGAGTAAAACGTGAACTGTCTGACGACGAAGTGATAGGTCTCACAGCTTTTTGGAAGAACTATGTTGATTACACGCGGGAGTATCTTCAAGAGGCGCGTCGCTGATAAGCAACGATGATTGCAACTGCTTTGCAGAAAAGTGGAATCCAGCCGAGGCGCTCGCGGTACTTAACAATTCATTCTTTATTCCCTAAAAGGAAAAAACTTCTAGATGAAACTTTGGCCGAGAGTTTTATTCACATTGCTCTTCGCACTGGCAAACACAGAATTTGTTTTGGCTCAAACCAGCTCAGATCCTTCAACTAATGAGTCACCAGCAGAATCGGTGGCACCACAAACCAGCGATAACCCCTACAGGCTTAAACGAGATGATAATGAGTTAGGCTTCTGGGCAGGTTTCTCCCCCAAAGCTACAACGGCGTTTGGAGGTCTGCACGAAGACGAAGCTGATGACCGAAAGTTTTATCTGGCTGCCTTTAGGTATGGTCGTACTCTCGCAGCGAGTGATAGCCTCGCGCTTCAGTACACGCTGGATGCGGTTCCAATCGCTATTGCCACCGGAGACATCGTCTCGAGAACAACAGTTGGCGGCGTAACTACTTTTCAACGCGAAACCGCCTATGGTGTGGGTGTCACGCCACTTGGGCTGCAACTCGATTTCTTGAATAGCAGTAAAATTCACCCGTTTGTTCACGTAAATGGTGGACTTCTCGTCTTCAACAAGTCTGTACCAATCGAAGATGCCGGCTATTTTGCATTTGTCGGAGAAGCGGGTGGAGGCGTGCGCATTTTCACTTCGGACCGTCGAGCAGTTACGATCGGTCTTAGGTTCCATCACATATCTAATGGAGATACATCAGGTTCGAACCGCGGTCTTAATCAATTTGTGATCTACGGTGGATTTTCCTGGTTTAAGTAATGGGTTCTACGAAAACACAACCAGCGCGTGGGATGCGCGATTTCTTACCGGATGACGTTCGCAAACGCGAGTACGTCATTGGTGTGATTAAGGAAGTGTACGAGAAGTACGGATTCGAACCTCTCGAGACTCCGGCGGTCGAAAATATTGAAACTCTAACAGGTAAATATGGAGAAGAGGGGAACCAACTGATCTTCAAAATACTAAAGCGCGGAGTACACGAGACTACCGGCGAAGCGGATCTCGCTTTACGATACGATTTGACCGTTCCCTTGGCACGGGTGGTAGCCGAGTATCGCGATAAGCTACCGAAGTTTTTTAAGCGCTATCAAATTCAACCTGTTTGGCGAGCGGATCGTCCGGCGCGCGGAAGATATCGCGAGTTCTTTCAATGCGATGTTGACGTCCTCGGCTCGCGCTCGATGACAGTTGAGTCAGAGATTTGTGCCGCCGCTAACGATGTTCTCGTGCGCCTCGGGTTTAACGACTTTTCGATCCGGATAAATCATCGCAGAGTACTGACCGGAATACTCGCAGTCAGTGGAGTCCCACTCGACAAACACGATCTTGCGTTGGTTGCGCTCGACAAGCTCGATAAGGTTGGACGCGATGGAGTGCGCAAAGAGTTTGAAGCCAGAGGAATTGAGGCCGCCAGTGGAGAACGGCTGCTTAACTTTTTCTCAGAATTGACCGAGTTGGATCACGCCGCCGAAATCGCCCTCGGAGAGGATCAGGATCGTAAACAACTATCAATAAATCAGGCGGTGCTGGGTCGTTTAGTTGAGTTTGTCGGCAGAAATGAGTTGGGCGCACAAGGTATTGCCGAGTTGCAATCTATCCTTGATTATGGAGAGGCGTCGGGAATTGGTGCTCGCCTAAAAATTGATCCTAGCTTAGCGCGTGGTCTTTCTTATTACACGGGCGCCATTATGGAGATCAATGTTAAGGATTTGCCTGGCAGCCTGGGCGGCGGCGGACGCTACGATAATCTGGTAGGAATGTTTCTGGGCCAGGATGTGCCGGCCTGCGGTTTTTCGTTGGGATTGGACAGAATTCTTGTGGTTATGGCCGAGCGAGGCATGTTTCCATCTGAAGTAGCATCAACTCCGGTCGACATCATGGTAGCAATCTGGAGTGAAGATACAATCGACGATTCAATTCGTTTAGCGAGAGAGTTACGCTCGGTTGGGTTCCGAGTAGATCTCTATCCAGAACCTGATAAGTTGGGAAAGCAATTTAAGTTCGCATCGGCGCGGGGCGTGCCGCTGGTTGCCTTGCTGGGAGATGATGAGCGAGCAAAGGGCGAGGTCGCGATCAAAGATATGAGAACGGGAGAACAGCGCACGTACAAGCGAAGTGAACTGGACACAGCCGCGATCCGGGCGGTCTAATGTTGTTTTCGGAAAGGAGTCACCAATTTATGTCGTCTGATGATGTAGTTAAGGATTATTTAAATGACGCAATTTCTTCGTTTCATTCTTACAAGAAGCTGGCTGATAACGCGATTGCCCAGGTAAAAGACGATGAACTCTTTGTAACCATCGATGACGAGGCAAACAGCATCGCGATAGTGATGAAGCATATGGCCGGCAACATGTTTTCACGCTGGACTGATTTTCTTACCAGTGACGGCGAAAAACCCAACCGGAATCGGGACATGGAGTTTGTGATCGAGTCAAAGAATAAGGCGGAACTACTAGCCTACTGGGATGGTGGATGGCAATGCGTATTTGATGCAGTTGAGTCGTTGCAGCTCGAAGACTTCGAGAAAGTGATTACCATTCGAGGTCAGGAACACAGCATCGTACAGGCGCTCAATCGCCAGCTTACTCATTATGCTTATCACATCGGACAGATCGTGTTTTTGGCGAAGCACTTCCGTTCCAGCGAGTGGAAATCGTTGAGCATACCAAAGAATAAATCGGCAGCCTTCAATCAATTTCTGGGTGAAAATAAAGCGGTGGGCCAGCAGCGTATGGACGTAGCCATGTCGTTTGCTAACGACACAGATAATAAATGACGAGATCTGAGATCTAGTTGGTGAGATTCCTCAAGTTATGGAAGCCAAGCTTCATCATGTCAACGTAACTGTGCCCAGGTCGTTGGAAGTGGCAGCTAAGCACTTCTACGGCGAAGTGATGGGTTTATCTGAAGTCCCAAAACCTGCCGAGTCAAGAGGACGCGGGGGTGCCTGGTATCAACTTGGTCCCATGCAGCTACATCTTTCGCTAGAGGATGGATTGGGCTCCGATTGTCTCAGTAAACGGCATGTATGCTATACGGTTTCAGATTTGGATGAGGCGGAACGCAAATTCAGAGAAGCCGGAGTTGAAATCCTTCCCGACGATATTCCGACACCGGGTTGGTCCAGGTTCTATGTGCGCGATCCCGGTGGTAATCGATTGGAAATTGCTCAGGCCTAATAGCTCATCACAAATGATTTGAGATTTGATAGTTACAAAGGGCAAATGCGTTAGTAACTATCAGATGTCAGACTGATCATTAGCGAATGGAACACATATTTGATGTTGGATAATCTTGGAGATCTTGAGCGTACGCATTCGTGTGGACAACTGCGTGCGGCTGACATTGGAAAAGAAGTGGTCTTGATGGGCTGGGTTGCGAAGCGACGAGATTTCGGCGACCTGACGTTTATAGATCTGCGCGATCGCGACGGAATCACCCAGGTTGTTTTCAATGCCGAGTCGGCTTCCGCTGCTCATACAAAGGCCAAGGACTTGCGGGGCGAATACGTAATCGCGCTTAAAGGTGAAGTTGTTCCGCGTGACGAAAACACTCGCAATCGAAAACTAGTAACTGGTGATGTTGAGGTTCATGCTCGTGAACTGCTCGTTTTAAATGATGCCAGAACACCTCCTTTTCAACTCGATGCCTCGCCCGAAGCTCTCGCAAGCGAGGACCTGCGTTTAAAGTTTCGGTACCTGGATCTGCGCCGGCCTCAATTGCAGGCAAATCTTCGACTGCGACATCGAGTCGTAACGGAGATTCGCCGTTACATGAATGCGCAGGGTTTCACTGAAATTGAAACTCCAATTTTGATTAAGTCAACTCCTGAAGGTGCGCGCGATTACATCGTGCCCTCGAGAATTCAGCCTGGGAAGTTCTTCGCTCTGCCGCAGTCTCCGCAATTGTTCAAGCAGCTGTGCATGATTGGTGGCCTCGACAAGTATTTTCAAATCGCACACTGTTTCCGAGATGAAGATCTAAGAGCTGATCGTCAACCCGAGTTTACTCAGCTCGACGTCGAGCTGAGTTTCGCGACGCTCAATCAAGTCTATACGCTCATCGAAGGATTATTCGCGAGTGTCTTCAAGTTGATTGATGTCGAGTTGGCGACGCCATTTCCACGGCTTTCCTTCGAAGAGTCAATGAGACGCTTTGGTTCCGATAAACCCGATCTAAGAATCAAAGGCCTGGAGTTACAGGATATTGGTCCAGTCTTGGCCGGAACCGAGTTTCCTCCATTTGCCTCTGCGTTGGCGTCTGGCGGTCGGGTTAAAGCGTTAGTGGTTCCAGGCGGCGCAAATCTTTCCCGCAAAGTCCTGGACGATTTGCAAGAGTTTGTACGGCGGTATGGAGCGAGTGCCCTGGCCTGGATCAAGTTAGGCGAGGAAACTTCGTCTTCGCTGTTGAAGGCGCTTGGACCAGACCTCGTCTCGCGGATCGCTGAGTCAGTGGGAGCTCGTGTGAACGACGCCGTGTTGATAGTGTCTGGCAAACCCAAGGTGGTGGCCGCCAGCCTGGGCGCTCTCAGAAATGAAGTGGCGAAGCGCGAACAACTAATTCCACAAAATGTGTACGCTCCTTTGTGGGTTACGGAGTTTCCGATGTTTGAGTACCACGAAGAAGATGGACGCTACTATTCGATGCACCATCCGTTTACCTCACCTGTAGATGAAGATCTTAGTCTCCTCGAGCGAGCAGTCGAGGGCGGTGAAACGGAGTTGCTGGCGAAGATACGGACCAAGGCTTACGACCCGGTGATCAATGGCGTCGAGATGGCTAGCGGCTCAATTCGTATCCATCGTCGTGACGTTCAGCGTCTTGTTTTCAAGGCGCTTGGGATGAGTACTGAAGAGGCGCGCGAGCGATTTGGTTTCTTTTTGGATGCCCTTGAGTATGGAACTCCCCCACATGGCGGGATCGCTCCGGGCATCGACCGCTTGATGATGGTATTGGCTGGCACCGACAACATGCGCGATGTGATTGCGTTCCCCAAGACGGCCTCGGCTGCTGATCTCATGATCGACGCGCCCGGTGAAGTCGATCCAGGTCAACTCGACGAGCTGCACTTGAAAATCGTTCGAGATTAATTAAGCTTCGAAAAATTACGGAACTGAAACGCTTAGTCGCTGTCTAACCTCACATGACGCACGGATGCTCCGTTCGAGTTCTGCTCTTCATTGGCTCGAACCTGTTACTCCTTTCTTACAAGGCGTGTGAAGAGGCGGCCGCTCACGATTCTTATTCATGCGTTCCTGCCGACATGTCTCCGCCGTTTCTGGGCTTTGGTGAATGGGCCAGCGTTTGTATCTTTCTGTTTGTGATGGCATCAGGATTCATAGGGAGTTCCATGATGGTCTTCGCGCACCCTTATCGGAGGGCTGACCATTTGATAGGACTCCAGCTCGACACCAACCAAAATTTGGAAAAATAGGGTCTCAAATTCGCGGGCGATGGCGTAAACTAATTACGCATGGAGGCCATTAAACTTCGTCGCGAACATTTTCTCGCCTTGGTGGACCACGCGCGCGAGAGTGCACCAGCTGAATGTTGTGGACTATTGGGTGGGACCACTTCGGCTGAGGCCGAAAGCATTTACAAGCTGCGAAACGTCACCTCGAATCCCGAAGCAGGTTATGAAGCAGCTCCTGAGGACTTGTTTGCCGCCCAACGGCAAATGAGAGAGCGCGGCGAGGAATTGTTGGCTATTTACCATTCTCATCCTCGCGCCGCCAACCCGAGCCCTTCAGAGACTGACGTGCGGCTTGCTTACTACCCTGATGCCACATATTTGATTGTTGGCCTGGGAGGTGAGAAACCTGTGGTCAAGGCATTTCGTATCTCTGAGCGGGAGCGCACTTGGCATCCGGTTGAGTATGTGATCACTGGCGAGTAAGATTAAACCGCCTGGTGTTGAAAGATGGAAAGTAACAAGAACAAATACGACACAAACCCGCTCGACCCCGACGTAGAACGCAAATCGGCTGAAGAGTGGGGAGAGGGAAGTAGTGGCGCTCAAACCCGGCCGGTGCAGGGCCCTACCCGCAAGGTGGGTGGCGCGCCTC
>DATIBX010000581.1:0-2847 GCA_035457105.1 Pyrinomonadaceae bacterium
ATTCGAGCTGCTGTAACTGAGTAATGCCGTTTGTCTTCGAAACGCCTACACTCGCGCAGAAGTCGCGAATGGCGGTGGAAGTGTAACCGCGCCGCCGCATGCCCGAGAGTGTTGGCATCCGCGGATCATCCCAGCCTTCGACATGTCCTTCTTCAACCAACTTCAGTAGCTTGCGTTTGCTAAGCAGCGTGTGGGTGAGGGCCAGCCGGTCAAACTCGTATTGCCGCGAAGGAAATATGCCGAGCTGTTCGATGAACCAATTGTATAAAGGACGATTGTTATCGAACTCCAGAGTACACATAGAGTGCGTTACGCGCTCGATGGAATCCGACTGCCCGTGCGCGTAATCGTACATCGGGTAAATACACCACTGATTCCCCGTACGATGGTGGTCCATGTGGAGAATTCGATACATGACCGGGTCACGCAGATTAAGATTTGGTGAGCTCATGTCGATCTTCGCACGCAGGGTTCGTGAACCATCCGGGAACTCTCCCTTTTTCATGCGGTCAAACAGATCGAGATTTTCTTCAACAGAACGGTTGCGGTAGGGGCTGTCCCTGCCCGGCTCGGTTAACGTGCCACGATACTCGCGAATTTCATCAGCGCTGAGATCGCACACGTAAGCTTTTCCTGCCGTAACCAACTGAGTAGCCCACTCGTACAGTTGTTGAAAGTAATCGGAGGCATAGTAGAGACCGTCCCATTGAAAGCCCAACCACCGCACATCCTCCATTATGGCGTTAACGTACTCTGTTTCTTCTTTTGACGGATTAGTATCGTCGAAACGCAAATTGCATTTGCCGCCAAACTCCGCCGCCAGTCCGAAATCGAGGCATATGGCTTTGGCGTGGCCGATATGTAAGTAGCCGTTTGGTTCCGGAGGAAATCGCGTTTGCACACGGCCTCCATATCTACCGCTCTTGATGTCTTCGATGATGATGTCTCTAATAAAATTCGAGGGGCCTTCAGCGCTCATAAACTCATGATAGTTGATAACGGTTTTAGCGACAAAAAAGCACCCAGCACATGGGGTTCAAGTGAGTGCTCTGACACGTCTCAACAGCTCCTTCTCTCCGAGGTTGTGCGCCACCAGAAACAGTTCCGGACTTTGTGTTAGTCCGGTCAGGGCGATCCTAATGGCATTGCTCACGTGACTGATCGAACCGGCGAAATTCTCCGGATTCTTCTTGTATTGCCCTGCTGTTGGTGCGAAGCCGTGGGCGGCGGCCAAAGTACGGATCTGTTCGAACCAGGCCTCTTTGTCTTCCTCATGCCGGTACGAATCAGCGAAGCCTTTTGCCAACTTCACTACCATGTCAGGCTGGACTGGAGCGAAGCGAGGATCTGAAGGATCAGTTACTGCCGGAAACAACTCCTGGAAGTATAAGCCGTAAGCCGCCCGGAACTCCCCCCATTTCGCAAGGTCCTTTCGTTGCATCACGCCAGGCTGTCGCTCATTCGCAAAGATGCGGCGAGCCAGCGGCAAATTCCTGGATAGTATCGAGGCCAACTCAGGATCATAATCTCGAGCCCAGGTAAGCAAACTTTCCAGCGCCCCTTCCGTGGGGAGTTGGGCGATAAACTCGCGGCTGATTGATTCAAGTTTCACCAGATCGAAGATCGGGCCAGCCACTCCGCAATCACTGAGGCTGAGAGCGGATGAGGCAGACTCTGCGAACGTCATCTCAGCAAACCTGCTGTTGGCGAGTCCTCTTAAATAGTGCTGCACCGCACCTGCGGGATAACCCGACTTGATATAGAACTCTACATCAGCCTCATTATCTCGCTTACTTAACTTCCGCTTGCTCGACCCGTCAAATTTCATCAGGGGAGCGATATGAGCATAGGGTATTGGTTCGAAACCGAGCGCCTTAAATAATTGCAGATGCACTGGCACCGAAGAGATCCACTCCTCGCCACGAAGAACCGTGTTGACTCTCATTAAATGATCGTCGACGACATGCGCAAAGTGGTAGGTGGGAAGCCTTGGAATCTGGTCGCTGCTCTTCAAGAGCACGATATCATTTATGTTGTCCTGATGTTCGATTCGTCCGCGGATCAGGTCAACGAACTCAACTCGCCTCGGTGGACCATCCGGCGAACGAAAGCGGATCGTGTATGGCTTTCCAGCTTCGAGACGACTGATTATCTCAGGCTGTGAGAGATTCCGGCAGCGCGCCCACTCGCCGTAGTAGCCTGTGTGGACCTTGGCCGCCAGTTGCTGTTCCTGCATCTGAGCCAACTCTTCACGTGTGCAGAAACAGAGATACGCGTGACCGCGTCGCAGCAGTTCCCGCGCGTACGTGTGATAGATCTGTTCGCGCTTTGACTGTTCGTAGGGTCCCCATGTTGAAGAGTCGTTCTCGTCTGGCTCTATATCGAAGTACTTGAACGCGCGTGCAAACTGCTCGCGCGAACCAGCGACTTCTCGTGCCTGGTCAGTGTCTTCGATTCTAACGAAGTACACGCCACCCGAGTGATGGGCCAGGTTCTTGCCAAGGGTTGCGATATAGACTCCGCCGGTGTGCAAAAAACCTGTCGGGCTGGGAGCAAAGCGAGTCACGATCGCGCCGGCGGGAAGATCACGGGGAGGGTAACGCGATTCCCAATGGGAGGGTTCGGGCAGTGCGCTATCAAATAACGAATCAATCAATTCAGTAGTAAGCATAGATCCATTGAAGGCGCCCCGCATGCTAACATCCCGGTCTAGTTATTGTCATGTAACCTCAAAATCTTATAGTGGTTCACTTTCAAAATACGCCGAAGGCGTTCGCTAATTTAAGCCCAGGCTTGGAGCATTAGCGACCAAAATACGCCGAAGGCGTTCGCTAATTTAAGCCCAGG
>DATIBX010000582.1:0-25058 GCA_035457105.1 Pyrinomonadaceae bacterium
AAGTGCGCGAGGTTTCGTGAGCCCAGCACTATCAGGCCGGCCATGATCAGAGTGAACAGCGTCCCCCAAGCGCCGGCTTTGAATGTTTCTTTTCTCATTGTGCGGATGTTTTCGATTCTTTCGCGACGGACTCAATAAGTCAAATGGAACGTAGGGGTTCTGCAGCATAGCCGCGCTTATTGGGAAGCGATATGACTCATGTCACACCTAAACTAACCTTTGTGAACATCTCGTTCTTTTCGGGAAAGGCGTGATTTAAGTCACTGCGTCGAAGTTTGGCCTAGCGTAGCTTGTCCGTATCGAGATAAGGAGAAGTAGTTATGTTTGAGGCTACAAAAACTGTTAGAGAGTACGCTTTGGAAATCCCTGCTGCGACTCGAATCTTCGAAAAACTTGGTATCGATTACTGCTGCGGGGGCGGAAAGAGTTTGGCGGATGCTTGCGCCAAGGCCGGGGTCGCGGTAGAGGAAGTCCTCGGCTCGCTTCAGAGCAACGCGAGCGCCGACGGCACCTCCGTTGCCGAAGATTGGGCCACCTCGTCGCAGGCTGAACTAGTCACACACATTGTTGAAAAACACCACAGGTTTACACGAGAGGAGTTGGAGCGGCTAGATGCTCTATTAGCAAAAGTTTGTGGGGTGCACGGGCAAAACCATCCGGAACTTTTTGAGATTCAGCATCAATTCGGGAACCTGCGCGGGGAGCTCGAGCCTCACATGTTAAAAGAAGAAAGAGTGCTCTTTCCCTATATCGTTCAGTTGGAGGAAGCTGCGATGGCGAAGCAATCTCTTCCCGCGCCGCCTTTTGGAACTGTGCGGAATCCAGTGCGCGTGATGATGGCCGAGCACGATGCCGCAGGATACATTTTGGGAAAAATGCGTGAGTCTAGTTCCAACTACGCTGTCCCGCCGGATGGATGCATAAGCTACAAAACCTTGTACAGCGCGCTGTCAGCCTTGGAAGCTGACCTTCATCAACATATTCACCTGGAGAATAACATCCTGTTTCCGCGCGCTGCGGAACTCGAAGATATGTCGCGCTCGATCTAGAGGCGGATTAGCGGTTAATAGCCAGCAGAATCCTCGCCAGCCATTTCATCCCAACAAGAACGATCACCGTTGAGATAATTCCGGTGGGCTATGACGATAGCAAAGTAGCCTGGAAAGAGATCAGCAACGGCTTGGTCAATTCGATTATTCCTCACTTCTTTTCTCATCGGTTACTCATAGTTCGTCTTCATCACAGATAGAGCGCCTGGCTTCATGATCAATACCGAAAGCGATGCCATGAGCGATGAATCACCGTGAGAACACGTATGGAGAACAAGTGTTTTCACGCTATGAACCATCCAGGCCTTCCCTTAAGTTGTTATCAAGTCTTAAGTATTGGAGGGACACGAAAGATGGAACACATTATCGACAACTCGAGGCGCATTTCTCGGACCAAAACGCAAGCTGGCCAGGACGTCTCTGGCCCCACCTATCAAGCTTACCAAATCCTGCACGTCGCCTTTGTCGTCGCGCCGCTAGTCGCCGGACTGGATAAGTTTTTCAATATACTCGTGAACTGGGAGCAGTATCTACCTCCGTTCGTTAACCGAATGGTCGGCGGTCATGGTCACGAATTGATGCTCGTCGCTGGCGTCATCGAAATCATCGCGGGACTGGGAGTTTTGTTCAAACCGAAATTCTTCGCCTATGTCGTTTCGGCCTGGCTCTTAATGATCGTGTTGAACCTGCTGATGATCCCTGGCTACTACGACATCGCGCTACGCGATTTTGGTCTGGCGCTAGGCGCTCTTGCCCTTGCTCGTCTCAGCCAGAGTTTTGATCGCTGAGCTTCGCTGTGACTGAGATAAGAATTTGGCAGCGCGATAAGAAATGGCGAAGGGTACAGCCACAGGAGAAACACAATGTCGCACGAACGAATACCTGCTGATGTAAGGGATGAGGGAGGCATTACTTCTTTGATGAGTGCTGCACTCGATGGTCAGACTGAAACGGTTAAAGCGCTGCTACTTAATGGTGCCGACGTGAATGCGCAAAATCCTGAAGGGCGAACGGCGTTAATGTTCGCTGTCATTAACCTGAGGACCGCCACCGTAAAAACGTTGTTGCAGTTTGGGGCCGATGTAAATGTCCAAGCCGATTGTGGTTGTACGCCCTTAACACTCGCGGCATGTAGCGGCGACATCGGAATTACTCAGGCCCTGTTAAATAGTGGGGCAGATGTAAACAAAGTATGCAGCTCCGGCAAAACTGCCCTGATTGTGGCCCTGGAACACGGATACCACGCCATCGCTCGATTACTCAAAACGGCTATGGTCCATTCAAAGCAAGTGAAGTCAGAAAGGCTTGCATCAGACATACGAAGCCGCGAGCGATCTGCGGTATTTTCCGCGACCAACTGAACCACAGGGCACTCGGGAAACTTAGATTTTTCGCGAACTGTAGTAATGTTGTTAAGACACGCGATGCGGGATTTCACCAGATTGATCAGTCCTTTTACTACGCTCATGCCGTTTGGCGGTGATCCTCGGCTCGCTGACAAAGCGCTGAATCTCGTTTTCTCTATAACCCCACTCACGCAAGACTGAGCGCAGCCTACCGTGGTCGGCGACCCGTTCAGCGAAGATGGTTTTTCCCTGGTTCGTTTTCATTCCTTCTGCCCTTTCGAGTAAATAGTTTTCGTGACGTGTTCTGTGCCTCGATTAAATTTTGAGCCTGCTTCACTTCAGTACGGCCACGCGCGCTGGACGAAGCAGTTCGCCATTCATGAAGTAGCCACGTCGATCTTCCGCATAAACTGTCCCAGATTTATCACCGTCGTTATCAATCATGGTCATCGCTTCGTGTAATGTGGGATCGAACGGCTGCCCTTCACTATCAAATGGGGTGACGCCGTTCGAGTGCAGCACGTCGCTGAATCGCTGACGAATGAGTCTGAGACCGTTGGACACTGCATCCGATGCTTCGCCTACGTGCAACAAGGCGCGGTCGAAGTCGTCCATTACTTCAATAAGCGCGAGAAGGACCTTGCGTTTGCCCGCCTGCTCCGCGACAGCACGTTCCTGTCTTGTGCGCCGCCGGTAGTTATCAAATTCAGCTAGCATTCGAAGACTTTGTTCTCGCTCGTTGGCCAATTCCTCTTTCAACCTTATGATCTCGTGGTCCAACACGTCGGTATGCTCCACTTCGATGGCTTCGTAGATGCCGTTATCAGATAACGTCGTTTCTCGTGTGTGATCTAATCGTTCCATATACCCTCCTGACTTCAAATTAATCTCTCTTGAGACGGCAGCTGATTAGCCCCTCTTTACGGGAAGATGCCGAGTTCGGCATAGCATGTAGCTATCTTATTTATTGCGCCGATAAAAGCTGCTGTCCTGAGACTCGGAATGCCGGGATCTGATTTCCATATCTCACGAATCTGGTTATAGGCCACAGCCATTGATTCCTCGAGACCGGAGTTAACCAAATCGATCTCGTCGGCACCGCGCGCAACGGTTTTTCGTTCCACGTCGGAGAGTCTTCGTCCGGTGTTTTCTTCGATGACACGTAGCAGGTTCTCAAAACTTTTTTGCTCGAATCGCTTACCCATTCTTCCGAAGCGAACGTGTGACAGATTCTTCAGCCACTCGAAATATGAAACAGTGACGCCGCCGGCGTTCAAATAGATGTCGGGGATGACCAGGACGCCCTTACGCAGAAGGATCTCCGCTGCACCTGCAGTGGTCGGTCCGTTGGCCGCCTCCGCGAGAATCTTCGCCTTGATGCGACCCGCGTTCTCTTCGGTGATCTGATTCTCGAGTGCTGCGGGAATCAAAATGTCGCAATCAAGTTCGAGCGCTTCCTCTCGAGTACCGAGATTAGTTGCTCCTGGAAAGTTAAGCAGGGAACCGGTTTCCTTCCGGTGCTTCATCACGGCCTCGACGTCAAGCCCTTTTGGGTTATGGATGGCGCCCTCGTATTCCGCTAGTGCGATGATGACCGCGCCTCCGTGCTGACAGAATTGTGCCGCGTTGTAGCCGACATTCCCCAATCCCTGGACGACGACGCGCTTTCCCTCTAACCCTTTATCGACGCCGACCTGCGTCATGTCGTCGCCGTGACTACACACTTCGCGCAGACCAAAGAAGACTCCGCGTCCTGTGGCTTCAAGTCGTCCCCGAACTCCACCCTGAGAAACGGGTTTACCGGTCACGCAAGCAAGTGCATCGATCTGTCCCGGGTGGAAGGCGGCATACGTGTCTGCTATCCAGGACATCTCTCGCTGCCCCGTGCCGTAATCTGGAGCGGGCACATCCACCCCCGGACCAATAAAGTTCTTCTTGATCAACTCCGAGGTGTATCTCCGCGTGATCTGTTCCAACTCCTCAATCGTGTAATTCTTCGGGTTGATTTTTACAGCGCCCTTGGCTCCCCCAAAGGGTACGTCCATTACTGCGCACTTGTACGTCATGAGCGCGGCCAAAGCCTTTACTTCATCCTCATTGGCGTCCTCGGAATATCTGATTCCGCCTTTTACTGGCAGCTTGTGGTGGCTGTGCTGTGCGCGCCAGCCCGAAATAACCTCATAGCCTTGTCGCGTGCGTACGGGGAACTGGAACGAGTAGACACTGTTACAGACCTTTATCTGATTTAACAGACCTTTCGGATGCTGTGTGAACGACGCGGCTTGATCAAAATAGGCTGAGACGTTGTCAAAAAAGCCCGTCTGAGATTGAGCTGTATTCATTGTTTACTCCTTCGATCTATTGGTTGGTTCCACAATTTTACCCACGCCGTATTCATCGAGCAAAAGAAGATACCCGAGCGCAAGTGGTTCATCTTCCAGTCTGTCACTCAGATGAAGATCGCGCGGTGGTACGCTGCCGTTTAGTCGATTAAGAGACCAATGAAGGTACTGACGAATTGGTCCGCCACCCTGACAATAATCGCTGTCGCCTTCCTCTAGCGCACGCACAACTTCGATCGCAGACCCTCCGCTAACGTCTTTTCCTCGAAGTCTAAAAATCATTTGCTCAACACCCTCGACTGCTTCCCCAACAAACGCTCCTCGTGTTCCGGTCAAACCCGCTTCCTGCCTTGGTTCGACGACTAAATCATATTGATCAAACCAATCTGCAACGAGCGTGTTATCACGTGTGCAATGTAGGCGTTTTCTCTTGTGTGGGGTGCTGTTCGGGGTTGCAATACTTCAAAACACACATCAGTTTGGAGCTAGGGATGAGTATCCGCGGGCGATTATTGACGCGGCAATTTGAGGACTTTCACGTGACCTGGTGAAGATGTCTGAACCGAAAGTGGTAAAGCTTCATGCTCGTTATGGTCAAGGGCTAATGGTCTAGTTTTATTCACCAGCTGATGGCGACTATTAGCCGATTTTGACTGAAAACATCGAGACAGATCCCCCTTCGAATCCTTCCACTGGAAAGCTGACCTCGTCGCCTTCCTCTTGTTGAGCCATCACGTAGAGAAAAGGCAAATAGTGATCAGGCATTGGAACTGACAATGCAGCGTCACGCCCTAAAGTTTCATAAGCGATGAGCGGGTCGGGCTCCCGAGCTAGCAGTAGCTCACGAATCCGTCCCTCGAAACGCACTGCCCAGTCGAAGGGCTTGATCTGACGTCGGCCCCACCCGTAAGCGTGCAGGTTATGCACAAGGTTGCCGCTCCCCATGATGAGCACGCCTTCGTCGCGCAAGCCGGTGAGCCGCTTCGCGATTTTATAGTGGAACTCTGCTGGTTTCGTATCGTCAATGCTGAGTTGAATGACGGGAACGTCCGCATCGGGGAAGACGTGACAGAGCACCGACCACGTGCCGTGGTCCAGTCCCCAGCGCTTGTCCAAGTTGACTGGGACCGGAGCGAGCAATTCTCGGACCCGGAGGGCGAGTTCCGGGTCGCCGGGCGCCGTGTACTTGACGTCGCTCAGCCTTCTCGGGAAACCAGCGAAATCGTGAATAGTGCGTGGCGCAGGCATCGCAGTCACTATTGTAGCCGGGAGGTACCAGTGGGCCGAGATCGAGATCACGGCACGAGGGCGCGGAATTGCTCTGCCAATGTGATACCACCCCTCCGTCCAGGCATTATGTGCCAGTGCGTTCATCGGGTTGCCGTGCCCGAAGAAAATCGCAGGCATACGTTCGGCCATTTTCAATACTCCTCACTTCGGAGTACTGTCACTATTTTCACATTACGTGCGATTTGGTTCATCGCGGATTCGTTTCATTCCTCTTCGGAACGCGCGTGCGCGACCGGCAGTTGCCACCGGCGTCGGATTGCGACCAAGCGAAGGCCGAAACAGATCACTGCGCCCAATACTGCGGCTACAGTGGGCGCAAAGTTTAATTGATGGCCGATCACCACCATCACTGCACCGGCCAGCGCTGCCACCGCGTACAGATCAGAGCGCAGCACTTGAGGAATTTCCGCGACCAAAACATCACGCATCATTCCACCGCCAACCCCGGTTAGCATTCCGAGCAACGACGCCATCACCGGATTCAGCCCATAGCCCAGGGCCTTTTGCGTGCCCGTGACGGCAAAGAGCGCCAACCCTCCGGCATCGAAAAGCAGTACGAAGTTGCGCACTCTCGCCGATCGCTGGCTACGCGGGAACCAAATAAATATGAGCAAACCTCCGAGCACCGAGGCGGTCACATAACGCCAATCTCTGATAGCTGCCGGTGGCACCGAATCGATTAGAAGGTCGCGGATGATTCCCCCCGCGCTGGCCGCGGCAAAGGAAATAACGAGCACACCGAAAATATCAAGACGCCGCTTGACTCCGACGACGGCACCGCTAAGCGCAAACACAAACGTACCGATTAGATCGAGCACCAAAAGAGTGCCCGTCGCGTACTCCTTAAATGCTGCCGTCTGTTCGTTCAAAATTTCGACACACTTTCCGACCAGTAACGTCTCCGCAAAACGTTCAATCGCTCAGTTATAACCGAACCACTAATTTCAAACCACGTCTTGCAGTCGGTCATCTTTGGGGACGGTCAGGACGATCGCGATTATCGCTATGACGACCATGAGGACGTTGAACAGCAGCGCCACAGCAGCTGCGAATCGAATCGCAATGTTGTCAGTCCTTCCGAGGAACAGGTCTGACAAAGCCGTGAAACCGGTATCGTGTTGGCTAAGAGCAGTAAAGATCGCCGCTGAGAGGGCCACGCCGAAGGCCGCTCCCAGAGATGACGCCATCTTGTAGATACCGGACGCGGCGCCGGCCTTATCGTCGGGCACATTCGACAGTGCCGCATCCGTAGATGGGGTGGCGTAGAAGCCCAACCCGACGCCAAAGAGTGTGAAGCCGATAAAAGCCACAATCATGTACTGATTAGCCAGAAGAAAAGTAAAGGTCGTCAACAGAATTCCGGTCGCGGTGATTACACAGCCCATCAACATCGGCCTTCGCGCGCCCATTTTCTGAAGAAGCTTTTCCCCGACACGAATCGTGCTCAGAATGGCGACCAGATAGCCAACGGTCAGTAATCCGGATTGCAATGAGGACAGCCCGGCCCCCTGCTGGACCAGAGCAAGCGCAACGAGCAATGTTCCAGCAGCACCATTGAGTAGGAAGTTGGAGAGCGTGGCGCCGGCATATGTCTTGTTCTTAAAGAGTGCGAGGTCAACAAACCCATTTGCATTGCCTGATTCAATTTTGAAGAAGACCACAACAGCGATGATGAACACGACGGCCAGCGTGACAATCGCGGGGTTCAGCCATCCCAACGCGGCACCCTGTCCGATGACGATGTTCACAGCCACCATAGCGATGATAAAAGCGGCGAAGCCGGACCAGTCGAAGCGACTCTTTTGCGTGGACTCGACCTTGCTCTCTGGAGTGCCTCTAATCAGCAGGAAACTAACGACCGCGACAAGGATTGATAGCCAGAAGATCCAGCGCCATCCGAGCGAGGAAGCAACGAGACCGCCGAAAAGCGCAGAGACGCCCGAGCCGCCCCATGAGCCGATGGACCAGAAGCTAAGAGCGCGCTGGCGCTCCTTGCCATCGAAGTATGCCTTCATCAGGGCGAGTGTGGCCGGCATGATGCAGGCGCCTGAAAGGCCTTGAATGATGCGTCCCATCATTAGAAAGAGAACGGTGCCTGATGGGGAAACCGCGATCAAGAGTGAACCCAGGATACCGAGGACCAGTCCGACGTAGGTCAGCTTCACTCGACCGATCCGGTCCGCGAGGCTGCCGGCGACGACGATGAAGATACCGGAGAACAGTGCAGTGATGCTGACCGCTATGTTTGTTAGGCTCTCACTGATCCGCAGCTCATCACGCATCGTAGGTGCGACATTCAGCGTCGTCTGCGCGAATAACCAGAAGGTAATAACGGCAAGGACAATTCCGAGGATGAGCTTGTCTGTCCCTCGATACTCGTCGGGAACCGCGACCGCAGTTGTAGAAACCATGACGCGACCTCACTTCGCCAGATACGTCAGAGCTGCAACCACAAGCGCCTGTGTGCCCATTGAAAGCGTTGGCTCGATGACTGGCGCAAAGAATTCCGAGTGATTTACCGGGATGTCCTGTTCTACCCGACCTGCCTTAAAGGCTTGCTCGTACTTCTCCGAGTCAATACAGCCAACTCCCCAATAAGAGTAGGGCGTTCCAAACTCATCGGGGATGTGACTGAAGTCCTCGCTGGCAGTCACTCGTCCGAGATCGAACACGGTCTCTGATCCGAAATGGCTCCGGAATGCGGACGTGATATTTCTCGTGACCTCCGGGTCATTCTCGGTGAGCGGATACTGATCGTAGTACTCGAATTCGGGTGGGAGCGGTGAGCCAGACGCCTCGCACTCGGCCCTGACCATCCGCTCGATGCTATCGATCATGTTTTGGCGCACGGCCATGTCATATGTCCGCAGATTCACCAGGAGCACCGCGCGGTCGGAGATGATATTGCTCTTGGAACCGGCTACGCTGCTTCCTACGGTCAAGACCGCAAACTCGCCGGGCTTCGTCTCGCGCGCCACAATCGTCTGGAGGCGGAGTACAACGATTGCGGCCAGTACTACGGGGTCAACGCTATTATGAGGCATCGAGCCATGCGAGCCTTTGCCGTGAAGGGTTATTCGAATGCTGTCCCCGGCGGAGAGGACGGCACCTACCTGAGTGCCGAGTGTTCCCGCGGGGTGGGCCAGCACGTGCTGTGAGAATGCGACATCCGGCTTGGGAATCCGCTCGCGCAATCCGTCAGCCACCATGGCCTTGGCGCCGCCCCCGATTTCCTCCGCAGGTTGAAATAACGCGATGAAGGTACCGCCCCATGACTCGCGCGCCTTCGCGAGCAGCTCTGCCGCGCCCAGTAGACACGTCACATGCGCATCGTGGCCGCAGGCATGCGCGACACTGACTGTTTCCCCCGCATCCTCAGTCGCGGTGAGTGTCGAGGCGTAAGGTAGTCCGGTGTTTTCCTTGACGGGAAGCGCGTCCATGTCAGCTCGCGCCAGCACGGTCTGGCCCGCGCCGTTTTCCAGCACGCCGACGACGCCGGTGCGACCAATCCCTTCCATGACTTCGTAACCGAATTCTTTTAGTTTCGACGCCGCGAGCGCGGCTGTTTTGGTTTCTTGAAAACTCAGCTCGGGATGCGCATGCAGCTGCTTGTAAACACCTTCCTGCCAATGGGAGGTTGCGTGAAGATGGGCCAGAGCCTTCGTGATTGCGGACACTTGACGTCGGTCACCTGAGCCTTCAGTCATCGTTTTACTCTTTTCAAATTTTAGGAAGACCGTAAACCACAACCCTGGCGTTGCCGGCTTTGGTTTGCCAGCTCATCGACGTAATGCCCGTCGCGATGGCAAGGTATTGTTTGCTGCGGACCAGATAAGTAATGACACCGCCCCCGACCGGCGCGCCGGTGTTTTGTTTCCAGAGCACTTTGCCATCTGCCGCATTAAAGGCAAGTGCGTCGCCGTTCAAATCGGCGGTTAAAACCAGTCCGCCGCCGGTTGTAGTGATGCCCGCGACCATTGGCGTCGGCGATTGATATTTTCCATTTCACCGAGCCATCGTCGGCATTGATTGCCGTAACATAACCCGTCCATTTTTCTTTCGGGTCAACTGTGCCGAACGGCTCATCTACACTCGTTCCGCCGGAGAAAGGCTTGCCGGCCTCGCCTTTCAAATTTTGGGGAAAGAGCTTAAGGCTGAAACACCAGTCAATCGAGTTGACGAAAATCAGGTTGGCCGTCGGGTGAAAAGCCGGACCGTTCCATTCGACGCCGCCCTGGACGCCAGGACAAAAATGCGTCGGCTTGTTCTCAGAAAAAGGCGCGTCGGCGTTTTCAATCGTCGTTACCGGCGTCTTATAAATTTCCTTTTTCTGCGACGGGTCAACGGCGTGCAGAATTCCGTCTTTACCGCCCGCGACCATCAGATTTTTGCCACCCGTCGTTTTTATCAAAGCTGGTGTTGCGGCCACATCCCAGTCGTGAAAATCGCCTGGCGTCAGTTGATAGTATTCCTTAAAAGCGCCACTCTTCGCGTCGAGAATGACTATTGAATTGGTGTATAGATTCAAGCCCGGGCGCTTCTTAATGTCGAAATCCGGCGCTGCGTTTCCGACGGGAATGTATAGCAACCCAGTCTCCGGGTCGAGCGTGTAGGAAGTCCAGGTTGCGCCACCCGTGCGCGGATTATCGTCGGTGTTAGGTGGCCACGTGTCCGAGCCTGCGCCCGTCAGAGGAACTAGATCAAAGCTCCAAAGCTGTTTGCCATCCGTTGTGCTGAAAGCCATCATTCGCCCGCGCACACCTTTGTTATCGCCACCCGCCTGACCAATAAAAACCATTCCGTTCCATACAATAGGCGCAGCCGGAACGCTTTCGCCTTTAGTCGGGTCAGCTATTTTTGATTCCCACAAAAACCGTCCAGTATTGGTGTCAAGCGCTATCAAATAGCCCGTGTTGACCCCGCGAAAAATCTTGCCGTCGGCGTATGCCGCACCGCGATTGACTCGCAACCCTTCTGGCGTCGGCTTTTCATAATGATGCTTCCACTTCTGCTGGCAAGTCGCCGCATCGATGGCGAAAGTATTCGCATCAGACGTGACGTAAAGTGTGTTGTTGACGACGATGACACCACTTTGAAAGTTTCCGTCTTCGCCGAGATCGAACACGCAAACTTGTTTCAAATTGGCGACGTTTTCCGTCGTGATTTGATTGAGCGGTGAAAAACGCTCGCTCGTCAAAGTCCGGTTGTAGCCCGGCCAATCTCCGTCGGCGATCGGAGTCGCTCTGGGTGTCGTCGTTTGGAGAAGACTGGCCGTCGACGGTTGTATGCTAGCTGCGTTTAAGCCAAAACAAACCGCCAACAAAGCACCGATTACAAAATTTCTGCTTTTCTTGTTCATGTAGCCTCCTCGACACCAAGAGCTGCGTTCCTTAGGCGACGAACGTTGACTCCAAGAGAAGTACTGATGGCAAACGCTAAGGGGATGAGATCAATGGGGACGCGGGCCGAAAAAGAAATCATGCAGTCATCGACGGATTATTGGGTGACTGCAAGTGAGCTTCGAGAAACCACAACGACTTGTCGAGGCCGCGCGAGACTTCGGTGAAGAGGTCCGCGGTATCAGCATCACCTGCGCGCTCGGCCGTCGCGATGGCCTCGCGAGTTGTCTCCACCAACGAGGCGTAGGCTCGTACAAGAGCTTCTATGCTCGATAGCGGGGGCGAGACGTCAAGCGGATATTCATCGAGCCGTGAGGCCGCCGCCGACATGCGGACCGTGCCTGTCGCCGTCCCGCCCAGAGCTGTGACACGCTCGGCGATCAGATCTACGAACCCCGTTGCCTCGGCCGCCAGCTTATCGAACAGCTCGTGAAGTTGAAAGAACTCTGGACCTTTTACATTCCAGTGCGCTTGCTTCGCCTGGCTGTAAAGATCAAAAGTGTCGGCCAGCTGCTGATTGAGTAATGTAATAACCTGCTCCCGAACTTCGGCGGGCAGGTCAATGCGCGTCTTATACGTTTTCAGTTTACTCATCGAACTTTTCCTTCCGTTATTAATTGCCACTCGGTCGCTCCGAGAGCCGACATGCCTGTACAGACCATGCCGGTTCCAAGTCCACAACACTCTATCCCGCCCGCCGTTAATGAACGTCGGAGCGCACCGTTAGGAAGAGATTGTGAACTTAGCCGAGTCTTTCGGCGCAGGTCTTTTCTCTTCCTGACTTTTATTTTCTAATCTTGACTCTTTTTTTGTGAGGTTGAACGGATACGCAGGCCTTTAGTCCGGGGTGGGCCTTGAAGGTAGTGGATTTGTGGTATGAAAGCGTAGATACACGTGGAGGCCCCACTTTTCAACTCAGCATTCACCTTTGCATATCTCGCGAGCTTGTGAGGGATTCCAGCGAAAAAAAAGTCAAGATCAGAAAATAAAAGTCAAAAAGAGCAAAGACAGCATTGGGAAGGTCAGCTTAAATGCTTGATTGCTGTGCACGCACCTACGTTTCGCGGCTGAATGGTCACAAGGTCCCTGATTAGAGAGACATCCTACAAGGCGAAGCAGTTTAGTTTGAACGGACTTTGAGGGCATGTCTGTTCAGACGCTGGAGATGGCACTTCAAGCTTTATGAGGGTTACGTCAATGAAACCAATAAACTAAATGAGAAGATTAAATCTTATGGTCAATGGGCGATTGAACTACGGTATTACCTGGGGTAATCCTATGGCGAACGGCGGAATGGATGTCGGAAATGAGGTAATAATCGATCTGCAGCTTGAGGCAATGAAATTAACGTCCAAACCAGGCGAGGAATAGAAAACCATGAAGGCACAGATCAAACTCGGCCGCATCTTCGGGGTCGAGATCGGCCTGCACTACAGTTGGTTCATCATCGCACTCCTAATCACCCTCTCGCTCGCTTCCCAATTCAGTGTGAACAACCCAGATTGGAATGCCAGCCTGAAATGGGCACTGGCCATCATCACTGCAGTGCTGTTTTTTGGTGCCATCGTTGCTCATGAACTCTCTCATGCTCTAGTCGCCAAAGCTCGTGGCCTGCCAGTGCGTTCTATTACGCTCTTTGCGCTGGGGGGAGTAGCGCAAATTGAAAAAGAGGCTGCGGACGCCAAGACCGAGTTTTGGATGGGAATCATTGGCCCCATAACCAGCTTCGTGATCGGTTTCATCTGCCTGGCAATCACGATAGCGTTGGGATGGAGGCCTCCAGAATTTCCTCGACAACCGTTGAGCGCAATGCTGATGTGGCTTGGCTACATCAATATCGCACTCGCAATCTTTAACATGATCCCTGGCTACCCACTCGATGGCGGGCGTGTATTAAGAGCTATTGCGTGGTGGATCACGGGTGACGCTAAGCGTGCAACGACAATTGCTGCGCGCGTGGGCCAGGTTATAGCGTTCGGAATGATTGTTTTGGGAGTGATGCGATTTTTTTGGGGTGCCGGCTTGAATGGTCTATGGATAGCATTCATCGGCTGGTTCCTGCTCAATGCTGCACGTGAGAGCTATGCGCAGGTGGCACTCACTGACGCTCTTCGCGGCGTGAGGGTTGCGGATGTGATGTCTCCCGATTACGCGACCGTTGACGGGCTCTCGAACTTGCAGACTTTCGTCGAGGACCATTTGGTCCGAACGGCACGGCGGTGTTTTGTCGTCACCTTTAACGGGCAAGCTGAGGGGTTGATTACGCCAAATGAAATCAAAGCAATTCAACGTGCGCGATGGCCTTACACGACAGTCGGAGATGTGATGCGACCTCTGAATCAAGTTCAAACGGTCGCACCAAGTACTCCTGTCAGCGAGGCGCTTGAAGTGATGGCCCGCGAGGATCTTAATCAGCTTGCGGTACTACGGGAAGGAAAGCTAGCCGGAGTGATCTCCCGCGGAAATGTGCTGCAATTGCTCCGGACTCGCGCCGAATTACAAGTTTGATGCGGCCTATAGGTGGCGGGATTGAAAGGTGGATTCAAGTTACCCCATACAAAGAATGAATACTAAGAGTGATGCTCGCAATTTCTTCGCGCATGATAACCTTAGAAATGTTTGGCAGAGAAAGATATGGATTGAATCGAGGCTCCCTGACGACCAGCCCGGGTTGCGGTCAATTCCAAGTGCCTTACAACAAATCAACGGTCTTAGTAAAGGAAAGTTTACTATTTGTTAGTAGAGAAGAACGTGCTGTTTAAATGAGCGATCGGTACACTTTGGGCGTGACACCAGTCCGCTTGTGAAACAGCGTCGTAAAATGACTTTGATTCTGAAAACCTACACTCAGTCCGACTTCCACTAAGGGCAAATAGTTCTCCGAGAGCAACATTTTCGCTTTCTCGATCCGGCGACCGACGACGTATCTATGCGGTGGTGTGCCTGTGGAGTTTCGAAATGCCCTTGAGAAGTAATGAGGGCTCATGTGAGCAACATCAGCGATCTCGGCCAAAGTTAAGTCTTTGGTCAAATTGTCCTCGATGAAGTCAGTAACGCGCCGCAACGTGTATCCAGGCAGCAGGGCGTTGCAGTTATGAGAGGTGGTAGCATGGGCCGAATACTTCCCGAGCAAACGCGCCGCCAGCGCAACGGCCAGTCCATCACCGTAAACTCTTCCTGAAGGACAACCAGCGTCGAGTTCTGCTTTTACGGCGAATGCAATGTATTCGATCTGCGGGTCGCGTATACCCAGATGTCTCACTAATTCAATGTTGGACATTTCCGATTCGTCTGCTATTTTTCGAACAAACCCGGGGTCAAGTGCAAGCATGATGAATTCGGTCTCGTCGTAACCGTAAACCCCCAACGCCGTTCCTTGGGGAACAATGTCTAAGCTGCCATGCCTCATGGGCTTGTTCCGCGGCATCCGGCTCAGAAATCGGCTTAAAGTGGCACGACGGTAATGCATCGCCACAAGATGTCTAAGGGGAAAGCCGTCCGGAAACGCCGTGGGTGGCAAGTGATGCTCTTCGACAAGAAGTCCGGTCCATGATCCCTGGCGAGCAGGAACTTCAGGGGGAAATAAGGGTTTGGGTGTGCCAGTCTTGAAGTAGACCAGGATTGCGCTCTGTGAAATACTCGCGAAGGTTCCGGACTCGTGTTGTCGTCGGGTTTCTTCTCTCGGTTTCGGCACCGCCCACCTCTTCGCACATTAGAGTCAAAAATGTACGCTTCCTCAATTAGAGTACTGCCATCGAATAGAGGGAATCGGGCGATTAAGGGGTAACAAACAATACCATCCTGAACCCTAGCGGAAGTATGTTGTTAATATCTTGTCCACGTGTGTTTTATTTAATTGTTTTGTTGCGCCGTCTTCGCTGTTCAGACGCTTACCCCAGCGTCTTCAATCGCGTCCAAAAGAGTATCTAAGTCCCAGGGACCTTTGTACCGAATGCCATTTATAAAGAAGGCTGGTGTTTCATCCACTCCGTCTGCAACCGCTGCCGCGCAATCGTCATTCACTTTCTTTGCATGAGTTGGTACAAGCAGCTCGCGTTTGAAGAGATCCCGGCTCATTCCCAATTGCTCCGCATAACCAATTAGTTGCGGATCCTCAAGGTTGGGGCTGTGTGAAAACAAGGAATGATGCATTTCCCAAAACTTACCCTGGGCGGCCGCGGCTTCAGCAGCTTGCGCTGCGGAAAACGCATGTGAGTGTCCTTCAATGTCGGGAAAGTGACGGAATACAAAACATACTGAATTATCCAACCAGTGCATTGCATCTTCTAGCGTGTGAAACAGTGCTACGCATCGGTGACACTCGAAATCCGCGTACTCCAAGAGCATTACTGAAGCCTTTGAACTGCCCTTGAAGTGGTCAGACGGCAACAAACTGCGCGCTGCTACCTTCACCATTGTGAATGTTTCCTTTTTAATGATTACCAGCTTGAACAAATCACGGTCATAAGAAAGGCTTCAGGTTGGCTCAAAACCAGAGAACTAGAACGGGAAGTGCGGACTTTGGTGTTCCTCTTCATTCCTTCCTCCTCACTGCTCAACGCTACAGCGTTCTCATACTGACGTGCTTTGCAGCAATTCGCTGATATTGTTGAAATTTAGCCACAACCTGCGGGCCTGTCTTTTCTCTTCCTGACTTTTATTTTCTAATCTTGACTCTATCTCTCGTGGTGAGCTTGAGCGAACGAACGTGGCAGTCGGAGCTTTACGTTCCGGTGAGGTTGAAGCTATTTGTTATGGTGCGGTCTCCGCGCGAGATTCCATCTTCTACAAGACAGGCAATCGGCCTTCACGTATTTAATCTTCTCAATGGTCCAATGAACGATTAAGCCAGGCCATCATAAGAATCGCATCGGCAGTGCCGTCCATGGTGGGCTCATTAGTCGAATAGTCGCCCACATCGTCGTGATAGACGACATCCGAGGTTTGGAACTCCGCGAATTCGTCAGCCTCATTTAAATGCAGGCCGCGCAGGCTATTGTATGTATCGGTAGCGATTGGGCCATCTACTAAACCACCTATCACCAGCTTTTTCAGAATTTGTACTGTGGGTAAGTGTACGTCCTCTGGAAACTCACCACCCTGCGGAATTCCCGTAAACATCGACGTGCCCCATGGATTGCGACCAAATAACCAATCGCGGTGGGCCAGCATCGCAGTACGATAGCGCATGTCTCCGGTCATTCTTTGATATAGCAGGGCCTGTGTAATGAACGCAACGACAAGGTTGTTCGAGCACCACAGAAACGGAACGCCCACTCGATATGGATTCTGTTGCGCACGCGCAACGACCTTTTCGATTCCGTCGCGGTAATAGTTTGCGAGCTGAGATTTGGTCCTGGCGTCAACGAGCGGATACAAGGCGAAGTGTCCAACGTTTGTGAATGGGTAAAACTCGTAATGCTCGGTCGTGTCTCGCTGCATCCACGAGGTTGGGCCAATCAATCTTGCATATCGCTTTGCGTCTTCAAGATAAGAATGCTTGCGCGTCGCGTTAAATAACTCCGCAGCTGCCCATTCCATGTCGTCGGCCCAGGTGTTCTCGTTGTAACGATAAGGGGCGCCGTAAGAATTGCCTTGTTGATAACCCTCATGTCTCTTTCCCATATTGTAGAGTTCGACAGCCGCCTTCAAACATTTCTCAGCAAATATCGGATCGTTCAGATCATTTTTCCAAATGCGATAGGCCATTGCCATGGCAACCGCCGATCGTCCGGCGATGTTTGCGACACCCGTCGCTTTGCTCTTCCATTCTCTTAAACCCTGCGGCTTGCCGTCGGCGAAATACACTGGGCGATAACTGTTCTTTCCCCATCCATAATCGGCTGTGTCCTGGTCGGGAAGTTTGAAGCCAACATGATCACGATCGTCCGCCACCTGATGGAACAGCTGATCCGGTGCTGGATGGAGCTTATGAATCCAGTCCAATCCCCACTTTGCTTCATCGAGAACGTCGGGGATGCCGTTAGCGCTTGGGTGTCCCAGCGCATCGACTCTGTCTGCAAAGTTGTTTTTGGCCAATTCGAAAGCCAGCAGCATTCGTGCTGTTGCATTACTGGCAGTAATCAAATACTTCAGTTGGTCGCCTGCATCATGCCACCCACCGCTTGCGTCAATAAAGCTGCCATCAGGGATTGGGCCGTAAACAGTGCGACCGTCGCGCATATGACAAACCATGTCCAGGTAAGGGTTGTAACCGCAACGTTGCTGGCGCATGAAAGAAAGCAAGTCTTCCTGATAGGCAGGATATCTTCCGATGGTAAACGCAGTCGAAGTTGTACCGCTCTCTTCTATTCGCAAGGTGTTCATGCCGAGTGTTTTGAATGCGGAGAAGTTCAATTCGTAATAATAGGGAAATGAGCCACGCCAGGCGGGCGCAGCCACCGACTTCAAACGAGCTCGGTACACAACCTGGTTTGTTCTATCCAACAAAGCAAAGTCACCACGCAAAGGGCCTTTCGAAAAGGCGATCGCAATCTTTTCGTCTGAGACGAAATAGCCGATTTGATTGACTCGGATAAATGCGTTGGATTGTGCTAAGACAGTAGTCGAGCAGACAATCAAAAAGCATAACGCCAAACACGATCGGTGGTTGGTCCTAACTTCTATTGTCATAAGGTACAATTCGCAAACAATTGCTTCGGACAGTTCTTATCAAAGGAAGGCAAGCTAATCATGTCCACCATCAGCGAAGTGTTTCTGCCCGGCGTAGGGCGCAAGTTTCAGATCGAGACAATGACGGGCGACCGGTTAGTGATAGTTATTCACGATGACGGCACGCGCGAACTGTACCATTTTACTCGCCGAAACATGGACCGAGCGGCGTCGGTTCTGAGACTTTCGGACGGTGAAGCGCGACAGATCGCAGGGATTGTCGGTGGACTGACCTACGTGCCACGAAATCTCCCGATGGCGGAGGTTATTTTAGGCGACCTCGTGCTGGAGTGGTTCACGATTGAAAGAGGTGCTGCGTGTATTGGCAGCACAATACGCGAACTCGCAGTTCGTACCCGTACGGGCGCCTCAATCGTCTCGATTATTGAACCCGATGAGACGAAGCGCCTTAACCCCGAAGCCGATACTGTCCTGAACGAGGGTGCTACGCTCATCGCCGCTGGCGATAGGCGCACAATCAATGCATTAAAACGACTCCTGGTTGAAGGAAGTGCGGGGTGAGCCGGTGGATAACATCATCTTAGAAATCGGCCTGGCCTTAGCATTAATTGCATTTGCCATCGCTCTCGCTAACAAACTTGGCGTGTCTAACATTCCGTTCCTAATCCTAATCGGAATCGCGGTGGGTCCACACGCCCCGCAGTTTGGTGCGTTCGACTTCCGTTTCATCGATACCGGCTCGCTCATCTCCTTCATGGGCCGTATTGGCGTCCTGTTTCTGCTGTTCTATCTCGGTCTGGAAGCAAACCTCACGCGTCTAATTGAGGCGGGACGGTCAATCCTGGTCGGAGGAACGATCTACGTTGGCATCAATTTCACTGTTGGATTCACGTTCGGCTATCTCGCGGGTTTTCCGTTGCGGGAGGCTTTGATCATCGCCGGGTTGACGACTGTATCGTCGAGCGCCATCGTCGCTAAGATTCTCTTTGACTACCGACGCATGGCAAATCCCGAAACGCAAATCGTACTCGGCATCACGATGTTCGAGGATATTTTTCTCGCAGTATATCTGTCGCTCATCTCCGGCATCGTGCTGAGCGGCGCGACATCGCTCGGCGGTGTCCTTTCGTCAGGCGGCATCGCCCTCGGCTTCATCGTTGGCTTAATGCTGTTGGGCCGTTGGGCGACGCCCGTCTTAAACCGCGTGCTTCGCATTTCGTCAAATGAACTTTTCATCGTCGTCATTTTTGGCTGCCTATTTTTGCTCGCCGGACTTGGCGAGACAATCCACGTTGCTGAATCGATCGGCGCTCTATTGCTGGGATTGATACTCGGCGAAACGGAGCACAGCGAGCGCATGGAGCGTCTCGTCGTGCCGTTCCGCGATTTTTTCGGCGCGATCTTCTTTTTCAGCTTCGGTCTGTCGATTGACCCGTTCACCTTGGGTGGCGCGGCGTGGCTGGCGGTAGCGGCGGCGCTAGTGTCCCTCATCGGCGTTGTCATCGCCGGATTCATTGTTGCCTGGCGGTCCAACTTATCAACGGTTGGCTCGCTGAATACGTCATTCACGCTGCTGGCGCGCGGCGAGTTTTCCATCATCATCGTCAATCTCGCTATCGCCGGCGGTTTGATGGGGGTCTTGCAGCCGTTTGCCGCCCTTTATGTGTTAATCCTGGCGAGCGCTTCGCCGCTCCTGGCGAAAGAGTCGGAGCGCATTCACGGCTTCTTTGTAAGGTTACTAAGTCGTCTTCGGAGGAAAAAGAAATCGGATGCAGAAGTAGAAGATGCACAAACATAAGCATCGAGAGCCTCTGCACACCGAGTTTTGAGCGTGACTCATTTCCGAGTAGGCTTGCGCCCCTTTGTCGGAGATGGCGGAGTGCCGACGGTCGACTTTTCGCTCGAAGAAGATAGTTTCTTACCGTGGGCCTTGTCTTCGGTCGTCGGTCTGGTCGGATCCGTTGTGTCGGTCGCAATCCTTCCGCCCTCGTTTTCCCAACGGTCAATCATTTTTTTCTTCAGACGTTTTCTAGCGACTGGATCAGCCATCGTCGTGTCCTCCTAACCATTTCAATGGTGCCTCTCCAACTCTGTGACAAGGAGAAAGCCGATGAGTTCATATTAGTTAATCCAAAGATTACAAAACCTTACACGGATAACAAAGGTCGTTCACTACGGCATATTGTAAGGCTGAGATCCGAAAAGCCGATATACTTTCCTGTCGCGGCTGTTGCCCCGGTTGCGTAGAGCGGCTGCAGTAGTGGTGTTAAACTTAGCGGCCTAATTGGACCGGTTTCGGAAAAGACCTAGAATACTGCGTAATCTTAAGCGTCTCTTCTTGGTTATCGTCCTGATTGTTTTTCCTGCGACTATCGCCTACCTAAAGGAATCTTCAATGAGCCTCTGGCCCATCCACAGCAAAAACCTACGAACTGTTATTTCGATTCTATGCGTGGCTCTCGCATTGGCACCCGTCCCGTTCATTGCACAGAAGCGCTCTTCCGAAGTGGTCCTACCGACAACCCGACCGTGCGATCGTAGCGTGCAGCAGCGATTGGCCCTCGTTATCGGCAATGGCGCTTACTCAATCAAACCTCTACGGAATCCGCCCAACGATGCCACCGCAGTCAGTAATGAGCTACGAGAATTGGGATTCTCGGTTACTTCCGGCCTGAACAAGTCGCAATCAGAAATGGAGCAGATGATTCGTGAGTTTGGGGACCGACTAAGATCTACCTGTGGTGTTGGTCTGTTCTACTATGCCGGCCACGGGGTGCAGATAGCTGGACGTAACTATCTCATCCCTGTTAACGCAGACATTCAGAATGAGGCGGATTACAAGTACAAGACTGTTGATCTCAATTGGGCGCTCGACCAGATGTATAACGAGCAGAATCCGCTGAACATCGTAATTTTGGATGCCTGC
Organism: Pyrinomonadaceae bacterium; assembly: GCA_035457105.1. Classification (GTDB taxonomy): domain Bacteria; phylum Acidobacteriota; class Blastocatellia; order Pyrinomonadales; family Pyrinomonadaceae; genus PSRF01. Next base: position 20,986 of record DATIBX010000582.1, read on the forward strand.
AGGAGCGATCCATTTCCGCGAAGTCATCGCTCAGACCAGGGAGGCCTGGCCCAGGTGAGCGCTCCCACTGGGACGTTGATTGCTTACGCGACCGCACCCGATAGCACTGCCAGTGACGGCGACGGCGCGAACAGTCCATACACCCAAGAGCTGATCAAACAGATGCACGTTCCAGGCGTGTTGGTGGAGACCATGCTTCGCCACGTGGCTGAACAAGTTTCGGCCCGGACTGGTGGCAAGCAGGAGCCTTGGTTTAACGCAAACATCAAAGGAGACTTCTATTTCAACAGCGGCACTGGTCCAACCGCAACGACCAAAAAGGATACTAACCCTCGACCTTCAGTTCCTACGTCGATTGACGTTCCAGAAGCTCCACGTTCCAAGCCAGACGAAGATTCCGCAGTCGCACGCGCACGAGAGGAGCTGCGCGGACGCGGAATAGCAATCGATGTTACCAGCCTGAAGAACGCATTAATGTCGATCGATTTGGATGTATTGAAGCTTTTGACCGCAGCGAAAATCCAACCGAGTGTTATAGAAGAGGCTTTCCGGCAAGGAAGTGGGGAAGGTACCACGGTGGCTCGCAAGTTTTTTGACAATTCCAGCAAATCAGCTGAGGCAATCAAATGGTTCGATTCAGCGCTGGCTAACGGCGTCGATCCGAATTTCACCGTTCCGAATGATTACTACGAACGAGAAGCAGTTTTAATCGAAGCCGTCCGCGCCGCAAATGTGCCCGCCATTAAGGTGCTTCTGGAACGCGGTGCAAGTCCGCATGCTTATCAGAACTTGTTCCTAACTCGATACCCACTTACCCGTTTCCTCTATCCACTGAGATTAATCGCTGATGACGACCGCCTGACTTTGGAGGAAAAGCAAGACCTCACCAAAGCATTCATAAAGGCGGGAGTAGTTATTCCTAAAGTCTTTGATCCGGGTCAATCGGGTTGGCCCTCAGTCATGTATGAAGCAAAAAACCTCATAGACCAGGACGCACCTAAGCTGAGTATAAATTTTTCGCCTTCCCAGCCATTTTGTAACCAATCCGAGAATTCGATCTGTAAGCACGCAGGTAGTGATTGGTGTTCAACGATCGCAAGAATGCCTAACAAGTTAGTCTTTGATTTCAAGAAGAATTCAAGTTCACCTCTGTACGATGTAACGCTGTTACATTTGCTGAGTATCCAGGGTAATAAGGCCTACTTCCTGGGCCTGACCAAGTACATCACCTACGACTATGTGCTCGTCGAGGTTTCGAAAGATGCAAGCAGTTGGACCGTGCTGCGTTATATGGCGCCGGAAGCAGGTATGGGACTTTGTAAGAAAGACAGCGATGGCTATCAGTCCGAGTATTGTTGGAGGCGGATTCCGATTCATCGTGTCGCAGCCAGCGATGAAATGCGTTTTGATGACTTTGGCCTCTCTTGGCGAGTTAGCCGGGAGGAATGTGGCTCTCTTTACCCAAAAGATGCGAGCAAAAAATAAATTCTCTGCTTTTGTCGTTCAAAGGCTCTTGCTCCGGAGGAGCAAAATGTTTATAGCTCCGGCACACTCTACGATACTCCGCTCCGTCAGGAGCGGAATTTAAGTCGAACCCTTAAATAATCTAGATCAAATTCTAATTTGATCTCATAATTATCGTCTGTGTTTCTTTGAAAAATCAGGAGGCTAATGCGATGCCAGGTATACGGCAAGACCTACAATATGGCGTACGGATGCTTTTCAAGAAGCCGAGCTTCACGGCCGTAGTGGTCCTCACTCTGGCGATGAGTATTAGCGCAACCACAATAGTTTTCAGCATCGTCAACGCGTTGCTCTTGAATCCTTTGCCTTACCGCAATCCTGATCAACTCATCAATGTATGGGGCGTTTTTAAATCCAACAACAAAGCCCACGCGTCAGCCGCTAACTTCCGCGATTGGCAAGAGCGGAATAATAGCTTCCAGAGCCTCGCTGCATACGACATGCAAAAATTTAATCTTACTGGAGGCGATCGGCCCCAAGCGGTTGATGCCGCAATAATCTCGGCCAACTTATTGCCTCTGCTCGGCCTTCAGCCTGCGCGAGGACGCAGCTTTCAAGGTGAAGACGAACAACCCGCTAATAACCATGTAGCCATCATCAGCGATGGTTTATGGCAGAGGCGTTTCGGCGCAGACGCCGGCGCTATAGGGAAACCGCTCCTGCTTGATGGAGAAAGTTATATCGTCATCGGAATTATGCCGCCGGGTTTCAGCTTTCCGGAAAAGATCGACCTCTGGCTTCCGCTGAGTTTCGTACCAGAGGAATTAGCTGACCGAGGTTATAACCACCTCATCGTCGTCGGACGGTTGAAACCAGGAGTTCATTTGCGCCAGGCGCAGGCAGAGATGAGCGCGCTGGCGGATGAGCAGGCCCGCCAATACCCAAATGAAAACGCCGGCCGGGGCATCGCCCTCATCACCTTCCAGGAAAATCTTGTCGGGGACATTCGGATGGCCGTGTGGATTTTGTCGGGCGCGGTGTTCTTGGTCGTGCTGATCGCTTGCGCCAATATCGCTAACCTCTTACTGGCGCGAGCCACTACGAGACAAAAAGATATCGCCATACGCATCGGTCTCGGAGCTAGTAGACGGCGCCTGATCCGCAGCTTGTTGATCGAGAACCTGTTGCTTTCACTATTGGGGGGGATGGTCGGGCTTATCTTTGCTTATGGTGGGTTACAGATTCTCACTACCCTTGGCCCAGCAAGTATTCCACGCTTGAGCGACGTCACAATTGACGGTCGTGTGCTGGCTTTCACGGTGGTAGTTTCATTAATGACAGGCATCATTTTTGGCCTTCAACCGGCCCTTCAATCTACCAAGATTGAGATCAACGAGTGGCTAAAGGAAGGACAAAGGAGTTCCAGTGACGGCGCCGGCCGCAAACGTGCTCGCAATTGGCTGGTGGTAACCGAGGTAGCGCTCGCCCTTATCTTGGCGGTGTCCGCGGGTCTTTTGATCAAAAGTTTTCTATTACTCTGGCAGGTTGAGCCTGGTTTTAATCCGCATAGAGTCCTGACGATGGCAATCTCGCCGTCTCCGCCGAAATATAATACACGGGCGGACCTCGCAGCCTTGTCCCTGCGTCTCGTCCAACAATTGCAATCAACTCCGGGAGTCGAGGCTGTTGGTATCGTCAACCAACTGCCGTTCAGCGGTAGGAGTCTTGGATTAAATTTTACTGTCGTCGGGCATCCGGCAGCGAGACCTGAAGACACAGCCTCTGCGAATTATCGCTTGGTTAGTCCAGGTTACCTCAAAGCCATGGGCATACCGCTGAAGCGTGGTCGCGACTTCAATGAAGACGATAAGCTTGAGTCGCGACGGGTCGCGCTAATCAATGAAACGCTTGCCAAACACTACTTTCCGGATGAAGAACCTATTGGCAAGCAGTTGAATATTGAGGGTCAGCAATCGCCGCGCGAAATCGTTGGAATTATCGGCGACGTTAAGCAGATCAAGTTGGATGCAGAAGGCAAATCGGAAATCTACGTTCCTTTTCTACAATTCTCAGTCCCTGCGATGAACATCGTAGTGCGCACGAAAACTGATCCGGGCAGCATGACCAGTGCAGTGCTTCACCAGATTTCACAAGTCGATCCAGATCAGCCCGTCTTTCAACTGAAGACGATGGATCAATACCTCGCTGAATCGATGGCCCAGCGTAGACTCTCAACGATCTTGTTGGGAGCATTTGCAGCTGTTGCGTTAGTTCTCGCGGCAGTCGGGGTGTACAGCGTGATGAGCTATCTGGTCGGTCAGCGGACACATGAAATTGGGATTCGCATGGCTTTGGGAGCCAAACAACTAGACATCTTAAAGCTGGTGGTGGGGCAAGGGATGTGGCTTACGTTGCTCGGCATCGCCTTTGGTGTCGCGGCCGCGCTTTTCCTTACGCGGATTATGACCAGCTTACTCTATGGTGTCAGCGCTATCGATCCATTAACTTTCATCGGTATATCTCTTTTGTTGGTAGTAGTCGCTCTGCTGGCTTGCCTTATTCCGGCACGGCGCGCCATAAAAGTGGACCCGATTATTGCCCTTCGGTAT
>DATIBX010000583.1:0-2870 GCA_035457105.1 Pyrinomonadaceae bacterium
CTGAAAGTCTACCCGGGCTTGCCGCACGGAATGTGTTCGACCCACAAAGATGTCATCAATGCAGATTTGCTGGAGTTCATTGGCAAAGCCGAGACTCGCTCGCAAACGGCTTGAGTAAGTGCGAACAGCTTCCCCCAAGAACTTCGCTTTGACGCCAGGAGGTTCAAATGAAGGACGAAGAGTTGGAAGTGCTTGTAACAATCGATGACCCCGAGTATGCACCAGAGGAAGACATTTTTGACCACCATCACGGCGCCACGGCAATTCCGTCAGTCGTTCAACAAGACGGAGACAAAACGGAACCGGAATGAGTTGACCTTGTTTGAAGCGCCTTGAGCTAGCCGGCGTGGATCGCAGTGTCCGAAACTAAGACCTCTGCGATTCGCAGCGTACCCATGCGACTCTGCGGTTGAAATGGCGAATAATCTTTCACCGCAGAGACTCGCTGTTCTGTATTCCCAGGCAAATTACCAAATAAGACTCTCAGATAAATCTTCTCTGCGCATCTCTCTGCGCTTTGTGTCTCTGTGGTTAAGGCGTGCCCATTACAACACAAAGGCATGGAGGTCACAGACAGAGAGCTTCTAAGAAATCACCAGCATTCAGAGATTGGTTTTTCTAAATGCATTCCGCTTCGCTCCAGTTGTAATATGGGCGGGCTCACGGCGATCTCGTAGACTCCAACACACGATGCAAACAGTTCCGACTCAAGACATCCCTGTAGCTACGCCGATCGCCGTTACTACCACCGGCACAAACACAAGCGTGTTACGACGAGTGTACGCGGCACTCTTTGAACCAGTCGATATCGCCTTCCTGGTTTATTTTCGCATCCTTTTCAACGGCATCTTGCTATGGGAAGTTTATCGCTACTTCACACATGGTTGGATCCGTCGTTATTACGTGGAGCCAATAATCACCTTTTCTTACTACGGGTTCGGTTGGATAAAACCATGGCCGGGAAATGGGATGTACATTCATTTCTTTGTGCTCGGTATTGCGGCAGCTTTTGCGATGACGGGTTTCCTGTACCGCATTGCCGCGCCTGTCGTGTTCCTTGGTTTCAGTTACTGGTTTCTACTGGACCAAACTCGTTATTTAAATCATTTCTACCTGGTCTCGCTGATCTGTTTCTTGATGTGTTTCCTTCCGGCAGAGCGCGCTTTTTCAGTTGACGCGCTTTTGCGACCGAGAATTCGCTCAGACGTGGTTCCGGCCTGGACGCTCTGGCTATTACGAGTTCAAGTGGGAATACCGTTTTTGTTTGGCGGCATTGCGAAGATTAACAGCGATTGGATACAGGGCGGCGAGCCTATGCGCATCTGGCTTCGCCCTTTTGTCAAAACCCCAGCCTTGGGCCATCTCTTTGCAGCCGACTGGGTGGTTTACAGTTTCGTGATCGGCGGCTTGCTGCTCGACTTGTTCGTTGTACCGCTTCTGCTCTGGCGACGCTCACGTCCTTTCGCGTTCGCAGCAGCTGTAGCATTTAATCTGATTAATGCGTTGATTTTCCAAATTGGCATCTTCCCCTGGTTGATGCTCGGAGCTCTTTTGATTTTCTTTCCTCCTGATCTACTCCGACGCGCTGTCAGAGCATTTACTTCTCCAGAAGGGGATTCCGCACCATCGCAAGTCGCATCAACCTACTGGACAGTCACATCATTAACAACCACGCAAAAATTTGTAGGCGGAGTGCTCGCAGCCTACCTGGTCGTTCAGCTTCTCTTGCCGCTGCGCCATTACCTGTATCCCGGCAACGTAAGTTGGACCGAGGAAGGACATAATTTTTCGTGGCATATGAAGTTGCGCACGAAGGCCGGTGAAGCTGTGTTCACTGTCACACATCCACGAACTGGACAAACCTGGACCATCAAACCGCAAGATCATCTTGAGTCTCACCAGGTAATGAAGATGATCACCAAGCCGGAGCTTCTCCTGCACTTCTCGCACTATCTTGCAGAGGTAAAAAGGCGTGAGGGTTACGAGGATGTTGAGGTGCGAGCTCGAGTGATGGTTTCACTTAACGGCCGCCAGCCCCAATTACTCATCGATCCCAACGTAGACCTGAGTAAAGAGACAATGGGTTTACGGCCCACACGTTGGATTGTGCCCCTTACGACGCCGCTGGGCACGCGTGGTGCTCTGACGACGGACAGCCAGGACGACGATCCGGATCTTTAGCGCCACTTCGCGCGATCACTAATCAGTTCGCAAGGCCACCAGTGGATCTACTCTTGTTGCACGTCGCGCGGGAACGTAACAAGCTATTAAAGCTACAAGCGACAAGAGCACTGGGGTAACGATGAAGGTCAACGGGTCGGTGGCACTAACGCCAAACAACAAACTAGCAAACAAGCGCGTACAGATAAACGATCCCACAGAACCAATGACAAGTCCCGCCAGCAGCAAAAGCGCTCCCTGCCCTAATATCAGTTTGAAGATGTCGCGACCCTGGGCGCCCAAAGCCATGCGGATACCAATCTCCTGGGTTTGTTGACTAACTAAATATGACAACAAGCTGAACAAACCAGTAGCAGCGAGTGCCAACGCCAGCGAAGCAAGCATTCCCAGTAACCACATTGAAAAACGATCGGCGGATACCGAACGCGAAATCAACGTGTCCATCGTTCTTAAGTTGCTGACCGGTTGGGTCGGATCTAGTTCCCTCACCTGAGCCTTAACGGGTTCAATCAGCAAAGTCGGATCAGACGTGGTGCGCACGACAAGATTCATCGGCAAGTAGGGGTTTTGTGCGTGGGGAATAAAAACTTCCGCTCGCGGCTCAGCTTTCAGACCGTAATACCTTAAACCACTAACCACACCAACTACCTCGTAAGCATATTTGCCGCGATTGTAATCAAGCATCAAAC
>DATIBX010000584.1:0-2732 GCA_035457105.1 Pyrinomonadaceae bacterium
GAATCCCACCAACGGTAGTTGGTGGATCGTTCAAGTTCTTTCTAAGAAAGGATTTGAAGTATCCACCCACTCCCGATCACCACAAGACGGTTTAACCTGGTATCAAGTGCTCTATAAACTTCTCCATGCCCGCCCGCGCCAAGCTTTTCCAGAATTTCATAATTTAAGAGTTGTCTTCCGATCATCTCTGACCACTTCTTATCTCGGCGCGTCAGGAAGCCATTAGCTTTTTCACTTCATTGCGTTAACAGGTTCATCGCGGACGCTTGTACGCACGACCTCGACTGAACAATGAGCGCGCGCTGTGACTGCCGCGGAGACGCTTCCTAAAAGGAACGATCTGGCTCGTCCCAAATGGCCCGTTGCCCCGACAAAGATCGAGTCTGCATCCCATTCCCGTGCAGTCTCGACCAGGGCCGACCGCGGATCGCCTTCAAGGAGAATTGAGGTGACCGAGAGTCCGGTGGCACGCAGTCTTTCCGATGCCTTGTCCATTTCTGTCGTTATCCAGGAAGTTTCTTCTGTGTTTGTCTCGTCAAGCCACTTAGAGACAACCGGAACCAACTTCCCCACGATCGATGGTTTCAAAGGCTCGTGGACTCCGACTACCTGTACCGCGCTTCCTTTTGGCCACTCCCGCGACGCGATTGCGGTGAGAGCATTCTCAGAGCCAGGCCCACCATCGACGCCGACGATGAGGCGCACCGCTGCAGGTTCGACATCAACCTTGCCGCGTGCAACGCGCACGGAGCAGCGCGCTTCGGTGACGACCTTTTGCGAAACACTGCCGAGCACAAGACGTCCAACGACCGAGCGACCGTGTGATCCCACGACGATAAGATCGGGCTGCCAGTCCTCTGCGAAATTAAGAATCTCTGACGCGGGAGAGCCTCGCTCAACTTTCGCGTTTACAGTCCATTCAGGAAAGTTCTTTTTCAGCCGTTCGACCGCTCGAAGCGCGAGTTTGTTTGCTTCTTCGACTACAGGCTCCTGGCTCGGATCAGGCAACAGTAGATAACTCTCAGGGTGAGGCGGTGGAAGCCACAGCTCCACAACGCCAAAGACAAGAGTTTCAGCGCGATGCGGGAGACCGGCCCGCGTCAGATCGTCCAGCGCTGCTTCCGCGCATTCGGAACCGTCATAAGCAATTAGAATTCTCATGTCCTAATGCTACCTTGTCAGTCAAAAACTCACCAATGAAACCGACCATGAGATTCAGCCAGATTGCGCAAGAATGCTACGGGTCCTGGAGTTTCAAGTAAATTCGCGCAAAATGAGCGCAACAATTCTGCAGGTGCGAAGATCGGGTTTTTTAGGGATGCAATCTGGAGGTGAGTTGAGCCTTTTGAGATCGTTTCTGGTAAGATTTCCATCACAGTCTATGATCCAGTTGCTCTTCTCGAGACTTTCGATCTTGCGCGCAGCGGTAGTTGTTGTCGTGGCGCTGTTTTCGTTATGTGTCTCGAGCAACGTTGGGCCACGCTTCCTTCCGCTGCCAACCCTGGAGGACTACGCAGCAGAGAACCTCCAGCCAACAACAGGCGCGATAGTTTCACGCTCACATTCCCAGGGGTTGAACAGCTTTCGTGTTCCGATGGCCCAAGCTCAGAAAAGGGCTGATCGAGAACGGCAAGCTCAACCGCTGGCTGTGATGCCCGGTATCCACTTCGTACTCCCAGATAACACGCGAGTTTTGGCTGAACGCAGCCATCCCGATGCCTTTTTCACCCACGCTCTAGCGTCATTGCCCTCCGGTCGGGCGCCTCCTCGGTTAGTCTAAACAAGCGCAAACAACATAGCTTTATCAGCGGGGACGCAAAGGGCAATGGTGCACGCGTCCGTACGTTTTTACGCCTGTTCGGCAGGCAAACGAGGAGAAATCTTAATGAGCACCACTGTGATTTACACGTTAGTTGCAATCCTGGCAATAGCCGGCATTTTCTGGCTGGTTGTTTATTCGAGCCGACGGGGCCAAGAACACCGCGAAAAGACAAGTATCAAGCCACCGGAGACTAGCAGACCAAGCCGTCCGACCTGACCTTCTGACCTGATCTCACTCTTCAGCCGGTCCGATGAAGGGGGATTGGTTTTGGGGTGAGATATAGGCAATCCTACTCGCCGCGGTCCGGCCACCGCGGCGAGTGAGGGATTGCTTTCGCCTTACACAAGCATTTTAACTTTAACGTTGTCGTATCGTAGTTTCAGAAGATTTCTGTAAGATAGGTTGACCGTAATCCTCTACGTCAAGTCGTTTTCGTTCCTTCAGTAGTGTAATGAACTCTGGAGAGTCATCCATTGATTAGCGCCTCAAGGCTTTCTCGCTCTTTTGACGGAGTCCCAGCCGTCGAAACTCTTTCTTTTGAGATCCCCGAAGGCAGTCTTTTTACGCTACTTGGTCCAAATGGTGCTGGTAAAACGACCACCGTGCGGTTGCTACTCGGCCTAATTGCGCCCGACAGTGGGACCGCGAAGATCGCCGGTTACCAACTTGGACAATCAAATAATGCGCTTCGCAGTGTTTGCGGACTCTTGACCGAAACTCCGGGTTTTTACGATCGGATGTCGGCTTGGGAAAATCTGATCTTTTTCTCCCAACTCTATCGAATCCATCAAACCGTCCGCGAGGCACGACTGGAACATCACCTTCGTGCCATGAACCTTTGGGAACGGCGCCACAGTCTGGTGGGAACTTTCTCGAAAGGGATGAAGCAAAAGCTCGCCATTATTCGGGC
>DATIBX010000585.1:0-4140 GCA_035457105.1 Pyrinomonadaceae bacterium
TAAGTGTCAAGAGCAAACAAGGTGTCGGAACGACGTTCAATGTGACCTTGCCTCTATGGATTGACGATGTCGCCGTAGAAAAAGCTGAGGAGAATACGCATGTCAAAGCGCTTGTTGGTAGTTGACGATGAGCCAAATCTACTGCGCGCAGTCGCTGCGTGTCTCAAAGCTGAAGACTACGAGGTGAGTACAGCACGCAGCGGAAACGAGGCATTGATGCAGTTGGCTGAGTCAGTGCCGGATCTTATTATCAGCGACATTAGAATGCCGGGAATGGATGGATACAAGCTCGCGAGACAATTGCGCGGCTCACCAAGAACAGCGCTTGTGCCAATCGTGTTTCTAACCGCAAAGGACGAGACCGCGGATAGGATTGAAGGCTTCCGTGCCGGCATCGACGCTTATCTCACAAAGCCTTTCGAGCCCGATGAACTGATCGCAGTAGTTAACGGAATTCTCAATCGAGTAGAACGGACTCATTCACAAATCGCCCAACTCGTTAGCTCTGCGAATTCGGAGGCCGCAATAACGTTTCAGGACGAAGCGCTAACCGATGCTGAGAGCCGTGTTGCGATCGCTGTTTCGCGAGGCCTGAGTAACAAAGAAATTGCGGCCGAACTCGAGATTAGCGTGCGGACTGTTGAGAACCACATCAGTCACATCCTCGATAAAAAAGGGTTTACCAATCGCGTGGAAATCGCGCGCTACGTCTTCAAACAAAACAGTTGATTCTTCTTTTTGCCACTGCCGCTGAATGCGTATTTACACCTACCGGCGATGAGTAATTGCGGCGATGTGCCACTCGCCATCTTGCGCCGCTTTGTCGGCAGCGCTGTAAACCGCTAAAGACGATCAGCTCTGAGAGAGCAAAAACCAATAGAACCCTCGCGGTCCCAGTGCCAGTTGATACGGCTTCGCAGTAATCAAGGGAAATCTCGCCTCTCCCATCATTTCGATCGGAGTGCAACCCTCATGATTATTCAAGTCTAGTTCAACAGGCTGCGCCGACTGGCTCAGGTTGAAAACGCAGAGCACAGTTTCATGAAGATACCTGCGCGTAAAAGCCAATACTTTACGATTCTTCGGTTTGATTAAACTGATGGCGCCGCGCCCAAAGACTGAGTGTCGCTTGCGCAAGTGAATCATTTCTCGCACCCAGTTTAAGAGCGACGTACCGTATCGTTGCTGTGCCTCGACGTTCACCGCCTGATAGCCGTAAACCGGATCCATGATTATCGGGAAATAGAGCCGCGCGAAATCCGCTTGCGAGAAACCCGCGTTGCGATCTGCGGTCCACTGCATGGGCGTGCGTACCCCATCACGATCACCGAGATAAATATTGTCTCCCATACCGATCTCGTCGCCGTAGTACAAGAAAGGACTGCCAGGAAGACTAAACAGCAAGGCGTATAACAACTCAATGCGACGACGTCCATTGTCCATCAACGGAGCAAGCCGCCGTCGAATACCGATATTGACCCTCATACGCCGATCTTTTGCATACTCGTTATAGAGATAATCTCGTTCTTCGTCAGTAACCATCTCCAGTGTCAGTTCATCGTGATTCCTCAAAAACATTCCCCACTGACAATTACGAGGGATGTCCGGCGTTCGCTCGAGGATCTCAACAATAGGCCGTCGATCCTCCTGGCGAAGGGCCATGAACAACCGCGGCATGATGGGAAAGTTATAGCCCATGTGAAATTCATCGCCGTCGCCGAAGTATTGGACCACGTCTTCCGGCCACTGGTTAGCTTCCGCTAGCAACAGCGCCTCCGGATAGCGTTCTTCAACAACTCTTCGTAAGATCTTCAGAAACTCGTGCGTCTCGGGCAGGTTTTCGCAGTTAGTGTCTTCCCGCTCGAAAAGGTAGGGCACGGCATCTACACGAAAGCCATCAATACCAAGCTCAAGCCAGAATGAAACCACATCGAGCATGGCTTGCCGTACTTCAGGATTATCGTAGTTGAGATCCGGTTGATGACTAAAGAAGCGATGCCAGTAGAAAGCTTCAGCCTGCTCGTCCCAAGCCCAGTTTGACCTCTCAGTGTCAGTAAATATGATTCGTGCTTGTGAGTACTTCTGGTTTGAGTCGCTCCACACGTACCAATCACGTTTGGAAGAATCCGGAGAGCTTCTTGAGCTCTGAAACCAGGGATGCTGATCTGATGTGTGATTAATGACCAGATCGGCGATAACTCTGATGCCTCTGTCGTGTGCAGCGATAAGAAACCGTTTGAAGTCTGTAATCGTCCCGTAATCAGGCAGTACTGCGTAGTAATCCGAGATATCGTAACCGCCATCGCGGAGCGGTGATTCGTAAAAAGGCAACAACCAGATACACGTAATACCTAACCACTCAAGGTAGTCCAATTTTGCCGTGAGGCCGCGAAAGTCACCCACTCCGTCGCCGCTCGAGTCATAAAAACCGCGCACGTAGACTTCGTAGAAGATCGCATCCTTGTACCAGTCGTTTGACATCCCAAATGTCACTCTAACGCAATCCGCCGCAAAGGCGTAAGGCGCACCTCGGTGCAGTAACCTGAATAGGTGAAATCACCTACGGACTTTAGGTATTAAGACTGATGCAGCCAGATTGCAGCTTCGTTACTATTTACATGCTCATCACGATGTGACTGTTGATTAGCTTGAATAAGCTGGCGAGCGTCAACCCCATGAAGAAGTCACGTCGGCCCGGACAGTTGAGGCGCCGCAAGGCGCCTCAATGTGTAATGGGCTTTTCCTTATGAACGTAAACACTGAACGTCAAAGAGTAATTGTTGTATCAAATCGTCTGCCTGTGAGTCTGAGGGGTGGCGGCACGCTCTGGCATAGTAAAGCCACCGCCGGCGGACTGGCTACGGCGATGCATCCCATTCTGCGGGATAGCGACGGAATCTGGATTGGTTGGTCGGGCGATACTTCGCAAGCAACCGATGAAAACCGTCAGACCATACTAAAAGAATGGGCCGAAAAGCATCGTTATTTCGCCGTCGATTTAGATCAGGAAACTGCGCATGGCTTCTATGAAGGAATTGCGAACCAGGCTTTGTGGCCCCTCTTGCATCACTTTCCTTCGCTGTTGCGCTTCGAACCAGAGCATTGGAAAGCTTACTTCAAAGCCAACGAAATATTCCGTGACGAGATATTGAAACATGTTCGTCCTGATGACTTAGTCTGGATTCACGATTACCACTTCTTACTGTTGCCGCAGATGCTGCGGGAAGTAATACCAGAGCTCTCAATCGGGTTCTTCCTGCATGTCCCCTTCCCCTCCTCATCTGTATTCCGGATCATTCCGAAACGTGAGGAGTTACTTCGTGGCATGTTGGGCGCCGACTACCTTGGCTTTCACACACATCGTTACCTGCAAAATTTTCGCACCTCGATGTTGAGGTTACTGGGCCTAACGAGCCAAATGGACCACGTCGAGTTTGATAAACGCATCGTCAGGCTCGACGCGCTGCCGATCGGAATAGCGCCCCACGAATTTACTGACTTGCTGACCAAAGGCGCAGGAACAAAGAAACAATTAGCAGAACTCAGACAACGTTTTGGTTACTGCAAGATACTGCTGGGAGTTGATCGACTCGACTACACCAAGGGTATTCCGGAGCGCCTGCGTGCCTACAGAAAATTTGTGCGGGATTATCCTGAATGGCGCGGTAAAGTAGTGCTCATCCAGGTGGCCGTTCCTTCTCGAGAACGAGTGCCGAGATATACGCGATTGCGCCGCGAGGTCGATGAGCTCATCGGTGAGATTAACGGCGACTGGAGCACGCCGAACTGGTCTCCGATCATCTATCTGCGTCGCAACCTGCCGCAAGCCGAGCTGGCTGCACTTTACGCCAGTGCGGACGTGGCTCTAGTCACGCCTTTGCGGGACGGTTTAAACCTGGTCGCCAAAGAATATGTCGCATGCAAATCATCGGGAGATGGTGTGCTTGTGCTCAGTGAATTTGCCGGCGCTGCGGCAGAGATGGGCGAAGCCTTACTGGTTAATCCTTACGACGAAGAAAGTTTGAGTTCGACAATTGCGCGCGCGCTATCACTTGGTGAGACAGAGAAGCGCGAGCGCATGATGGCTCTGTATCGACGAGTTCATAAGAATACTGTCTTTGCATGGGGTGATCGATTCAC
>DATIBX010000586.1:0-11061 GCA_035457105.1 Pyrinomonadaceae bacterium
CACGGACGTGACGGGAGTGGCGACGCTGCCGGATGGAGTGGAGATGGTGATGCCGGGCGACAACGTGGCGATGTCGATCGAGTTGATCACGCCGATCGCCATGGAAAAAGGATTGCGCTTCGCTATCCGTGAAGGTGGCCGAACGGTCGGCGCCGGCACCATTTCAGAAGTAATTGAGTAAATGGTCTTAGGTCTTTGGTCTTGGACCTTGGAATCAAAGACCAAAGATCGAAGGCCCAAGGCCAAGAGGTAATTTATGCCGCGCGATAATATTGTGCTTCAGTGTAACGATTGCAAAAATCGCAATTACGTTACGACTAAGAATAAAAAGACTACTCCTGACCGGCTGGAGTTCAGCAAGTTCTGCCGCCGTTGTCGCAAACACACTGATCACAAGGAAACTAAGTGAGATCGGCCAGTTAGGGGCTTGGCAACGCGGATTGCGCGCTCATAGCTTAGCTATTAAGACTGCGTCTGCGGTACCTGCGTCACAAGCTGAAGGGGTATAGTGTCAACGGTTAGCACGTCGGTCTCCAAAACCGAAAGTCCGGGTTCGAATCCTGGTACCCCTGCCAGATCCGTTCTAAAGCGGCAGAATTGAAGTGCATAGAATTATGGCTGAAACAGATAATCCAGAAGCGCCTTTGGTAGCGCCCAGGACTGCACGCTTTGGTGAAGGCCCGGAAGGTAAGCCCGCAAATCGCGAGCGTGGGCAAGTCTCCAAAACGAGCTGGCCGTCACGTCTGGGACAATTTATCCATGACGTTCGGGCAGAGATGAAGCGGGTGTCATGGCCTGGAGTCACCGAGGTCAAAAACACCACTATCATTACGTTGATCGCTGTGATCTTCTTCGCTGTTTACTTGTTCCTAGTCGATGTAGGGCTCTCAAAATTAATTCTGGGTCTCGACTGGTTAATTGAAAAAATCGCCAGATTTGTTGGTCTCGCCTGAGAAAAAAGAGTTTCAGATGCAGCAGTGGTTCATACTTCATACTTATTCGGGTCATGAGAAAAAGGTGCGCGACAGTCTGAAAGCGCGCATTCGTGATACCGATCTGCAAAATGAGATCAGTGAGGTATTGGTTCCCACTGAAACCGTTGTCGAAATGCGCGGCAATAAGCGGATCGAGTCGTCTCGAATGTTCTACCCTGGTTACGTGCTCGTGCAAATAGAGTGTGATGACCGGGGTCATATTCCGGACAACGTCTTTCACCTTATTAAGTCGACGCCAAAGGTTACAGGATTCGTTGGCGGGCACAACCCGACTCCGTTAACGCCTCAAGAAGTAGATCAGATCGTTCACAACGTTACCGAGGCTGCCGAAAAGCCCAAGCCGAAGTTCTCGTACGCGGCCGGCGAAACAGTTCGCATCAAGTCCGGACCGTTCCAGAGCTTTACTGGTAAGGTTGAAGAGGTAAATGAAGACAAGTCGACACTGAAAGTGACCGTTACGATATTTGGACGATCAACTCCAGTTGAGCTGAACTTTCTCGATGTCGAGAAGGTTACATTCGCCGAAGAAGAATAAAGGAATTTCCTGTTGGCGTTTGCCGAGCGCCAATCGATGATCGTCAGACTGATCGGCGTGGAATAAGAAGATGGCAAAGAAGATTACTGGTTATATAAAACTGCAGGTTCCCGCCGGTAAAGCTAATCCGGCACCACCCATCGGTCCCGCACTCGGACAGCATGGCGTCAACATCATGGAATTCTGCAAGGCGTTTAATGCGAAGACCGCTCAGATGGATCCCGACCTAAAAATTCCGGTCGTGATTACTGTTTACGGCGATCGATCGTTTACTTTCGAGACTAAGACACCGCCAGCCGCAGATTTACTAAAGAAGGCTGCCGGAATCTCAAAGGGCTCAGGGAAACCCAATCGCGAAAAGGTTGGCACTATCGCTCGGTCTAAGATTGAAGAGATCGCGAAGACTAAGCTGCAGGATCTCAACACCACCAGTCTTGAGTCCGCAATAAAAACAATCGAAGGTACGGCTCGTCAGATGGGTTTGACTGTGGTCTAACTCTTGATGAAGCTGCGGGAATTTTAGAGGGAGGGCTCCACGCCATGTCAGCCCGCTTGCACCTCGGAGGTTAAATATGAAGCAACACGGAAAGAAATATCGTGCCGCGCTTGAGAAGTTGGAAGAGGGGCGAAAGTACGATCTCGAATCTGGTGTATCAAAAGTAAAAGAGCTCGCTTTTGCCAAATTCGACGAGACCGTCGAACTGACTGTATGGCTGGGCGTTGACCCGCGCAAAGCAGATCAGCTTGTTCGCGGGACAATCGTTTTACCGCACGGGCTCGGCAAGTCGAAAACAGTTTTGGTGATTGCTCAGGGCGAGAAACTCAAGGAGGCCGAAGAGGCGGGAGCAGATATCATCGGCGGTGAGGATGTAGTCAACAGGATCAAGGGTGGCTGGACCGACTTTGACGCTGTTATCGCTACTCCTGACATGATGAGGCTCGTCGGTGGGCTTGGTAAGGTATTAGGGCCTCGCGGTCTGATGCCGAATCCCAAGACGGGTACCGTGACTTTTGACGTCACGACGGCAATTAAGGAAACCAAGGCCGGCAAAGTCGAATATCGCGTCGATAAGACGGGTGTTATTCACGTAGGAATCGGAAAAGTTTCATTCGAGGCGGACAAGCTGCGTGAGAATGCCAAGTCGTTGCTCGATGCGGTGGTGAAGGCGAAACCGGCAACTGCCAAAGGTAAATATGTCAAGAAGGTTAATCTGGCATCGACGATGGGGCCGGGCGTATTGCTTGACGAGGCGGCATACGCCAAATAGAGGTGAGGAGCTGAGAAAATGAAGACCAGAGAACAAAAGCAAAAAGATCTTGAGGCCCTCACTGAGCAGTTTAAGCATGCCAAGGCCGCGATGCTCGTCGGTTTCGAAAAGCTAACTGTTTCGAAGGACCAGGAACTGCGGAATCAGCTGCGAGAAGTGGGCGTAACTTACGGCGTTGTAAAGAACACACTTGCTCGCAAGGCAGCTGAGGGTACTCCATTAGAAGCTGCGCAGGATCATTTCAAAGGTGTAACGGCAGTTGCTGTTAGCACCGGCGACCCGGTTGGGTTGTCGAAAGCAATTTCAAAGTTTACTAAGGCCAATCCCGAGGTTTTTAAGTTCAAGGCCGGGGTTGTCGAAGGCAAAGTGGTTGCTCTTAACGACGTTGAAGCAATTGCAAGTTTGCCTTCCAAAGAAGAATTGATTTCGAAAGTTATGTTTTTGATCAATTGCCAGGCGCAGCGTTTGGTAACAGTTATTTCAGCAGTGCCGCGCAATCTAGCTATCGTCATCAAGCAGATCGGTGACCAGAAGAGCGCGTAAGTAGTTTTGATTTTTTGAAAACAGGGATCACTTTTGTAATCAGTACATAGTGGTTCAAACAGTCAGTGGGCCGACGCGGACAACGAGCGGACGATAGTCAGGTCGTCATCACGGCTCGGACGCCTTTTCCGAACTCCGATGCAAGGGTTTCGATAAAGCGTCCCGTGGGTTCTTCTGCTGCGAACAACAACAACAGCAACCAGAACCCTTTTAGGAGGATAGAAAGTAATCATGGCAGCAACACGCGAAGACGTAATTGAGTTTTTAAAGAGTATGACGCTTCTTGAGGCTTCCCAGCTGGTGAAGGATCTTGAGGAGACATTTGGTGTTTCAGCCGCAGCTGCTGCAGTAGCAGCACCAGTCGGCGGTGGCGCCGCAACTGGTGAAGCCGCTGCTCCAGCCGAGGAAAAGACTGAATTCGACGTAATCCTTCAGAATGTTGGTGGAAATAAGATCAACGTTATCAAGGTCGTTCGTGAAGTCACAGCCCTCGGGTTGAAGGAAGCTAAAGACCTTGTAGAAGCTGCGCCGAAAGCCGTTAAGGAAGCCGTCTCGAAAGAAGAAGCTGAAACAATCAAGCAGAAGCTTTCAGACGCCGGTGCAACCGTGGAAGTTAAGTAGTTCTAGACAATCGCTCGCTCATTCACCTGAGTTCGACCGCTGGGAAAAGGGTTTCGAACTCAGGGATGAGTGTTTTGACCCTTTGGCCGCTTGACAGTCAGCTTGTTACTGGCTAAGTTAAGGGAGTATTGAGGCGCTGGCGTTACTCCCAAAAAATTTGATGGAAGAGCACCGCTTTTGTGTAACAAGCGGTCGGGGCATTGTGCGCTCCGACCGCCATTTCGCGTCTCGTTAACTTTTATTGATAGCTAGTCCTGAAATGGCGAACGTCCAGAGCCGTTTGAGTCGTAACCGCCCGGAGATTGTCGCTTCAGTAATTAGCAAAGGCAATTCATAAGGAATCTCACATGTCAGCAAATCTGCTTCAAACTATTAATACGGGATTGGGACGGCGTACTAGTCAGGCGCCGGAACGGGTGGATTTCTCCAAGATCGCAACAGCGGTCCGAATCCCAAATCTAATCGAGATTCAACGAGAGTCCTATAATCGATTTTTGCAAATGGACTTGCTGCCCGAAGAGCGCGAGGCCACTGGATTACAAGCTGTCTTTCAATCGGTTTTTCCGATTTCAGACTTCCGCGGTACCGCAACCCTCGACTTCGTCGAATATCAAATCGGTAACTGGCAGTGTAAGTGCGGAAGACTGGAGGGCTTGAATTATCTTCGAGCCAACTGTAAATCGTGCGGCTCAACCATAAAAGTGAATCCACTCGCAGCCGGCGAGACCCTTTGCCATAAATGCGGCACTTTCAATTTTGTGCGGCCACAACTCTGCGAGAACTGCGGAGAGCCCGTCGGCCTGAAACATAAGCACGATCAGCAGGAATGTCAGGAACGCGGAATGAGCTATAGCGTTCCACTCAAGGTAAAGATTCGCTTAACTGTCTTCGATAAGGACCCGGACACGGAAGTTCTGTCGATCCGCGACATTAAGGAAGAAGAGGTCTTCTTCGGTGAAATTCCGTTGATGACCGATAACGGAACTTTCATTATTAACGGGACTGAGCGCGTGATCGTTTCGCAGTTGCACCGCTCGCCTGGCGTTTTCTTCAAGCGCGGCGCTCTGTATGTCGCGAAGATCATTCCCTATCGTGGCTCCTGGGTCGAGTTTGAATACGACCAGAAGAATTTGCTTTATGTCCGCGTAGGAAAGCGAAAGTTTCTTGCTTCTATCTTCTTGCGCGCGCTGGGTCTCTGGTTCAACCAGTCGGATCAAAAATCTTTCCGCACCGACTCGCAGCTTGAAGAAGTCGTAAAGGGTGCCTCGTTTACAGACGAAGATATGCTCCGGGCAATCTACGTTACAGATGCTATTCGGCTGGAAGAAGGCCGGCTACTACTCCAGGTTCCTGAAGATGGCCATACCAACCTCGTCGGCATGAAGGTTGACTTCGACATTAAAGGCAAAGGCGGCGACCCGATCGTTCGCAGCGGTAAGAAGGTTACCGCATCAGGATTGGATGGGATAAGGAAAGCGAAGATTGGTGAAGTCGAAATCGATTCGGCTCAGCTCGAAGGAGCTTTTGCACTTTCCGACATCGTGAATACCGATAGCGGCGAAGTTGTTCTTGAAGCAAACAATGAAATTACGCCAGCGAAGCTCCAGGAGATTGTAGAAGCCGGAATCACCGGATTTTCAGTTTTCTTCCCTGAGCGCGACGACGTAGGTCCAGTGCTGTCGCTGACCTTGAAGAAAGATGTGATCACGAAACCGGTTGACGCGTTGTTGGAAATCTATCGCAAGATGCGTCCCGGCGACCCACCGACTGTTCAAACCGCTTATCGGTTGCTTGAGGCCATGTTCTTTGATCCGCGGAAGTTCGACTTCTCGCGTGTCGGTCGACTCAAGTTCAATATCAAGATGGGTAAACCCGAGCGGAACCGAATCGAAGATCCGCTTCTTTCAGCCGAGGACTTCTATGAAGTAGTTTCCTACGTCCTGAAGATGAGGAAGAACCCGTCTGAGTATCAGGCAGATGACATCGATCACCTGGGCAATCGTCGCGTACGAGCGGTTGGTGAATTACTAGAAAATCAGTTCCGCATCGGTCTCGAGCGGATGGAGCGAGCCATCAAAGAGAAGATGTCGATCCATCAGGAAATGCAGACCACGATGCCGCGTGACCTGATCAACGCCAAGCCGGTGACGGCAGCTGTCCGCGAATTCTTCGGCTCCAGCCAGTTGTCGCAGTTCATGGATCAAACTAATCCGCTGTCCGAGATAACCCATAAGCGCCGCCTGTCGGCCCTTGGACCGGGTGGTCTTTCACGAGAGCGTGCCGGGTTTGAAGTCCGCGACGTGCACCCCACACATTACGGTCGCATCTGTCCTATTGAGACTCCTGAAGGACCAAACATCGGTTTGATCTCGAGTTTGTCGTGCTTCGCGAGAATCAATGAGTTTGGGTTTATCGAAGCTCCTTACCGGAAAGTGACTGACGGACGCGTAGTTGAATATGTCCGCATCATCAACGGCGGCGACACGAAGTTGAAGCCCGGTGATCACATTCCCCAACAGGACGTCGATAATGCCAACAAGAAGGTTGGCAGCGATGGACGGAAGGCGGAGTCAGAACCGTGGCCGTTCTATCTCACAGCATGGGAGGAAGACAAACATGTTGTGGGCCAGGCAAACATCGGACTGGATGAAGAAGGCAATATCATCAACGAGCGCAACGCAGCTCGTAAGGCTGGTGAATTCATCCTCGCTTTGCGAAAGGATATCGAGTACGTCGACGTTTCGCCGAAACAACTCGTGTCCGTTGCCGCCTCGTTGATTCCGTTCCTCGAGAATGACGACGCGAACCGCGCGCTGATGGGATCGAACATGCAACGCCAGTCGGTACCGCTGCTGCGGGCCGAGGCGCCCTACATCGGCACGGGCATGGAGAAAGTCACAGCCCGCGACTCGGGTGCTGTGGTCGCTGCAAAACGGGACGGCGTGGTCGACTATGTTGATTCCGAGCGCATCATCGTTAAGGCTGATCACAATGTCGACGGCACAATCTCACGCGAGGTGACCGCCGACATTTACACCTTGATTAAGTTCAAGCGTTCAAACCAGAACACCTGTATCAACCAGCGACCGATTGTCCATGTTGGTGAGCGAGTTGAGAAGGGGCAGGTAATTGCCGATGGCCCATGTACGGATCGAGGTGAGCTTGCGCTCGGTCGCAATGTCCTGGTCGCATTTATGCCATGGCGCGGTTACAACTTTGAAGACGCGATTCTTGTTTCTGAGCGACTTGTGAAAGAAGACTATTACACGTCAATTCACATTGAAGAGCTGGAGATTGAGGCCCGCGATACGAAGCTAGGCCCAGAAGAAATCACCCGCGATATTCCCAACGTTGGTGAGAACATGCTGCGTGACCTGGACGAAAGCGGCATCATTCGTATTGGTGCCCAGGTAAAACCAGGATCAATCCTCGTTGGTAAGGTGACTCCGAAGGGCGAGACACAACTCACTGCGGAAGAGAAACTCTTGCGAGCCATCTTCGGTGAAAAGGCCGGCGACGTAAAAGATGCTTCGCTAGTAAGCCCTCCCGGAATTGATGGAACGGTCGTCGATGTCCAGGTCTTTACTCGTAAGGGCCAGGAGAAAGATGCCCGCTCCCTTTCAATCGAACAGGAAGAGGAAGATCGTCTGCGACGCGACCTTGAAGACGAGATTCGTATCCTGCGCGAGCAGCGCGACGAGCGAATCTACGAACTGCTTGAAGGTCGAAAGCTCTCAGCCGATCTGACTTCCAATCGCGAAGTGGTTCTTCCCAAGAACGTTCAGATTACTCGCGAGATGTTGAAGGAAGTCGAACCGAAACTCTTACGTAAGGTTGAGTTGGCTTCTTCCAGGCTCGATATCGGTTCGGAAATTAAGGAATACGAGGATCGCACTGAACGTCAGATCAAGATCCTTTCAGACATTTACGAAGAGAAGATCGCGAAGCTGCGACAGGGCGATGAGCTCAGTCCAGGCGTGATCAAGATGGTCAAGGTCTTCATCGCCATGAAGCGCAAGCTTTCAGTGGGCGACAAGATGGCCGGACGCCACGGTAACAAAGGTGTTATCGCCCGCATCCTTCCAGAAGAAGACATGCCCTACCTTCCGGATGGCACACCCGTCGAGATCGTGCTGAACCCTCTCGGCGTGCCGTCGCGAATGAACGTTGGACAGATTCTGGAAACGCACCTCGGTTGGGCCGCCCGAGTCCTTGGCTTGCACTTCGCAACACCAGTGTTCGATGGCGCAACTGAAAACGAGATCAAGCAGAAACTACATGATTCGGGCGCCAGAGCTCGAGAGCTTGGTCTTCCAGAAATCGTTAACGAATCCGGCAAGGCAATTCTGTTTGACGGACTTAGTGGTGACCCTTTTGAGCAGAAAGTGACGGTCGGCTACATCTACATGTTGAAGCTGTCGCACCTTGTTGACGACAAGATTCACGCTCGATCCATTGGACCATACAGCTTGATCACCCAGCAGCCGCTTGGTGGTAAGGCGCAGTTTGGCGGACAGCGATTTGGAGAAATGGAGGTTTGGGCGCTCGAGGCTTACGGCGCAGCGCACATTCTCCAGGAACTCTTGACCGCAAAATCCGATGACGTTGCCGGCCGTTCGAAGATTTATGAGGCCATCGTCAAGGGTGAAGCGGACTTCGATCCAGGATTACCTGAATCGTTCAACGTGCTCGTTCGCGAACTTCAGTCACTGTGTCTGGATGTGGAACTGATCAATAAGAAAGCGGTCGGAGATGGCACCGGACAGGAAGAAGGTGTCGGTGAGGCTATCGCCACCAGCGCAGTTGAAGCTTAGAGAAATGGTCTTTGGTTTTTGGACTTTGGCCTTGGATGAAACCGTCCAGTAAGGCAAAGACCAAAGGCCAAAGCTCCAAGACCAGGTTTTTGGTTCTAAAGGCAACGGAGAAAATAAAGTGTTTCGATTCCAACAAGAAAAGACGCAATTGGCCCCCGACTTTGAAGCGATCAGAATCTCACTTGCGTCACCGGAAAAGATCCGGCAGTGGTCGCATGGTGAGGTGACCAAGCCCGAGACAATCAACTACCGGACATTCAAACCTGAGCGGGACGGGTTGTTCTGCGCTCGTATCTTTGGACCGGTGGCTGATTGGGAGTGTCTCTGCGGTAAGTACAAACGCATGAAGCACCGCGGCGTGATCTGCGACAAGTGCGGGGTAGAAGTAACTCAAGCGAAGGTGCGTCGAGAAAGATTGGGCCATATTGATTTAGCCAGCCCGTGCTCACACGTCTGGTTTTTCAAAGGACTGCCCAGTCGTATTGGTCACCTTCTGGATATTCCACTTCGTGAGCTCGAGAAGGTTCTCTACTTTGAGTCTTACATCGTGATCGATCCCGGTGACGTTCCCGGATTGAAGGAGCGTGAACTCGTAAGTGACGAGCGTTACAGAGAACTCGTCCGCGATTATCCGGCTCAGTTTGTTGCGAAGATGGGCGCCGAGGCCATCAAGGAATTGCTGGCAATGGTCGACGTCGAAGAGTTAGCAACCGATCTGCGTAAGCGGATGAGGGAAGAGACTTCGCAGCAGAAGAAATTGAAGTACTCCAAGCGACTCAAGGTGGCGACGAGCTTCCTCAAGTCAGGTAACAGGCCTGATTGGATGATTCTCGACGTGATCCCGGTGATTCCACCCGAGTTGCGACCGTTGGTACCACTCGATGGTGGACGCTTTGCTACTTCAGACTTGAATGACCTTTACCGGCGCGTAATCAATCGCAATAACCGGTTGAAAAAGTTGATGGAGTTGCGTGCTCCGGAAGTCATCGTTCGCAACGAAAAGCGCATGCTTCAGGAAGCCGTCGATGCTCTGTTCGACAACGGTCGACGTGGTCGCGTCCTTCGCGGCGTTAACAATCGCCCGCTGAAATCGCTGAGCGGTACGCTCAAAGGTAAACAGGGACGTTTTCGTCAGAACCTGCTGGGTAAACGCGTCGACTACTCTGGCCGTTCGGTTATCGTGGTTGGTCCAGAGTTAAAACTCCACCAGTGCGGTTTGCCGAAGAAGATGGCCCTCGAGCTTTTCAAGCCATTTATTTACAACCAACTGGAGAAGCAAGGTCACGCTGCCACCATCAAGCAGGCTCGCGAAATGGTCGAGCGACAGGAACCAGTAGTTTGGGACATTCTCGAAGAAGTTATTCGCGAACATCCCGTACTGCTGAACCGCGCTCCAACCCTCCACCGGCTCGGTATCCAGGCTTTTGAGCCGGTGCTAGTTGAAGGTAAGGCAATCAAGATTCACCCACTCGTGTGTACAGCTTTCAATGCTGACTTCGACGGTGACCAGATGGCCGTCCATATTCCGCTTAGTCCTGAGGCACAAATCGAGGCGGCGGTGTTGATGCTCTCGAGTAACAACATTCTTAGCCCGGCAAGTGGTCAGCCAATTGCGGTTCCATCGCAGGACATCGTTCTTGGTATTTACTACCTGACGCGAGACCGACCAGGCGCTAAGGGTGAAGGTCGAGTTTTCGCATCTCTTGAAGAGGTGTTGCTGGCTCTCGATTCAAATGAAGTAACGACCCAGACACCGATCAAGCTCCGTATCCAGGGCGACCTGATCGACCTGGTGCAGGAACACGATCCGCAGGACATCCTGCGCGCGAATGTTCAAGATGATGTGCGTCGCGTGATCAATACGACGGTGGGTCGAGTGATTTTCAATGACTCAATCCCGGCAGGTCTACCCTTCATCAACGGCACGTTGAAGAAGAAAGGCTTGCAGTCGTTAGTTAATTACTCGCACATCCGACTTGGTCATGAAATGACCGTCAAGATGCTTGACGATCTCAAGACGCTCGGATTCTTGTATGCAACTAAGGCAGGAATCTCGATCGGAATCGATGACCTGGTTACGCCTTCCGCGAAGAAACCTCTTGTTGAGAAGGCTGACAAGGACGTCATCGCAGTTGAGCAACAGTATCTCGACGGCGTTATCACGAACGGTGAACGATATAACAAGGTCATCGCGATTTGGTCAGAAGTAACGGACAAAGTCGCCAAAGAGATGTTTAAGGCGATGGATGATCGCGAAAGAACCAGCGGTGAGCTTAACCCAATCC
>DATIBX010000587.1:0-22701 GCA_035457105.1 Pyrinomonadaceae bacterium
TTCGGTGGACCAGCAAACTTTCCGCAAGGACGTTCCGATACAACATTCGTACTCTCAGACACGCTCAACTATTTGCGTGGCAATCACTCGCTAAAGTTCGGTGTTGAGTGGCGGCGATTCCTCAATAACAACACAAACAAAGACACTGGTACTTTCAACTTTGCGAACCTGAACTCGTTCCTTCAAGGCACGGCAAACACATTTAACGTAACTTTGGGAGACGTTTCGACAGCGATCTCCCAGGGCGCACTCGGGTTGTTTGTCCAAGACAACTATAAGATCCGGCAAAACCTAACCTTAGAACTAGGATTTCGGTACGACTGGTTGATGTCGCCGACAGAAAGATATAACCGTTTCGTTGACTACATTCCAGAAACAAATTCCCTTGTTCGAGTTAACAATGGGGTTGCACCCGTCTATCATACGAATTCGAAAAACTTCCAACCGCGCATTGGATTCGCATGGGATCCATTCAAAGATGGCAAGACCTCGATTCGTGGTGCCTACGCGATCCTGGCGGACCAACCCGTGACTAATCTAGTTAGTCCAAATGGCTCAAATCCGCCTTTCGCAACTGCAGTTGCTTTACCGTCGAACACAACTACTCAATTATCAAATGCGACTAGCGTCGCGGTACCGGGTGCTACCGTTTCGCCAACTTCATCGGACCCGGAGTTTAATAATGCTTACGTTCAATCCTGGAACTTGAATGCGCAAAGAGAGGTTGCGAACGGTCTGGCAGTTACGGTTGGCTACTTCGGTTCGAAAGGAACTCACTTACGGTTAAGTCGCAACGTCAATCAAACATTTCTGAACGCAGCTCTCGTTGCGGTCAGACGTTTTCCGACCGTTTCCCCAAACAGCCCAATTGCACCGGGTGTTCCCATGCTGAACATTACGTTCCGTGAAGGCACAGGCAATTCGAGTTACAACGCACTCTGGGTAACGGCCACGAAGAGGCTCTCGAAAGGACTTCAGTTCAATACTTCTTACACATTCTCGAAGTCGATCGATTACAACTCGCAAAGTTCGCAGGGCGTAACGGTACAAGACAGCTACAACCTGCTCGGTGATCGAGGGCTTTCAGACTTCGACGCACGGCACCGGTTTGTGGTGAGTGGTCTTTACGAATTGCCTTTCAGTGGCAATCAATTGAAAGAGGGTTGGCAGCTGTCCTTAATTACGCAATCACAGAGCGGCAATCCGGTAACGTTACTAGCGGGAAACGTAGGCGCGATTGGCGCTATTCCCGCGGCAAACGCTAACTCACTAACGGGACTCGCGACGCTCAGGCCTGACATCAATGGAGAACTGATTATTTCTCCCACGGCGGCGGCCACGGGAATTGGTGTTCAGTATTTTCCAAACCTGGTTTGTGATCCGCGACCAGGTGGCTCTTGCCCGGCAGGCGCGACAGTTATTCTTCCCGTAAGCGTTATCAACGGAAAGACTATCTATCACTTTGGCAGCCTGGGCAGAAACGTGATCATTGGCCCACGGTTTAATAACACAGATGTCTCACTGATTAAGCGAACAACGTTCGGCGAAAACAAAGTGCTTGAATTTCGCTGGGAAGTGTTCGATGTGTTCAATCATGCCAACTTCGGACAGCCTGGCCGAACAGCCCAGGTGGGTAGCACTGCTTTTGGCGTGATTACTAATACGCGGTTTCCAACCGGCGATTCGGGTTCTTCAAGGCAAATGCAGTTTGCTTTGAAGTTTAAATTCTAGTCGCTCTACATTCTCTCCCCGCGCTAAACGGCCGTTCACCTTCCATGGACGGCCGTTTCTTTTTGTGAGAGCCGCGCCTCGATACTGACTTCTCCATCACTTGTCTTGTTCACAGAGGGTTTGATAACTGCAACGCTATACGCTGAGCAATATTAGTTGGAGGCTGGTCTACTTCTACGCGAACGTGGATGGCGGCAAGTTTGTATATTGGGCCGCGTTTTTGAAACCGCGCCAGCGCTTCTTCTCGAGTCCTACCAAGCGGTCGCTCATCCATCGACGATTCAATTCGACGCCAACAAGTCTCAAATGGCACGTCAAGAAAGATCGATAGGCATTCGGCATCGCGAATCAGAAGTCGATTCTTTTCTTCGATCCAGGCTCCACCGCCTAATGCAATTACGGCTTTCGCTTCCGTTTTAAGGATCTGGTCCAGCGTCGCGCTCTCAACTTTTCTAAAGGCAGGTTCGCCGTCCTCAATGATTTGTTGAGCAGGCGTTCGGCCTATCCGCGCGGTTATAACCTCATCTAAATCGATCATCTTCAGGTTGAGCTCAGTCGCCAACGCACGGGCAACCTCAGTCTTTCCTGAACCCATGAAACCGGTAATGGCAATTAGGCAGCTGGAACTCATTGTCGATTACATCTAATGGGCTTTGTATAAAAAGGGATCGCCAACAGTACCGTGCTCATTGCTGGTAATCTAATTTGCCGTTTTTGACGTGAATGAGACGTGAAATTGTGAAAACTTAACTTCTCATTCTCCCCAAGCTTCAGCTTGCGGTTATGTTGCCCCAATCCGAATCTCGGCAACCGTTTCAACGGTTTGCGAAATTGCGTCAAAGCGGGGCGGCCACGGAGTGCCGCCCCTACGGCCGGTCCTACCTCATTTCAAGCCGAGATGACGCTACGCAGCAAGGTAAAGAACTCAGGAAAGGAGATATCAACACAATCTGCCCCTGAGATTTCACTTGGTCCATCAGCAATCAGTGCCGCGACGGAAAACGCCATCGCAATTCGATGGTCACCAAAAGAATTGAGGCGCGCGCCCCGCAGACGGACCGGGCCGGCCACTGTAATGCCATCGTTATGCTCTGTAACTTCGACTCCCATCTCGCGAAGATTTTCCGCCGTGCAGGCGAGACGGTCACTCTCCTTATGTCGCAGTTCTGCTGCATCACGAATTTCAACACCGCCGTCAATCTGTGAGCCCACCACGGCGAGTAAAGGTAACTCATCAATCAAAGACGGAATTGATGCCCCTTTGAGGTTGCGCGCTGCGCTCGTCACTCCGCGTTCAACTCCGCCGATGATCCTAACGTCACCTACGGGCTCGTTTCGCTCGTCTCGTTGTCCATTGGTGCTGATTTGAAATCCCCAGGAGGTGAGAACAGATAGATACTCAGCCCTCGTTTTATTCAAGCCAACGTTGTGAATGAGAAGATTCGAACCCGGAAGCAATGCCGCTGCCGCTACGAAATACGCTGCTGAAGAGATATCTCCCGGGACCGTCATTGATCCCCCGGTAAAGCGAGCTGGCCCATCAAGAGTCACTGAAAGATCGTCGTCGCTTTTGACATTGACTCCGAAACCGTTGAACAGCCGTTCGGTGTGATCACGCGACTTAACCTTCTCAATTACCCTGGTGGTTCCCCTGGCTTTCAAAGCAGCAAACAGGATCGCTGACTTCACCTGAGCGCTTGCCACCGGAAGTTCATATGTAATCGCTTTCGGTGAACTGTTACCACAAATCTCTATCGGCGCTTTGCCGTCAGTAGACTTGATCGTTGCGCCCATTTCGGAAAGCGGCTTAATGATTCGACCCATCGGACGTGAGCGCAACGACTCGTCACCGGTGAGAACGGAAATAAAATCTTCTGCTGCCAAGACGCCCGAGAGAATTCGCATCGTAGAGCCGCTGTTGCCACAGTCGAGAGGCGCAGGCGAAGGCTTCAGCCCAGCGCTGCCCGAAATTCTGACTTTCTCTTCGGAGCGGTTAATGCGCACACCCAGTTGCTCGAGACAGGAAAGAGTTGAACCGCAATCAAGTGCGGTCGAGAAGTTTGATATTTCTGAGTTTCCCATTGCTAATCCTGCAATCAAGGCCACTCGATGGGAGATCGATTTGTCGCCGGGTACAGCTATTCGACCTGCGATTTTCTTTACTGGTTCTAGTTTCATCTTTAAAAGTGCTTAGCCTGCGTGCTCGTAAATGTTTCGCTGTATGACCAAGAGGCGTTAGCTCTCGGACAAACTTATTTAACACTCGCCATAGTTTAAGGACATGATTATCAATTTCACGGCAGATATGAGAGATTACCCTACGAGACCCGACCACCCCCTCGATAGCCTCCAAGGTTACTCAGTATCGGTCACGCGCCTAATCAGCGAAGGATTTCTGTGTCAACCATAATCTCTCCCGTAATACTGGTCGCTGAAGACTCGCATGACACCCGGCGCATGCTCAAGCGGGCCTTCGAATTAAAGGGTTATCGAGTCCTTGAGGCAACAAATGGACTTGAAGCCCTTGATTTAACCAAGCAATATAAACCAAATCTGTTAATCATCGACTTGAATATGCCCGAACTGGATGGCTTTGAGACGATCCGTTTAGTGCGGAAACTTAAAGAAGGCGAGGATGTTGCTATCGTTGCGATTACGGCCTTCGATGTCTATGGAATGGAGCAAGCCGTTATTGATCAGGGCAGCAATGAATACCTGACGAAGCCATTTGATTTGCATGAATTGGATCGAAGGCTTAAGGGTCTTGGGTTCGTTGTTTGAGTCGGGATCTTATAGGGCGTGCTCGGCAGACGCCCTGATTTTGCGGCGTCTGGCATCACAGAAAGGTTCCTCGCGAGGGACCGTTTCGACAGATTAGCACTCAATCGTGGGCGCCAATTCTTGACAGGCGGCCAGCCAGCATGTTACACCCTCGACCCTCCGAGAAGTTTCGGACGTTTTTCGAGATCAGCCCAGGATCCTCGCGCAGTGGCTTTTGGAGAGGCCATGCCTAATCACTGTGACGGTAGAGAAGACCGAGCTAAGTTTGCCCAGCCGCATTGAAACGGTCGCAGCCGCGGCCGCAGCGGTTGCTGAATTCGTAATCCGTTCAGGGGTTAGCGATGACGCTGCGTTTGGGATCGATATGGCCGTGCGCGAGGCGGTGACTAACGCTGTCGTCCATGGCAACCGTCAAGACGAAAGCAAGGTAGTTGATATCACCTTGAAAAGCTCGCCTGATGCTGTGGAAATCAGCGTGCACGACCAGGGGCGAGGGTTCAATCCCAGCGACGTCCCAGATCCGACAGCTGCAGAAAACATCTTAAAAACTTCTGGTCGTGGTATTTTTTTCATGCGCAGTTTCATGGATGAAGTCGATTGGTTGATCAGACCTGAAGGTGGTACAACAGTGCGTATGCTCAAGCGGCGGTGAATCGCAGTCTTAAAGGAGACCTCTAGAAATGGCTGAGTTAAATATCGAGGAACGTCAAGCCGGTGATGTAACCGTTCTTGACATGAGTGGAAAGATAACTATCGGCGAGGGAAGTGTTGCACTTCGTACCGCCATTCGCAGACTTCTGGAAGAAGGTAAGAAACGAATTTTACTTAACCTCGCGGGAGTCGGTTACATTGATTCAAGCGGTATTGGAGAATTGGTCTCAAGCTACACCGCCATCGGAAAAGAGAGTGGTCAATTGAAGTTGTTGAATCTCACTCAGAAACTTCAAGACTTGCTGACAATTACCAAACTCCTTACCGTTTTTGACGTTTATGAGAGTGAAGCCGAGGCCCTGAACAGCTTTAAGTAATACTGGCCGCGTCGACGCAGACGGAGTGAGAACATGGCTGAGCTGGATGTGAAAGAGCGACAAGCCGGAGATGTCACCATCCTGGATTTGAATGGTGCAGTCCGGATCGGTGAAGGTAGCATCTCGTTGCGAGATGCCATTCGATCGCTTGCCGAACAGGGAAAGAAAAAGGTTCTCCTAAATCTACGCGGCGTCAATTATGTCGACTCAAGTGGAATTGGTGAGCTAATCGCCAACTATACGACGGTGAGTCGTCAAGGTGGACAATTGAAACTTTTGAATTTGACCGATCGGATCCAAAATTTATTGGTCATTACAAAGTTGCTTACCGTTTTCGATGCTTACGACAACGAGGCTGAAGCCCTGAAGAGTTTTGAGTAGAACAGGCAAGTGTCTGTTGCGTTTGATGTCAGCTAACAGACCTAGTAAGCCTGTTTAGAAATGTTTCGTAGCACCATTCGCCGTCTGCTCGCGATCGACGATCCACCCGAGCGGACGGCGCTTGCCTTTTCAATAGGCGTTTTCATCGCCTTCTCGCCATTCCTCGGTCTTCACACGATTCTTGCTACCTTGCTGGCGTTCATTTTTCGTTTCAATAAAGTAGCCATCTACACGGGTACATTCATCAACAATCCGTTCCTGACACTCGTGCCGATTATCGTCGCATCTTATGGAGTCGGCGCCTTTATCCTGGGCCGTCCATGGCATATTCCTCAGGAAGGCGTAGAGCTTTTGAAGGATCCGGAGATTTTTTCGGGTGAGTACTATAGACGTCTCGCTTCACAAAGCCGGTATATTGTTGAACCTTTTGCAGTGGGCGGCTTGGTTCTCTCGGTCGTTTGTTCAGTCATTGCATATCCGCTAACATTACGGGCGTTGCGTTTATATCGGACTCGACGTCACCGCCAATCGTCTGGCTAGGCTGGTTTGGCATCGACGTACTCGCTTAGCGCATCTATTTTCTCGACTAAACCCTGTTCGCAACTTCTTAAATCTATCAGATATGAACCAGTTTTTATTGAGCGTTTTACTGCTTCTTTCCTTGTCAGTAATGATTTGCGCGCAAACTCCCGCGAGTTCCCCGCGCCCTACTCAGCAACCGGCCAAGCCGGATAGGCAGCCCGTCGCCTTCGATCTCAGCGAATACGGCGTTCAGTTTGATACCGATCCAAGATTGATCGTCGTCATGGCCGCGCTGGAAGTGGCCGGACTCGATTCCGTTGCAAGTGGGCGAGAACCTTCAGCTTTCCGGTCAAAGGTTCGAAAGGATCTGGCTAATCTCGATCCCGATTTGAGACAACGGTTACGCAATTTCTATGAGCGGAATCGTCTCGTAACGGCTGCAACTCCGGCAGACCAGGCATCGCGTTATGTTTCGCTCGCACTTGCACTTGGTCCACCTCCTGGATTGGAGGCTCCGCTCAAATCAGAGGATTTGCCGGCGGGACTTTTAGAAGTTTTGGACTTTGCACCGTTGGTCCAGGAATTCTATCGACGATCCGGAATCGATGAACAGATGGTGAGTTACACGCGTGCGTATCAGGCTGAGGGTGACAGATTAAGAGCGCCAACTGCGGAGATGGTTAGATCCATACTTAGCTATCTTCACACGCGGCCCATTACAGTGACTAACGTACGGGTTGAAGTAAAGAACACCGGAAACAAAAAGAGCGACAGCAAGGTCAAGCGATTTACTCTTCATCAAAAAGATCGTCGTTTTTTGGTCTTGCCAGATTTGCTCGCTGCGCCAGGGGCCATAAACTTTCGAGTAATTAGCGATGATTATTACGCAATTGTGCCTGAAGGGACTGAACCTGGATCCTCTGAATTGATCCGGGCTTATCTCCAGTATGTGATTGACGCGCTCGTCCTTCGTTTTAACAAAGAGATCGCCGATCGTCGAGATCAAGTTAAGCTGATACTTGATGAACGACAAAAAGCAGGAGCCGAAGTAAGTCCAGATGTTTTCCTGAGTGTGAGTCGCTCGTTAGTGGCCGCGGCCGATGCCCGATATAACGAACAGCGGCGGCTGGAACTACTCGCGGTAGATGTGCGCCGTCAATTGCAGGGCGCAAAAGATGAGCCAGCACGAGCGGCAATCACCAAGACAACCCAGGCTCAGGTAGCGGAAATTAAGGACGAGACTGTAGCGCGACTGGCAGACGAATATGAAAAGGGAGCCGTACTGTCCTTCTTCTTTGCCGATCAACTCAAGGGAGTTGACTCGTCAGGGTTTGATATCGCAAATTTCTTCCCCGACATGATCGCATCATTTGATCCAGCTCGAGAAGCAAAGCGTCCAGCCGAGTACGCTGAAGCGCGTCAGCGAGCGGTTGCCGCTCGTGCCGCTCGGGCAGCGGCGCGCAAAGCAGGCGCCGATTTGGACAACTCATCGGAGAATATTCGCGACGCAGGTTTAGTAAAAGAGTTGACGACTGTAGAGCAAACGCTGCGGAATAAGGATTACAACGACGCCGAAGCAAAGTTGAAATCAATGCTGGCCAGTTATCCTCGAGAACCCAGAATCTTCTTCGCCTTGGGCCAGACGGCAAGCCTCGCTGCCATGGACGCGACTGATGAAACTATAAGAGACGAAAGGTTGAATCGGGCTCTGGGCCATTACAGACTGGCAGTGCAGTCTGCTTCGCCGGAAACGGACAAGGCGGTCTTATCCCGGGCGCATGAATCGATGGGACGAATCAATGCGTTTCTCGATAACAAAGTTGAAGCCGCGAAAGAGTTTGAAGAGGCGATAAAAATTGGCGAGGTTAAGGGCGGTGCTTATCTGGAAGCATTAGAGGGAAAGAAAAAGTTGGCCCAACCGGAATAGGTGATCAGCGGTCAGGACTCGGGGCAGATTGGTCAGATTATTTGATAATTATCGATTGATATTTGAGAATTTCTAGCGATCACTTACCTGCAATTTGCCCCGTCATCGAATTAGAAATTCTCAAATATCAATTCATCAATATCAAATAATCCGGCCCTTGAAGTCTGGCCCCTGACCTCTGACGTCTATTCCACTGCTTTGGCGGCGTTGATTCGTCCACCTGAAGTGACCTTGCCTGAAAGCGCATCAAGCTTATCGACTGAAGTTAAAAGTTTCTTCTTCAACTCATCGACGCTCAGGCCCGGTTCATGGGCCAACATTAGAGCCGCAACTCCTGCCACCACCGGCGTCGCCATTGATGTTCCGGACTTCTCTTCGTACTCATTACCTAGCCAGGTGCTAAGAATGTCCACTCCTGGTGCAGCTATCGCGACACTTTTTGGTCCGTAGTTTGAGAAGGACGCGAGCTGATCGTTTCGATCCAGAGCAGCAACACTGACGACATTTGGCACGTTGTAACTGGAAGGATAATGCGGGTTTCGATCGTTGTTGGTGCTCGAGTTTCCGGCCGCAGCTACGAATAAGATACCTTCCTCGTAGGCCCTGCGGATGATGTCTTCGAGCGCGCGAGATTTTTGCGTGGAGCCCCAGCTCGCGCTAATGATACGTACGTTGACGCCCGCTTTTTTCCGCTCGATGACATAGTTGATCGCCTCGATAGCATCTTTGGTAGTACCGAATCCACCGGCATTCATGAATTTGAGAGGCATAATTCGGACAGTCCAATTTACTCCGGCAATGCCAATGTCATTACTACCTTCAGCGCCGATAATTCCCGCGCAGTGCGTGCCGTGTCCGTTATCGTCCATCGGGTCAGAGTTGTCTTCGGTTGCGTCAAACCCGTTTTCGTCGTCGATGGTGCCGAGATCGTCATCGTGATAAGGCGCCATATTCGCGGGTCGCACCCACATGTTATTGGCAAGATCATCGTGGTGGTAATCGACGCCACTATCGAGCACTGCGACAACCACGTTATCTCTGCCGGTCGTGGTGGCCCACGCCAGAGGAGCACTTATGTCGGCTCCCTCCTTACCGCCTCGCTGACCCTCATTTGAAAGAGCCCACTGATCACTAAACTGTGGATCATGCGGAAGTACAGGGACTAATGGTCCTTCCACAGCCTCAAGGCTGATCTGATAATTCTCTTCGGCATATTCGACTTCGGGCATTTTGCTGTATTGAGCAACCAGTTCCGCCGCGTTCTCGTTGTCGAGATCGTCAATAGCATCGAGCCCGGTGACATTCTCAATGCGATCTTCTACGCGATCATTAAGTTGGGAAGTAATTCTATTGATAGTGGCGTCGCTAGTGCCCGGTTTGAATCGCACCAGAATTTCCGGACGGCCCAGATGTTGATTGTCGGTTAGGGCGATTTCGTCCGTTGTCGTGGGTCGTTTCTTTTCAACAGGTATGATCATCACTTGTGACTTCCACTGCTTCTGCCAGCGACGCAGTTGACCAGCGAATGCGGCTACAAGGACAAGAACTATGGCGAGTGCGACGTGTGGAAGAAAGTTATTGCGATTCATTACCTGGTACCTCAATTAATAGTGCAGTTACGACTCCCAACGGATAAATCGGATGCTGAGAATCACAGCTTGTAGTTCTTTCCCTTGAAGTTAAAGAGCCTAACCTGGTTTTTGTCAGCTCGATATTCAAAAGTTTTGCCGGCCGAGTCAAGGCGAATCCGCCAGCCCCTAGTTAACATTTGACCGCTCATTTCGTCTTCTGTTCCCGCGCCCAAAGCCATATCTGGGAAATCGACGTCGTCAGTCGACTTCTCTTTGATGGCGTTTTCCTCAACGTTTAGGCGTTTTGCCAGATCTTTTCTGGCCTTTGAAACAGCGTCATCTTTGGTTTGCGACATCAGTGAGTCCCCTTGAAAATCTTCTTAGTTTCAAAACGTGCTGTCTGTGTGCTTTGTTCCGAACCCATTTTGAAACTGTCAGCGTCTCCCGGTCAAGGAACAGGGATCAGGGTCAGAGGCTAGCGATCAGGGATCTGAGGTGCAATTTGATAGTTATGATTTGAGATTTGAGAATTGATATTGCCGATTGAGGTCGTTACGTTTGTTTGGTCGTTTATCAGCGCCAATTGCCCATCGGTCATCATTCTTTCTAGGCATCAATGTGCAAGGAACAGGGTCAGGGGCAAAGTAAAGTAGCAATTCTCAATTATCAAATCAGAATTATCAGATATTATCAGATCATAATTATCCAACGACCCTGGCCCCCGGTCTTGACCCTACTTGAGATCTCCAAACCTGTGTTGGACCAGAGTGACGGCCACAATCGCTGCTGTTTCCGCACGGAGCGTTCTCCCGTCTAATGTGACAACTTGCCAACTGGATTCAAGTGCGAGCGCAACTTCCTCGTCGGCCCAGCCTCCCTCTGGCCCAACCAGAACCAAAACAGAATTGTCAGCCGGGGCGACAGTCGATATGGAATTCAATTGTCTTCCAGATTTTTCGGAAAACATGATTCGAAACGGGGCTTTTGTAGTCTCGATCAACACAGACAAATCTTTCGGCTCAGCGACAACCGGTACGACTGCCCGTCCAGATTGCTTTGCCGCCTCGAGAGCGATTCGTTGCCAACGCATCACACGCTTCGCCGCATCGCCTTTATCTCGTAACTGAATATCGGCATGACGGGTGGAGATGGGAACGATTTCAGTGACTCCCAGTTCCGTCGCTTTTTGAACGACCAAATCAAACTTTTCACCTTTGAGCAACGCGACAGCCAGAGTTATTGATAACGGAGATTCCTGGCTCGGTGGATCCACTTTTTCCAGGATGTCGAGCTGCGTTACGTCGCGAGACTGGACTGCAACTAAGCAGCGGAACTCTTTCCCAGTTCCATCGAACACGAAGCATTCATCTCCAACTCTAAGACGAAGGACATCCTTAAGGTGACGAGCTTCGTCAGAGCCCAGGACCACTGTCTGTTGCTTGAAGTTGAAGGCTTCAACTGGTGCGAAGAATCTTCGACGAGTCATAGTTAAAATGAAATTCTCGTAAGCATCCGGTTGGTACCGGTCAGTACCGAAGCGCGGTAGCGTCGGGTTACGCTCGACACTTGCAATAACGCGGGCGGTCCGGCGCTACCGCGTTCCGGTACCTGCACAAACCTACACCACAAAACAGACCCATTCGCCATCCCGGGTGATTTCGTATTCACTGGTAATGCCAATTTCTTGTAACCGAGCTTCAATTGATTCCGCTTGCGTGTCCAGGATTCCCGAAAGAACTAATCTGCCACACGTAAGCCGAATTAGAGTCGGAAGCAGCGGCAAAATCACGTCGGCAGTCAGATTTGCGCAGACCATATCTGCGGAGGTGGTTGATTCATCGACGGAGCCCACAAAGAACTCGGTAGTGTCCGCCACGCCGTTAGCAGCAGCGTTCTCACGGGCAATTTCCACCGCCATTGGGTCAGTATCACAACCCGTAACGCGGAACCTGGGATGAAGCTTCGCTGCGGCGATCGCGAGTATTCCCGTCCCCGTGCCAACATCAAGAAAGCTCCGGCCTTCATAGTATTTTTGAATCGCCTGCAAACAGAGTCGTGTGGTTTCATGCGTACCAGTTCCAAAAGCCATCCCTGGCTCAATGAAGATTGTGAATTGGTCTGGTCCAACGATCGGTTTGGTCCAGGGCGGTGAAATCACGAATCGGCCGACGACGACTGGTTGCCAGCTTTCCTTCCACTCGGCAAGCCAGTCCCGGTTTTCGATCTCTCTAATTTCCATCTCCCTGGTGGTTGAGGTTGGGAGATTGTAAAGCTGGAGAGAGGTGGCCAGTTCTTCTCGTACTCTCTCTCGCTGCGGTAGCTTCTCGAAATAACCGGTAACGCGATCGTTATGCTCGCTGGTTTCAGTGCCAAGGGCGCCCGCTTCCATCAAGGCATACTCGACAGCCTCGTGACCTTCAGGTTCGATCACAATATCCAGGGCGTACCAATGGTCCAACATGGCTCTTCAACTCGCTATGGTCCGGCTAATCACCCGCCAATGCCAAACTCATTCAGCAGCTGATTGTTATTACGCCAGTCGTCTTCTACTTTGACAAATAATTCGAGATGGACGCGATGGTCCAATAGTTTCTCGATGTCGCGTCGCGCCTGAATACCAATCTCTTTGAGACGGGCAGCGCCTTTGCCAATCACTATCTTCTTTTGCGAGGGTCGCTCCACGACTATTACGCAATAAATTTTGGTGAAATCCTCCCGGACCTCTTCGAAACGTTCCGTAACAACGGCAGTTACGTAAGGAATTTCATCTCCGGTAACGCGCAGTATTTTCTCTCGCACTATTTCCGAAGCGAGTACGCGCACGGACTGATCAGTCAGTTCGTCTTCTGAAAAAATGGGCTCAGCTTCCGGCAGGTGTTTTAAACAGCTCTCTACCAGAATGTCGGTGAGCTCATTTTTCAGCGCTGAGATGGGAACAATCTCCTTCCAGTCCAATTCCTTTTGGTACCAATCAATGAGGGGCAGCAAAGCGCTTTTGTCTTCGAGCTTGTCTATCTTGTTTAGTAGTAAGAGCGCAGGTTTTTCCGAACGTTTAAGCAGGTCCAAGACAAATCGGTCGCCGTTACCCGTTGAGACGGAAGCGTCGCGAATCAGGCAAACAAGATCGACGAACATGAGCGCATCTTGAACAGCCGACATCATTCGGCGGTTTAATTCATATCCTGGTTGATGAACTCCTGGAGTGTCGACCAGGACAAGTTGACCTTGAGGCCGAGTTATGACGCCTTTGATTGCAAAACGAGTTGTTTGCGGCTTATCTGATACGGCGGCGATCTTTTCGCCAACAAGTTTATTAAGCAGTGTGGACTTACCGGCATTCGGTCGACCCAGTAAGGCCACGTAGCCACTACGAAAAGTAGATTTTGGTTCAGGTGCTTGCACGAAGCCTATTATTGAGGCTGCGAGCGATAATTCAAAGCCGGGTCAAATGACAAATGAAAATGTCCAATGACCAATGACACATTTCAGGGGTTCTGCTCGACAAATATCTGTACCAGATTAATGAGCGTCTCCGTCGTCTTTTCCAGCCCACGTCTCGAATTGAATTCCAACTTACCGTGGAAATTGCTTCCACCGGTAAAGAGATCTGGAGTCGGTAGGCCCTCGAAGGTCAAACGAGCCCCATCGGTGCCGCCTCGGATTGGATTCAAGAATGGCTTTACGCCGGCTCGACGCGCTGCTTCCATTGCGTTATCGGTCAATTGCGGAAAGTCTTTTAGAACTTCCTTCATGTTCTTGTAGTCTTCTTTGACGTCGATACTTATTTTGACTTCTGGAAATTTCGCCTGGGTTTGCGTCACCATATCGCGCAGCAATTTTTCCTTAGCGTCGAGTCCGCTGAGATCAAAGTCTCGCAAAAGAATTTTCAAGCTGGAGGTTTCGACGTCGATGACTCCCGCGTAAGGATGGACGAAGCCGACACGTTTCTCAGTTGTTTCCGGCAGCATGTCGTGTGGAAAACGATCGAGGTAATCGGCCAGCGCGTACATGGCATTGATCATGATTCCTTTTGCGCTGCCGGGATGGGTGCTCTTTCCTTGAAAAGTTACGGTCGCTGTGCGTGCGCTCCATGTTTCGTTGCTGATCTCGCCCAACTCTCCGCCATCGACCGTGTACGCTACTTTGGCTCCGAAGCTTTTTACATCGAATTTTTCGATGCCGCCGCTCACCTCCTCGTCCGGCGTAAACGCGATTGCGAGGGTGCCATGTTTAATTTGCGGGTTCTGGCCCAACGTGTCGATCATCGTCATGATCGCCGCTATACCCGACTTGTCATCTGAACCTAGGAGCGTGGTTCCATCGGCCGTGATGATGTCGTCGCCGATCATTTCTTTGAGGATTGGATTCTTGGCTACGCTTATGACCTGCGTTCGATCTTTCGGCAATACGATATCGCCACCCTGGTAATTTTTATGAATGACCGCCGTAACATTCGCACCCGAAACTGAAGGTGATGTATCCATGTGAGAGATAAAACCGACGACTGGAACTCTCGAGTTGTCTGGAAGATTGCCTGGAACCGTTGCATAAACAATTCCAAATTCGCTAACCCTGACATTTTGAGTCCCGAGGGCTGTCAGTTCTTTCGCGAGCAGATTAGCGAGGTTGAGTTGTTTTCTGGTACTGGGAACTGTTGTCTGATCCTCCTGCGACTGCGTGTCGATCTTAACGTAGCGCAGAAAACGATCCATGGCGGACTCTGTTGGTGGTTTCAGTTGAGATTGCGCCTGAGTTGCTGAGACAAACGCGAGACACAGTGCCAGTGACAATATTGACTTCATCCAATTAGCCTTTCGATCGGTTTTTTCAGGAGAGCGAATGATACGTCGATGCATAAACGTCAGCTAAAGTTGTAGGGTTTTGATCTAAACAGGTAGCGACCTGCGTTATCCCCGAATAGATAAGCCTTTGCTAAGAGGAAATCTGAGTAATCGGCGTAATCTGTGGATTGTTTAGTTGGAGTGACGCCAAGATTCACCCCGGCGGTCCAGGTCGTCGAGCACACGTTGGAGCTCATCACGCTTTGCCTTCAAAATGGCATCATCGGCATCTGCGGGAACATTAATGGGCGGGGCCAGAAAAACTCGAGCAGGCGTAAAAGGCTTCGGAATTTGAAAGATATCCCAACTAGGCGCCTGCCAAAATTTCTTCACTGAGACTGTCATCGGTAAAATCGGATGACCCGATTTCTTCGCCAACAACACTGCTCCCATTTTCGCAATATGTCGGGGCCCTTTTGGCCCATCAATCGTAAAGGCGGTCGCGCAACCCGCTCGCATTAGCCGAGCCATTTCAACAATCGCTCCTACTCCTCCGCGAGTACTCGATCCTCTGGCAGCGCCATAACCAAATCGTTGGATGAATCTCGCAATGTACTCACCATCAAAACTGCGTGAAGTCATCACTACAATTTTCCGGCGTCGCCAAAAGTACGTCATCATGAAGATGCGATCGTGCCAAAATGTATAGATTGGGAGCTTGCCATTGCTGCTTGCCGCTTCGTAATTGGTCCAACCTTCAACTTCGATTTGCGACGACCATCCAATCAGGCTAATCAGGATATAGAAGACAAGATCGCCGGCGCGAATTAGAATTCGATCTTTGAATGAATAATCCGAGAGGTCCGCGAACTCGTATGCCTTCCTGACGCGCTCTTCAATCGAACGCGCGCCAGAGAGTTTTTCTTCCGCCGATAATTCCATCTGATCGAATGTGTGTTAACTGTCAGTAAATGCTTGGTTCCCCAGGCGGTCTGGTTTTCCACCTCTTATGGATCCAAAGCCATTGATCCGGATAGTTTCTAATCTCATTCTCAATGATCAGAGAAAGTTTTTCCGTTAAGCGGCGAACGTCGGTCTCCTCATCACCAGTTAGCTCTGTTGTAACGCGGGGTTGTACTTGCAGAAGAAACTTCTTGCGTTGCTTATCCCATGGCGCAAACACCGGCAGAATTGTGGAACCCGTGCGCAGTGCCAGTTTAGCTGTAATGAAATTGGTTGAGGCGGGGACGCCGAAGAAATCGACAAAAATACCCTCATCATCGAGCACATTAAGATCCAACAGTAGACCCAGCACTTGTCCCGACTTTAGGAGCCGCACCATCGATCTGGCCGCGGCGAGTTTGTCCATCGTTTGATTTCCGAATCTCATCCGGATTTCATCGACCAACTCTTCGACTGCGGGATTGTCAATTCGTCTCACCAGGAAACTAAATGGATGGCCAATTAACGAGAGTCCAAAGCTCGTTAGTTCCCAGGCCCCCAAATGAGCGGTAAACAGGATCAGCGGCTTTCCTTCGGCTTTTGCTTGTTCGAGATGTGCTATACCTTCAGGGGCAATCAATGCTCGAAGCGAATCTGCTGAACGCGCTGAAAGTTGACTGAAGAGACCCAGGACTCGCCCTAAGTTCAAAAAACAACCCTTTAAAAGGGCGCGGCGCTCGTCGAGAGTCTTTTCTGGAAAAGCCAGTTCCAGATTCCGAAGCCCGGTTTTACGTAAATTGCCCGCGACGAAATAGGCTAAGGTGCCGAACATCTGTCCCACCGCCATTGCTACTGATGGAGGCAGCAGACCCAGCATCGCCAGCACAAAACGGGCTGCAAAGTACTCAAGATTTGTTTTTAACTTCCCTTTTTTAGCCATTGAGCAGGATGGGAGGCGTAGTTTAGCAAGCTAAGGCCTCGGTGAGCGACTGCTGCCGCCATGCCCGCCCGTCTGTTGGGTTCTAATGGTTTCTGATATATTCGCGAACGGAGCGCGAAAGATTTTCGTACAGTGCTTTGTATAGCGGCTGGACTCTCCTCAACAACCTCGATTTGGATTGGAGTTGGATGGAAAAACGCCGGATTCTCGTCGTCGACAACAACGATGAGTTGCGAGCTCTCCTAGAACAAGTTCTCGGCAGGCTTGGTCACGACGTTGTCGTCACCGGGGAACGGGAGAAGGCACTCGCCCGTGATGACCTCGACCAGTTTGACCTGGTTATCAGCGATCTTTCCGAAGCAGAGGTTAATGGAAAGCCGATTGGGGATCTTCAGCGGAAACACCTGGTCACACCAATTACGCCGCCGGAATCCGGGATCATCAAAGCTTTCAAAATGGGCGCGGCCAATTATTTGCGCCTTCCTTATAATCGCGAAGAATTGCGAGAGATTGTCGAGCAAACACTTTCGTATAAATTGCGATATGTTGACGATCCCGAGTTACTGCCGCATGTTCATGAAAAAATTGAATTTGAGCTGCCCAGCGATCTTGCGCTGATGAATGGCGTGCTTGAATATCTGCAGGAACGAGTTTCAAAACTCGGTCTGATTAAGCCCGAAAGGTCGAATCTTTTTATTGCGCTCGACGAAGCCTTTGTAAATGCGGTTAAGCACGGCAATAAGAACGATCCCACCAAGCTGTTGCGAATTACCGCCGAACTCTCGCCCCGCGAAGCGAGCTTCACCGTCGAAGATGAAGGCGAAGGTTTCGATATTCGTGAGATTCCCGATCCTTGCGATCCAGCAAATCTCTTCAGAACCTCAGGTCGAGGTGTTCTCCTCATCTACAACATCATGGACGAGGTTGAGTACAATGCGCAGGGAAATCGCGTGAAGATGATCAAGCGCCCTGAAGTGCCAGTCAAAGCTCAACTCGTTGATCCAAACATACCTGACGACAAGCACGCCTGAAAAAGTACAGCCGGACGACTTCGCCAACACATCATTCTGGCGTCTATGGCCCTGGTGGCTCATACCGTCGCTAATCGCGCTTGCTCTTGTGCTTTATTTTGTCGATCCGTTCATCGGTGATTGGGACGGGATGGACTACACGATCCTTTCACTCGCCGGCTATCCCTCATCCATGGCGCTCGGTCGCAACCTGTTTATTTTCACCAACCATACTCTGTTTGTTGTGGCGCGGAAGCTTTTTGGTGTACAGCCTGAGAACGCATATCTGATTTTCAAATACGCTGTGGTGGCCCAGGTTCCATTCGCCGTCATTTCGTGTTGGATTCTGGCGCGAACGGTTAGCAAGTCTGTTTACACGGCCACCGTTGCCGCTCTGCTGGTTGTGTTTTCGCCTGTCTTTGTGCTCTACGGCGGACAAGTGATGACGGATGTACCGTCCGTTCTCTTACTGACGGTTGCGATCATTATTCACCTTAAGGGTGTTAC
This sequence comes from Pyrinomonadaceae bacterium, assembly GCA_035457105.1. Taxonomy (GTDB): domain Bacteria; phylum Acidobacteriota; class Blastocatellia; order Pyrinomonadales; family Pyrinomonadaceae; genus PSRF01. Next base: position 18,122 of record DATIBX010000587.1, read on the forward strand.
TGAACGACGCTTTTGGTTGGTGGTCGCTGGAGGCGCGCTTCTCGGTCTCGGAGTCAACTTGCGTGAGACAATAGGGTTCTATTTTCCCTGGCTCTTACTCGCTCCATTTGTCCTGGGTTGGAAACTAAGGCGACGCGAGATCCTGTTCGTACTTCTGTCATGTCTTATTTGCTTAGTAGTGGCTTTCGGTTGGTTTGGATACTGGATGTTGTCTGATCCGCATTACCGTTGGTCATGGTACGGATGGCGCGAATCGATGCGCGATGAGTCAGCACGACACCCGGTGTCGCTCTCAAATTTGTTGCCGTTTGTTATTTATCTCTTCATTACAGCTCCACTTGTGTTTCTGACTCTAGCCTGGAGTCCCTTGCTCGAATGGCGTGCACGGCGTCTGTCGCCAATGCTCCTCTTATGGTTAGTCGCATTCGCCTCAGATTTGCTCTTGATTCTCAACTACAGCACGACGGTAAATTGGAGATATTTTTTGACTGGTTTACCAGGCCTGGCGCCCCTCGCTGCTCATTGGTTGCTTCGGATCATCGCCAGACGGGTGCATAGTTTCCGGATCGCCGCTGCCGTCTGTGTACTTTTCATCCTGGCTTTGGCGGCAACGTTTGGACTTCTGATCAGGCCTGTTAGCTATGAGTTTATTGAGCGGCGCGCGATGAGTAAGGAATACAAACATCGTTTGGTGGGACTTCCAACTGATGCTGTGATGATTTCAGGGGCGCAAACAATCGCAGTAACTTATTGGGCTTCAATTGGCGCTGGTCGTTGGGAGACTATTGGTACAGGCGGCGGCTGGCCCGGCGATAGATTCTTGTCGATGATCGAGGGTTACTTGAACCAGGGGCGTCACGTTTACGTCGACACCGATCCCCGATGGTGGTTGGTTTGTAGTTGGCAGCGTGATGAGATTCCCGTCATAGCGTCCCTCGACCAACATTTTAGATTCAAACGCGTATCGGAAACGATTTTCGAGCTCCGACCACTAACCGACAATACAGCTAATGACAACCCCGATTTAAAGAAGCTATTACCTGAAAATAGGCCAGAAGACACTAAAAAGTGTACGCCTGGCCCAACTTCATGAACCGAATGCCTTACGAACTATTTCTCGCTCTGCGTTACTTACGATCGAGACGAAAGCGAAAGCTGGCGAGGGCGACGTCGATCGCAGCGATCCTGGGCATTACGTTAGGCGTGGCTGCTTTGATCATCGCTTTTGCACTCTCGAATGGTTTTCGCGACGAGATGCGAAAGAAAATCTTGCAGGGCACATCACATATCTCAATCATTCCCCGAGAACTCTCTCAACAGCTTTCACAACAAACAATTGACTCGCTGCAATTAGCGAAGATCGACGGCGTCACGAATATTACACGTACGACCTACGACGGGGCTCTGGTCCAAGGGCCCAATCATTCTGCTTATGCAGTTATTCGTGGCGTTGAGAAAGACCATCAGACAATTCCGGAGAGTTGGATTCAAGCTGGATTTTCAGCGCCGATTCTGGACCATCCAGGCGCTGGAGTGCCGAGTGGCGTCGTCGGAAATGAGTTAGCTGTCCGAATAGGCGTAGCGGTTGGCGATACTATCCAGGTTATTCCTGCCAATCGCTTCTCCTCATCGTCAGCTCAAGCAATAAGAAAAATTCGAATCGCAGGAATTTTTCGCTCTGGTTTATTTGAGTACGACTCAACCTGGATCTATGTGTCATTAGATACAGCCAACGCACTGTCGGACAATAATCATTCCGGTAGTGTCGTCAGCGTACAAGTCGAAGACGTGGATAACGTCGGTAAGACAGCCGAGTTGATTCGCAAACAAGTCGGCAATACTTTCACGGTGATCGATTGGCAACAAGCAAATCAACCGTTGTTTTCCGCACTTGCACTTGAACGCAGGATGGGCCTTTTCATAATTGGGTTAATCATTGCCATTGCGTCACTCAATATCACCAGCATGCTGATCCTCGTCGTCGTTGAACGACGGCGTGACATCGCAATTTTGACTGCGCTGGGTGCGCGTCGAAATGGTGTGATGTTGTTATTTGTCATTGAAGGGGCGATTGTTGGTCTAATTGGAGCAATTGCTGGTCTCGTCCTTGGATATGCGGCCTGTGTCGCTGGTAACTACTACAAGATTGTTAGCCTCCCCTCAGATGTGTACTCGATTAGCAATGTTCCCCTAAATGTTCACTTGAGCGAAGCGGTCCTGGCTGCATTCGTGGCCTTAGTGTTAAGCGTGCTTGCCACCATCTATCCAGCTCGAGTGGCTTCACAAACGCGACCAATCGAAGTGTTGCGGGATTCGGTCTGATCTATGCAAGTTGCTGATCAAAATTCGACGACTCAAAGTCTGAGCGATCCAAGTCACGGAGCGCTCGCAGTGGTCGACTTGAGGAAAAGTTACGTGACTGCGATTGGCAGTCGACTCGAGGTGTTGGCAGGCCTTTCGCTTAGTGCCGAGCCTGGAGAGGCAATTGCCATTATGGGCGCGTCTGGGGCGGGGAAATCGACCTTGCTCCAAATACTGGGCGGCCTGGATGAGGCTGATCATGGGCTGGTTCAGATCGGCGGAATCGAGGTTCTGAAGTTGCCGAGATCGGCTCTCGAATCGTTTCGTCAAGAGTCGGTCGGTTTTATTTTTCAGTTTCATTACCTGCTTCAGGATCTTTCTGCGATTGAAAATGTCATGTTGCCGCTGATGATTTCCCGTCAGTCCAGGGTTGAGTCGAGCCAACGAGCCAAAGAGCTTTTGGAAGAATTTGGACTTGGTGATCGGTTTGGGTCGCAAATCGCCCATCTTTCTGGTGGCGAGCAGCAGCGGGTTGCTGTAGCGCGCGCTTTGGTAACGAGACCAAAGTTGTTACTTGCTGATGAGCCGACCGGGAATCTGGATTCTTCAATTGGGGCGGAAATTGGGCGCGTATTAGTGGAATATGCTCATAAGCACTCAGCAATTGTGATAGTTGCGACGCACAACGAAGGGCTTTCGCGAGTCTGTGATCGCGTTTTGATCTTAGAACGAGGTCGTCTAAGGCCCCTTTAAACGGGTCGCCTGAAAGGAAAACATTGTTAAGAGTTTATCTAAAAGGAAGACAATGCTTTTTGACCCTTCGTTCATGGGTTATAATGCCAAACAACTGCCGGGTGCTCTTGTTTGGCCCGGCATGGTAATCATAAGGACCTGTTAGTACAAAAAACACGATGTTCGAACGTTATACAGAAAAGGCCCGCCGTGTAATCTTTTTTGCGCGTTATGAAGCTTCACAGTTTGGCGCTCCTGCGATTGAACCGGAGCACTTGCTGTTGGGCTTGATGCGTGAAGACAAGACTTTAACCGGCAGATTCTTCCCCCGCGCCCAGGTTTCAATCGAATCGATCCGCAAAGAGATCGAGGGTCGTACTCTGCTGCGAGAAAAGATCTCGACTTCGGTCGAGTTGCCGCTCGCGCCGGAGACGAAGCATGTCCTCGCCTTTGCGCATGAGGAAAGCGATCGGTTGCAGCATCGCCATATCGGAACTGAGCATTTGTTACTCGGTTTGCTGCGTGAAGAGCGCTCAATGGCCGCGGAGATTCTTTACGAGCGCGGTTTGCGTTTGAACGCGGTACGTGACGAAATTGCCAGACAGTCTGGTTCCGATGCTCGCGCTTCTCAGAAAAAAGACACTCCGCACCTGGTAGAGTTTTCACGCGATCTTACGGACGATGCAGGAAATGACAAGCTGGATCCTTTAATTGGTCGTGAGGCTGAGATCGAACGATTGGTCCAGATCCTTTGCCGTCGAACCAAGAACAATCCGGTTTTGATAGGTGAGCCTGGCGTTGGCAAGACGGCGATCGTTGAAGGCTTGGCCCAACGCATCGTCCGCGGCGACGTTCCATCCTTCCTCGAAAACAAGAGAATACTGTCATTAGATCTCTCCTTGATTGTGGCCGGCACAAAATACCGCGGTCAGTTTGAGGAACGTCTCAAACAGATCATGAGAGAGTTAGTCGAGAATCCTCAGTACATCGTATTCATCGATGAACTCCATACACTCGTTGGCGCTGGCTCGGCCGAAGGTTCGCTCGATGCTGCGAACATTCTGAAGCCGGCACTTTCGCGCGGCGAAATTCAATGTATCGGCGCGACCACGCCAGCCGAGTTTCGCAAATCGATCGAGAAGGATCGATCTCTGGAACGTCGTTTCCAGGCGGTAAAAGTTCCACCACCTTCAGAAGAGGAAGCAGTAAGCATTCTCGACGGTGTGCGTGAACGTTATGAAAGTTTTCACCAGGTTCGCTATACGGACGACGCTCTGCAGGCGGCTGTTTATCAGTCGCACCGTTACATTCCAGACCGCTTTTTGCCTGATAAGGCCATCGACGTGATTGATGAAGCGGGCGCACGCGTGAAACTTCGTGTGCGACGAGAGCAGGGCAATCTTGCCGATTGGAAAGAATTGAACGAGTGGTCCAGATCGTATGGTGATGCTTCCTCTCTATATTCGGGTCAGGAAGACGCATTGGTTTCCGCCCAGGTTACGCGAGATGACGTAGAAGATGTCATCGCTCGCTGGACTGGTATTCCT
>DATIBX010000588.1:0-4041 GCA_035457105.1 Pyrinomonadaceae bacterium
CCAAAGCCCAAAGCCCAAAGCCCAAAGCCCAAGATCAAAGGCATGTTTGACACTCTCATGCTGCATTCCTATGATCCATTTACATGCCTGCCAAACAAGCTGCGAAAAAAACTGATCGACCTGAACGTGTGTTTCTCATCGACTCGATGTCGCACATTTTTCGCGCATTTTATGCACCGATGCAGAACCGCGCAGCGCCGTTGGCTACTTCTCAAGGTCAGGTAACACAGGCTGTTTACATCTTTACTAACATGCTAATTAAGCTGCTCCGCGAGGAACAGCCTGATTACATTGCTGCCGTTTTTGAGTCGCGCGAAAAAACCTTTCGACACGAAACCTTCGCTGACTACAAGGCAAACCGCGAAGAGATGCCCAGCGATCTCACCTCGCAACTCCCATACATTTTTCGTTTGTGCGATGTCTTCAATATTCCAGTAATAAATTCGCCTGGTTACGAAGCTGATGACGTTATTGGTGCCCTTGCCCATAAGTTTGCTGGCCAAAAATTCCAGACAGTCATCGTCTCGAACGATAAAGATATGTGCCAGCTGGTGAAGGATCCCTACATCATTTGCATGCGACAAAATTCGCAGGTGGTGAAGCGCAAGGAACCAGTGCCGCCCATTGAGTGGTGTGATGAAGCCTGGGTTGAAAGGAAGTTTGGCGTTACGGCGGACCAGCTTGTCGACTTGCTCGGCTTGATGGGAGATTCGATTGACAACATACCCGGTGCGCCAGGTATTGGTTCCAAGGGGGCAGTGCAAATAATTCAGCAGTTTGGCTCAATAGAGGCAGCCTTAAATGGTTGGGAACAAGTCAAACACAAAACGTATCGCGAGTCGCTCCGTGATAACGCTGACTTGATACGTCGCTCACGTGAACTCGCTCGTATTCGAACAGATATAGAGGTTCCATATGAGCTTGAAGCACTGAGGACGCGACCGCCAGATCGCGCTGCTGCCTATGAACTATTCCACGAACTTGAGTTTTCGCTCCTCACTCGCGAATACGCGGATGCCGCGAAAGCTCGTCCAGCGGCTGTCGAGACGGAACGAAACTATCGGACCATACAAACAAAAACCGACCTTGAAAATTTAGCCAGAACGCTCTTTGACGCTGAGCACGTAGGTATTGCCATCGCCGACTCAACGCCCTCTGGTGATGCTCAGCAGGAATGTTTTGCTGAACTTTCCACCGCTCGAGGCATCGCCTTTGCGACTCAGGCGGGGAGCTCGACTTATGTTGACCTCGAGAAGTTTGAAGGTGGCTTCGATGCCGCGCTTCCACCTCTGCGAGAAGTTTTGGAGAACGGCCTTATTGAAAAGTCGGTTCACGATCTAAAGCGAGCTGTCGGACTACTCGAGGGGTTCGGGATCAAGCTCGAAGGAGTTAAGGACGATACATTTCTGGCGGGTTACCTGATTGATCCCAATCGTAGTAAGTACGATTTAAATGACCTCGCTCGTGAAGCGCTGGGGATCGAGAACGGTAATACACCCGCGGCAAACTGGTCCGAGATCTCCTGGCATACTGCAACCGCGGCCGATCTCACTGTACAGACTGCAAAAGTCTTGCGTGAGCGAATTCTCGAAAAAAAGCTCGAGACAGTCTACTCTGAGATTGAGTTGCCACTCGCGCCGCTTTTATTTCGCATGGAACGAGCCGGATTAAAGGTGGACCAGCGCGTACTTGCGGACCTGTCTAGTTTTATTGGACAGGAATTGCACAAGCTGACGCTCAATATTTATAAGCTGGCCGGCAGAGAGTTTAATATTGGATCGCCAAAACAGGTAGGCGAGGTCTTATCGGAGCTCAATATAGATATTGGTCGCAAGACTTCAACGGGACGTCTCTCGACTAGCAAGGCAGTACTCGAAGAGTTGGCCCAGAGTTACGAGTTACCGCGTTTGATTATTGACTATCGCGAACTTGATAAGCTCAAGAGCGTCTACACCGATGCGCTACCGCAACAGATCGCAACGGACGGTCGCATTCATTGTCAGTTGAATCAAACCGTCGCGGCTACGGGGCGATTATCGTCAAGCGAGCCCAATCTGCAGAACATTCCTATTCGCACCGAAATGGGACGCAGAATTCGTAAAGCGTTTGTGGCAGAGAAGGGAAATAAGATCATTTCCGCCGATTACTCGCAACTGGAGTTACGATTGCTTGCCCATATTACGCAGGATGCGGTAATGCTTGAGGCGTTTCAGAAAGGTGAGGATATTCACGACCGAACCGCACGGCTGGTGTTCGGCGCGAAGACGGCTGAAGAATTAAAAGAAGCGCGGCGCTTCGCCAAGATCGTCAATTTCGCCATCGCCTATGCCATTGAACCGTGGGGGTTGTCGCAGCGAGTTGGCATCAGCCGGCAAGAAGCTAAAAAAGTTATTGAAGACTATTACAATACCTACAAAGGCGTACGCCGGTACATGGATGAAGTTCCGGTGCATGCTCGTGAGCGCGGTTATGTAAGATCTATCTACGGTCGAATTCGACCCCTTCCCGGCATTACAGACAGGAACGCAAATATTCGCAAAGCGGCAGAGCGCGAAGCCATCAATATGCCCATCCAGGGCACCGCAAGTGATATTGTGAAGATTGCGATGCTGCGAGTTGATGAAGAGCTGAAGCGCGCGGGCCTCGATGCGCGTCTGTTGATGCAAGTTCATGACGAGCTGTTGGTCGAAGCGCCGGAAAAATCAGTAAATGAGGTTGCGGCCATCTTAAAGCACGAGATGGAGACAGCCGTCTCACTGGATGTACCACTTGTTGCAGACGTGGGTGTTGGCGACAATTGGATGGACGCCAAACCTTAACTCGTCAAAATCTTCAGTGGCCCGACTGGCGTCAGCAAAAAGCACGGCAATGTCAAAGTCCGAAGAACAACGCTCCGAAACAGTTTATCGGCGCACCGGTCTCTCAGATTCTTCAAGGGGTCTGGCCGATCCGACCTCGCGCGGATTGATTCGTGCAATTTCTCCGCTGGTCGTTGGCTTTCTAATATTACTGGCCCTGATATCCGCTCTGGGGTTGCTGAGTGTAGGAAAGATGGATGACGTTGCCTATAGAGCGCGCGATCTAACTTCCCGAAATTCGGCGCAGTTAAGTCTCTTACTGGAACTTCGACTCGCGATCACCAAACTCGACAACGAGGCTCGAAATCGTCAACAGGCAGAGTCGCGGAACGAGTTAGGACCGCCTTTCGATCTCAAGCTCAACAGCGCCCGCGACGACGTCAGAGATAAATTTACAAATCTGGACCGTCCCCCGCTGTCGGACAGTCCCGCCTGGCAAGAATTTAAAGTTCACTTACAGGCCTATATTGCCGTGACTCAAAATTTGCGACAGTACAGTCTCGACGGATTTACCGGATTTAGAACCGTCAATAAAGATATTACTGACCTACAAACGGCACTCCAGACTGAGCAACAGCAAACCTTTGAAGAAGTACAACGGGTCCAAACCCAGGCACGAGGATCAATTCGACTTTGGAGCGTAATTGCCTTGCTGTTCGGTGCGCTGGTCGCGACAGGTACCGTTTGGCAAGTACAGCGTCACTTCCGCGACATGCGACGTAGCACCCTGGACGCAAGACGTGAACGCGTTTTCAATAATCAGTTAATCGAAGGAATGGTCAGCGCAGTCGCGGCGATAGACAAAGAAGACCGCATCAGAAGTGCTAACGCGGCATTCTTTAAACTATTTCCGAATGCCAGTATTGGTTCGTCAGTCTTCGAAAAGTTTGCGCCCGAGGGAGCGATGAAGTTGTTGGAAGCCGCGACCGCAACACGGGTAACGGCCGCAACGTATCGCGGGCGCTGGGTTGTGCAGGTCGAAGGTGTTGATAAGTCGTTCGATGTGTACTCATCGCCGTTAGCGATTGACGGCGATCAGGGGCAGATCATCACACTGGTGGATGCAACAGAAGCGGCCGAAGCTGAGCGGACGTTGCGAAGGAGCGAATCTCTGGCGGCGGTGGGTCAGGCAACTACGCAGGTGGCCCATGAAATACGAAATCCTCTGGGCAGCATTCGTCTC
>DATIBX010000589.1:0-2965 GCA_035457105.1 Pyrinomonadaceae bacterium
CGCCGAGCGTAAACTCATAGCGCTTACCCGTCTCCTTGTAAGTGAAGCGCGCCCCGGCCGTGCCGTTGCGCCACCTATCTGAGACCGGACCAGCCATGCTAAACGCGACAGCCGATCGCTTTGGTACCGAATCAATAGGTAACTGTTGGGCCGTCTCACCTGTCCGGTGCGCGGGATGCAGCAATGGCTGCACCAGGTTGAACAGCTGATCGAGGACCAACGGGTTTGGCTGCATCTCGACTTCTGTGTTTGAGACGATCAGGGTGCGGCCGGTTGTAAAAACCAGATCTCCCGGGCACTCGCCCGTTTCTGCAAAGCCTTTGACACGATTATTGAAAGGAATCCAGCCTGGTGTCGTCGAAAAGCGAACGTAGTCGCCGTCATTTGGATTGTCGTGCTGCCAGAGCCAAAAACGCTTTATACCACCGATTGCAACCTCGAGGTGATTGGTAGGAAAGGGAAACAAAAGGTCGTTCGGTCCAAGCGCCCACGGTACCTCCATGTCCACAACAATCGATGTCGCCGGTGGAGCGGTGATAGTCTGCTGGGTGCGGGTGCTAAAAAGTGTTACGGGAACCGTGGTGCGATTTTCGAGTCGCTTGATGAAGGTGTGTGCAGGTACGGTCGGTTTAGGTTGAATCGGAATTGTTTCGAAGTGGCTGTCCATAACTACAAGGGTGCGGTCTGTCAGGACATATTCCAGCAGTTCTTCGGCGTCCCATTGGAAGAGTGCGCCGCCAATGGCTTCAAAAATGTTAGCGGCTGAGGCAGCGTAGCCAAAAACATGTTCGCCGGGGTCATGCCAGCCCGTGTCAGTTGAATACCGAATGAAGTCGCCGTCGCCCTTTGTTGCCTGCCAGATCCAGTAGCGAGTGACGCCATCAACCTGAAGTTCCATGTGTTTCCCTGGAAAGTCCGTAGACCAGGGAGCCCAGGGAATCTTCATGTCGAGGGCGATGTGGGTTCCAGGTGGAACTGCGATATTGTGTCCGCGTGAGTTTGGGTCTTCAATGTTTAGTAGTTTAATCGTCGCGCGTGAGCAGCGGTTTTCGAGCCGCTTAAACCAGGTAGTGCCCATAATTCCTCCAAGACAATAAGATTTCTGGTTGAGAGTGGCGTCTTGGAAGAAAACATCACATGAGGCTTTTGGATTAGTGCAGTCTCTCGCTTTGCACAGAGAGTGATTTGACACGATTTCGCAGCTAAGTGCTCCGGAGGAGTACGATGTTTATAGCCTCGCGTTTTAATAACACCTGCGCTCCGTTAGGAGCGCCATGTGCATTGAGTGTTCAATTAAATGCCGCTCCTAACGGAGCGGAATAATAAGCTAAGGCGGAGTGCTATACACATCTTGCTCCTCCGGAGCAAAGAATCTCGACTTCTGAACTGAACTTTTTGTGCAAAGCCGCAGTCTCTTACGATTCTGGATTGGCAGACTACGCTTCGACTTAAATCAAGCCATTCCTTTCACTACCACCGCATAAAACCGTCGCAGTCGGTTTCTATTTAATTCTATTTAACTGATCGTAAATCGAATTGACTTGCCCAAAGGGGCCGACTTGTCTAGAGTCGCGCTTCTGACATGAAGACGACAATCCTTTCATTCGCTGCTCGTTGTTGTTGCTGCTGTTGCGGCATGAAATTCCGTGTGCGCGGTTTGAAACAAGTAATGGCTGAGAGAAAGGATCGAGGTAGTGGTCGGGAGGAATTCAGAGAACAACATCACCGAGGCGGTGACCCGGAGGGTTAAACGCCCGAATGACGATCTGAATTCAAGCATTCATCAAAACCTCACCTCCAATCACGAAAAACAAATTGGCATCTTAGTTGTTGGGCACGGAAGTCGTCGCGAAGAAGCAAATGCAGATGTACGCGAGGCGGCGCGACTTATTGCCAGGCGCGGGTCGTTCGCGTGTGTCGAGCCGGCCTTTCTGGAGATTGCGAGCCCAACTATCGATGACGGATTTGCCAAATTAGTTAAGCGCGGCGCCAATCACGTCATTGTTCATCCTTACTTTCTCTCACCGGGCAGACATACTCGCGGTGATATCCCTGTAGAAGTTGAGGAAGCAGCGAACCGGAATCCGGGAGTTACTTATCAGATTACTGAGCCACTCGCCGCACATCCTTCGGTGATCGACGCCTCGATCGAACGAATTCTAGAGATGCAGAGGACCGCAAACGCAGAACGACTGCGAAAGGTCTATCTCGTCGGTGCAGGTCCAGGCGATCCTGGTTTGTTGACGGTTAGAGCATTGGAACTGCTGCGGAAAGCCGATGTCGTTATCTACGACTACCTGGTCAACCCTGATCTGTTGAATCACTTGAAAGAGGATGCGGAACGGATTTTTGTCGGGAAGGTAGGTCGCGGTACTCAAACTCCGCAATCAAAGATCAATGAGCTGCTCGTTTCAAAAGCCGGTGAAGGAAAGCTTGTGGTTCGCTTAAAGGGTGGTGATCCATTTCTGTTTGGCAGAGGTGGTGAAGAGGCACTTGCTTTACGAGCGGCTGGCACTGCTTTCGAGATTGTACCTGGCATTAGTTCCGCGCTGGCAGTGCCGGCTTATGCTGGAATTCCCTTAACTCATCGAGGCCTTTCGTCATCCATCGCGATTCTGACTGGCGCAAATGCCGGTGACGGCAAGCTATCTGAAGATTTATTCAATGCTCGAGCTGCCGATTCCATTGTGGTGCTGATGGGCATCAGGCACCTCCGAGAAATTACCGAACAACTCATTGCCGTAGGAAGGTCAGCGGAAACTCCTGTCGCCGTCCTCCGTTGGGGAACATACGAATCACAGCAGGTTGTGACTGGAACTTTAGCAACCATCGCCGGCATCGCAGCCGCGGAGAGCGTGCGCCCACCTTCGATAATCGTCATTGGCGAAGTAGTCCAATTACAGAAAAGTCTCAGTTGGTTTGGAGAAGAGCTTGTCGAAGGGAGGGAACCGGAGCCAGTCTTGAC
>DATIBX010000590.1:0-8157 GCA_035457105.1 Pyrinomonadaceae bacterium
TGCTGTGGGTAACCCAAGTGACTTTGCCAGTCGGGTATTCGCGGAGGCACTGGCAGGCACTTGCGTCTTCATAGGCGTATCCATGACGGATATCAATCTGCTGAGATGGCTTGCGCAGCATAGCCTGGAAGTAAAACGTGACCTCCAGTACATGACCGCAAGTTGGAAGGATTCCTTTGAAGCAGTGTACGCTCAGTTTACCGAACTAGCAGGTCATTATTGGATAACTGTTGGAAGCTCCGAGGCGAAACGCGAGACAACTTCGGACTTCGGTGCAGAAACGCTTAGAGGGGTGCTCTCGAGTGATCGAGGTGTCCAGTGCATCGATATCCCGTCATGGGAGTCGGAAGAATTCCATACTTGGTGGAAATCTTGCTTTCTTTCCTAACGGAGCGTTACTGAAACACGAGGCGCGCGCGTTTGGATGAGGTGTAGTAACGGAACCAGATGAACGTGAGCAGAATACCGATGAAGCTGAAATAAGGAAGCCACTGAAGCTGATTCGCCGCCAGATCTAATTCGGGAACGTTCTTTCCTCTAATCTCCAGTTCCAGATTGAAAACAAGGTATGCCTGCCCCGCGAAGTAGATAAATTCTGCGAGCAGATAAACCACAACCCATCTCAAAAACATCTTCAATTTGAGCAGGAGTGTCAGGATCAATATTGCTCCGAGGATCAGAAACACGATAGATCCTGACATCATGAGGTAATACCAGGCTGCGAAAGACGGCAGATAGACCTTCGTGTCCGGGTCGGTTGCCAACTTCCATAGCTCACGCGTCGATGTAGAACTCAAAAAACGCATCGAGTTAAGCGCCAGGAGCGAGCATATCGCCAAATAGATCGCGAAGATGTAATTCCCGGCCGTGTGTCTGCCATCGCCATAGTCCGTCAGATCTTCAATTTCGATCGGAACTGACGGCGCTGTTTGCAACTTGGACCAGTCTGGCTTTGGCGGTTCAACGGGACCGCCGCCGTCGTTCCAGTAAGGATAGGCACGGGCCTCGAGATTCTGTTTACAACGCTTGCACGTGGTTGCCGTGGCGAAGTTGGTCAACCCACAGTTTGGACATTTAATGCTGCTCATGGTGATGAGTTCTCCGGTTGGTTTCCGTAGCGTAAGGAAGAGGATAGGTTAGGCCGGACCCGCGTGTTCTAAGCCGGAAAACATTATATGGATTCCACTGGAAACTTGTGGGAAATTTTATGAGCTAGCCGGGGTCAGCGCGGCTAACTCCATTCTTTCGTGCCGATTAAAGTCCTTATTATTACGGGTGAATTCGCCAGTAGCATTGTCAGCCACGTGCGCGGGCGCTCGAGGTCTTCGGCCAGATAGAACATGCGCGGCGGAAAATAGATCAGCAGCGCAATGAAGCACAAAATGAAAAGGCGTCCGCAAAACTCCGCCGGACCAGATGGTCTACCGATGCCGGAAAACGAGAGCAGGTTCCAGGCAATCTGAAACATGATCATGTTCACGAATATGCAGATATCGCCAAGTGTTTCGCTTCCAGGATGGCTCAGAAACGGAAGGCGTGGTGGTCTCTGGGGAGGAGAGAAGTACAGATAAATCAGACACGTTTGCACGATCGTACAAATCAGCCCGGCAAAAATCAGCGGGAGAAAAATGGACCCATCCTCTAGCAATCGTTCACCAAATAAGAACCGTCCCACGCCGGTGAGAATTGCTGAAACCAGGATCAGGTTCAGGCAGAAGTAGAAGATAGGATTGAATAGACACCCTGCGAGCGAAGACTCGTAGTCGAAACTTTTGCCTTGAGCTTTCAACCGTTGATGAAAGTGCCGACGCTTCAACACTGAACCCGCGGCGGGCAAGACCCACATCGCCACGCACGCCATCGAAAGAAAAAATTGGGCCAGCGGTTCTCCGCGGTCGGCTAGTCGAAACAGTTTGATGACGTAGTTTGTCAGCCACTGCATCAAGAACAGATTGAGAACGAAGACGACGATGTCGAGTAACACGCCGCGATTTTCTTCTGCCAGGATTTTTAGGGACATTAACGAGTTGATCAGTTCAGAGGGTAGTCGAGCCAGTTGTATTCTTTTGCGATGCTTCGCACTATTTCCTGTCAATCGTTCTGTTTGTCTGATTGCTCCGTTTTATCCATCAGTCGGAACTTCACACCAGGCACTTTGTAGAATCGCATCAGATCGGCAAGGCCGTTTTCAACTCTACGAATTCGCGCATCTTCATCCGCCCCAGTTTTAGTTTCATAGCGAGATCAAATCCTTGCGAAAAAAGGCAACAGAATAGGATATTCTAAGTCATGATGAAAGCGCTGCTATTAACCATAGTCGTTCTGTTTGGAGCGACAGTTCCTGTGGTGGCCCAGAAGAAGGGCACCTTGATGGGTGACATCGTGATTGGCGAGGTAACCGCAAAGGATGAAGCCACTCGCGAGATCACTCTCACATATGCGGGCAAAGAAGGAACCGAGACCTTTAGCGGGTTCCTGGTTGATGGCTACAAGTTGAGAATGGGTGAGGGAAGCCTCCGCGAATTGAGTCTTAGTGAACTCGTGCCGGGCATGTATATCAGAATGTATTACAAGACTGGCAAGGCGAAGGTCGGTGGCCAGGAGAAGAAGATAAACAAAATCACCAAAATCGAAGTCCTGGGCAGTGATAAATATTTCAGAATACGGAACCAGCTAAACCTTGATTCATCGACGACCATCGCGCCTGCTGAAAATGGGGATGACTTACCCAACACGTCTCCTCTGAAAGTCTATCTTGCTATTCCCTTCGAGCGGGTTCAGCGGGAATTGGTTGAGTGGATAGACAAGTGGAATCGAAAAAACGGCGACTCACTTGGCAAGCTCGAAGTTGTTTCTAACTTGGACCATGCTGACACCCTGATCGTGATCGCGCGTGGAGCGGATGCGACGGTGGCAAACCTGCCGATGAGCGCTGACGGCAGAACTGTCGATGGATGGTTGTCCCGTGCCACTTTATACCTGGTCATTAAAGATGCCGGACGCCTGAAGGTGTTGTGGACCGACGTTGCTACTGTTTTTAGCAGCCCAAACGCAGAGAGCTCGGCCCGAGCCGCCGAATCAGTGAGCAATGAAATTGAAAAGCGAATAAAGGCAAGAACTCGCAAGACAAAGAAGTAAGTAACTAGTCGCTCACGCTAAAAATCACGTTCATTTCGAAATCTGTTGCAACAGACTTGCCGCGAGACGAGGGTTGAGGTTCTGGAGTGTGTAGTACTGTTGCATCGCGCCAGTGTTGTCTCCCAACCCGGCGTATACTTGGCCCAGCGCAAAAATCCCGAATTCGTTTTTAGGTTCTTCCGCTAATAGTTTGCGCAACGGCTCAATCGCGTTTTGCAGTTCCCGTTTTTTGATGTACATCCCCGCCAGTTGATATAGCGCAACTGTGAAGGTAGGTTTCTTTTCCAGCGACTGTTTGTACGATGCGATAGCTTCGTCTGGTTTTCCGAGGCTCTCGTAGACGTGACCAAGACTAAAATAATAGACGTGGTTCGGATCCTTCCTGATTGCTTCCTCGTAACACGGAGCAGCCTTTTCTAACTTACGCCACTCAACGTAGTTCACGCAGAGTTTGCCCTGGTGACGCGCGTTCTTTGGCTCGAGCTCGATTGCTTTCAAGTATTCAGGTTCTGCTTCAGCGTACATGCTTAGGCCGTAGTAAGCATCGGCCAGGTTGATACGTGCAGTCCCGTTCCGAGGGTTTTCAATAGCCTCGCTTTTGTACCGGTCCAATTTCAGCGAGAGGTGTTTTCGCGCAGTTGACGCTCGTAGTCGATCGCGGGCGTCAACGTGGTCTGGTTGAAGAACGAGAACGCGGCTTAACGTCTTTATCGCGGCGTCGTATTTCTGAGCCATCATATAGGTATTGCCAAGCAGGTATAGCTCTTCGACATCGTTTGGGTGGGCATCAGAAACTCTCTTCAAGGGTTCGATGGCTTCGCTGAACTTTCCATTTGCGCGCAACGCCAGGCCGTACTTAGCAACCACGACGAGGTTGTTAGGATCGAGTCGGAGAGCCTCCTTCATGGTCTCCAGGAATTTTTCATGCTCTTCCAGATCTTGATACTCGATTGCCAGATTAAAAACAGCCTCGCGAAAATCTTTTTTTATTTCTATCGCCCGCTTGAAGGCTTCAGCAGCTTCGCTGTGCCGGCCAAGTTCGCGCAGTCCAACGCCGAGGTTGTAGTTAGTCAATTCACTCTCGCTATTCAACTTCAATGCTTCTGAATAGGCTTGCAACGCAGCTTCAGTCTCATTCAATTTGGAGTAGGCGTTTCCGAGGTCTGTGTAGCTTTCGACCAGTGGTTTGAGTGCGATTGAGCGGTTTAAGTACTCAATCGCATTCTTCCAATATCCTGCATTCAAGTTTTCCCGGCCGAGCTGGAGGAAAATCACCGGATTATCATCTTGCACTTTTGAAGCGGCGAGCAGTACACGGATGGCGTCGTCGTACTTGCTGTCAAGGCTGTAGATTTCTGCGAGGACCATGTGAGCCGGAACCAGCTTTGGATCCAAGCGCAGAGCTTCCTCGAGTTCGCTAATAGCTTTGCCGGTTTGTTTGGTGCCGCTGTATGCGAGACCCAGGAAATAACGGACAATTGGATCGTTGGGCTTCAGGCTGACAGCCGCTTGAAGGAATCCCAACGCGATTTCCGGTTTCTCGAGCATTAAGTAACAGTTGCCGGAATTGACTTGAGCGAGAAAGCTTTTTGGATCAATTTTGATTGCTTCTGCGTAATGTTTGACGGCCTCATCACACTTACCGCTCTGTTGCGCTGCTATACCTCGAACCTCGAACTCGGCAGCAGTCGTTTGCTGTTGCGAGAACGCATTGAGGGTGATGGTAATGATTAGGGATGTGCAGAGGAGTAAGGTTCTGATCGTCATTTGGGTTTCTGGGTTCTTTCTGTCAATAAGGTCGTTGATATGCAAGGCCGTTTTACGCCGCATCTGGACCAAAGTCTACCCGAATTCCAATTGACACCTCCATCGATTCGGACTAACGTATCGCTGCTCCAGCCCGACAATTTAACCTCCCAAGCAAGGCGCGATTCCCCCGCTGTTCCTCTCTGCAGAGGACTGGCTTCAGCCCGTGATGTCTTGACCACGCTGTTTCTGGTCGTGGTCAATCAAAAGGAGATTGAGATGAATCGAACTCTCGTCAATTGCTGTTTGGCGATTGCCATCCTCGTGTTGCCGCTCCAGGTGAGCGGCCTTCGCGTTTTTGCCCAACGAAATGATAAGGAGCCATCTGTGAAGGAGCTGTTGAAATTACCCGGGAAGGTTGTGAGTGAAGCCAAGTCTGACCGTCCGAGTGGTGACTTGAAGCTGACCGGTTACCGTGTGGAAGAGTTGCAACTGCCGCGAACTGTGACGATCGAAATGAAAGGGCAGCAGGTTGCTGTCGATAAGGCATGGCGCGTTACTGTCACCGGCGGTCCATTTCCCGTTCGCGCAATGCCGGCGGTGATTTGGGTCGACGATCAGATTGTCGGCATCGGCATCGAGAACGAAACCCTATCGCAAATCACGGCCGTCACTTTTGACGGTTCGCTGATACGTGAGGGTGGTGTTGTCGCGCTCTCTTATGGTGAAGAAAAAGACGCGCGTGTCCGGCTTTCACAACGACTCCAACTGCGTGAAGGAGGACAGCAATGAGAACCACAACGAAACTCTACATCCGAGCACTTGTATGTTTAATCCTTCTCGCCGGTGTCGCGCGCGCTACGTTTGGACAAGTAGATCCTGGAGCTCCCGGACCATTGGCTGTAACGCGCGAAGAATACGATTTTGGCGACACGGCGTTTTCACCTTCGAACTTTCCTGGTCCAGTTGAGTTGCGTGCTTCGATCCACTATCCCACAACTTTTTCAGGCGCGCCTTTACCTGTGATTCTGTTTCTACACGGCCGTCACGCGACTTGTTTCAATGGCAATGGCGCTGCATTTCTGGAGTGGCCATGTACGAAAGGAAGAAGCCCTATTCCCAGCTTTGCAGGGTACGACTACGTTTCAGATGTTCTCGCTAGTCACGGCTACGTCGTAGTTTCGATCAGCGCAAACGGAGTCAACGCGGTGGATAATCTCGTGTTTGATCTCGGAGCGTTGGCGCGAGCAGAATTGCTGCAGAAACATCTCGATATCCTGAACACCTTCAACACCACCGGCGGCGCGCCTTTCGGAACGAAGTTTGTCGGGAAATTCAACCTGAGCCAGGTTGGCACGATGGGCCACTCGCGCGGAGGCGAGGGAGTGGTGCGCCATTTTGTATTGAACAATGAACTCGGTGCGCCATACGGGATCAAAGCAGTGTTTCCGCTAGCCCCTGTAGATTTCAATCGCTTCGTCGTCAACAATGCTGCTCTAAATGTACTCCTGCCTTATTGCGACGGCGACGTGAGCGACTTGCAGGGAGTGCACTTTTACGACGACGCACGGTACAACGTGCCGGGCGACGCAGCACCGAAACATTACGTGCTCGTGATGGGAGCCAATCACAATTTCTACAACACGGTTTGGACTCCATCGAGTGGAATTCCGGGCGCAATAAATGATTGGTTGGCTTTCGTGCCGGGTGGTCATTCCGATCCACAGTGCGGTTCAAAAAATGGCAATCAAAGACTGACTGAAGCGCAGCAACGCGGAACCGGCCTCGCATATATGACAGCGTTCTTCCGTGCTTACGTTGGTGATGAGAATGAATTCATACCAATATTGACAGGCGATGCTCCACCGCCACCTTCCGCTCAGACCAACAAACTGTTTGTGTCGTACCACGCACCGGATAATCCGGAGTTGCGGCTCGACGTTAACCGGCTACTCAACGATACAAATCTGACAGTGAACACTCTCGGCGCTGTTGTTGCGCAAACTGCTCTGACGCCATACGCATTGTGTGGAGGGGAAGCGCCTCAACCACAGAGATGCCTGCCTGATCAGTCAAACGCACGACAACCACATACTACGCCGAGTGCGCGTTCTCCACTGAGAGGTTTAAGCCAACTCATCACCGGGTGGAATAACTTCACCGGTAATTACACCAACAACCTGCCTTCGGCGCTGGGGAATGTGTCGGGGTTTCAGGCGATTCAGTTTCGCGTAAGCGTAAATTTCGCCGATGCGCGCAACCTTTCAGACCTGGCCCAGGACTTTCGAGTGAGATTAACCGATGCTTCTGGTGCGAGTGCGTCGGTGCGTGTAAGTGACGTTTCGTCGGCGTTGTTCTTTCCGCCGGGAAAAGTTGGACCAGTGCCGAAAGTGGTGTTGAATACTGTACGTGTTCCATTGAGTGCTTTTGGAGGTGTAAATCTCAACGCTGTTCGTTCAGTGCAACTCACCTTCGACGAGCGTCTGCAAGGCGGAATTCTGATTACGGATGTAGCGTTTGCTTCGGCGCCGCGTTAGGAACAACGTGGGGTGGCCACGGAGGGCCACCCCTACAATTACGCTTGCAGTCTCAAATTCCCACCGACGTATTCGTAGGGGTGGCCCTCCGTGGCCACCCCAACAATTACGCTTGCAGTCTCAAATTCTCCCGGCGTCTTCGTAGGGGTGGCCCTCCGTGGCCACCCCACTGCGTGTAATTCACGCACTCAACTTCTTTAGTGCGGGCGGATAATAAGTTCCATCAGCAACGCCACCTCGTGGTCCATAGAACCGGAACGTCAGGTTATAGTTCTGACTGCCAGGCGTCGGTAGCCAATTACCTTCGGGCGCATTCACGGGTTTTTTTGGTGCAAAGTAGAGCGTCAACGAGCCGTCTTTTCCGTATTCGAGCTTCGATTGGTTGTTCAGCAGGAATCGGTTCATCGGATTCGTAAGAACGCGCCTGAATTTTCCATCGACCGCGATCACTGACCAAAAATACTTCGCATACTTCGCCGGCAGATCGTCCGCCGGAAACGTGAGCGTGTAGGTGTTGTCGCTCTCGAGCAATTCGCCATCGCTGTCCTTCGCACCTTTGTAATAGAGCACTTCTTCCATCGTGTTCGCCCAGATCCCGCCGAAGTTTACGCAAGTTCGGACAAGCCAGTCGTCACCATAGACGCCGCATACTTTTGGTCGAACCCAATTGTTTTTCACTGTTCCGTGACCGATGATGGCCGCCGCTTTACCGAAGTCCGCAATCGCACGTTCTTTC
>DATIBX010000591.1:0-14225 GCA_035457105.1 Pyrinomonadaceae bacterium
GTTCAGGCACCGTCTCAATCAATTTTCGAATTACGTGGTCCGAATCGACCTTTTCTGCTTCAGCTTGAAAGTTCAGTAGCACACGATGTCTTAAAACCGCCGGTGCCACTGCTCGCACGTCCTCGCAAGAAACGTTATAGCGTCCACGCAAAATTGCCCTGGCTTTTCCGCCGAGAATCAGAAACTGAGAGGCACGCAAAGAACCGCCCCAGGTCACCCATTTGTTTATGAAGTCGGGTGAACCAGAAGTGTTTGGCCGGCTGGCGTTAACCAAACGCACCGCGTAACGAGTCACCGTGTCAGATGCAGGAACTTGTTTGACTAATTTTTGAAATGCCAGGATCTCCTCTGCAGACATCAATCTTTCAAACTGAATTTCCTGATTCGAAGTGGTCTGTTTCACAACTTCTACTTCATCTTCTTCAGGCAGATATCCGATTTTGACCATGAACATGAAACGGTCTAACTGGGCTTCAGGAAGCGGATAGGTTCCTTCCATCTCAATCGGATTTTGAGTAGCGAGCACATGAAATGGCCGTGGTAAATCGTAGCTAATACCTTGCACGGTCACGCGACCTTCCTGCATTGCCTCAAGCAGCGCCGCCTGAGTTTTTGGCGGCGTACGATTTATTTCATCGGCGAGAACAATATTTGCGAAGATAGGACCACGAATGAATTGTAGTGCCCGACGTCCGGTCGCGCGGTCCTCTTCGATGATCTCAGTGCCAGTGATGTCGGCCGGCATCAAATCCGGCGTGAATTGAATGCGCTTGAACGAGAGATCGAGAACGCTGGAAATGGTGCGGACCAGCAAGGTTTTTGCAAGTCCAGGAACTCCGGTAATTATCGAGTGCCCGCCAACGAAAAGCGACAATAGAACTTGCTCAACTACATCATCCTGACCAACTATCGCCTTCCTGATTTCGTGGAGCAGTCGTTCCCGCGAGGTCCCGAGCTTATCCAGTAGTTGTTCGTCGCTAATCGTAATTTGCTCAACTGCCATGTGTTCCCTCTAATTCTCCTGAGATTACGAAGAATTTACAGATTAAATCTCAGAAAAGTGATGAAGCGCGAATTTAAGTTTTTAATAGCTTCCCGCTGGCGCTTCGGTGTGATTTGTAAACTCCTATGAAGTGTACAATTCAACTTGATTACTATTGCCCTGTAATTCTAAGAAGTAATTCCTGTGCTTTTTCGTATCTGGGCGCTGCTTCCAAGGCACGCAGAACGGACTTTTTAGCTTCGGCGTGACGGCCCAAAGCAAAATATGCACCCGCCACATTGAAATTAGCCTCGGCAATGTTTGGTGGCTGCAGGCCCAGCGCAACCTTGAACTCTGACAACGCCTGTTCGTTGTTATTCAGTTCCGCGCTTAGCTCTCCAGCCTTCGTATGGGCTGCGTAATCAAACGGACTGATAAAGAAGCTCGCCTGCAACGCTGCAAGCGCGTGTTGTTTGTCGCCGTCTGCGAGACGCAACCGCGCTATAGCTTTCAAGGCCTCGATGTCGTTCTCGTCTTTGCCAACCAGAGATTCAAGCACCTCGGCCGCGCGCGAATTTTGACCCTTCTGCTCATATAACTGGGCCAGGCCCTGATACGGATTTCCCTCGCCAGTGATATAGGGTACCAGTTCAATAGCCCTTGCATAATGGGTAGCCGCTTCGTCCGTTTTGCCATCAGCTGCCAGTAACTGTGCTGCACGTAGATGAAGCGCAAAAGTTTCCTGCGTCTCCAACAATTTCAAGACTTCCTCTTTTGATAGTGAAGCCGCCAGATTAGCTTCTGTCTTCAGCGCCTTCTGCATGGGCTGGGCCTTGCCATCAATGTAAGCGGAGAACTCTTTATCAAATTGAGTTTCGGTCAGTTTTAGAACTTGAGCAATCACCTCGGGTGTTTTGGCTTTTTCTCGATAGAGAGTAAGCATTCTCAGAATTGAGTCAAAGCCAAAGCGTTCGACAATGAACTCGCATACTTGCGAGGCTTCAAAATAAGCGATCGCAATATCCTGAGGCGTACGCGGGTTTTGGAAGCCGCCATTCAGTTCCGCTATCTTGAACCATTTCCCCTCAGCAAACGACCGAATGAATAAAGGATTCCAATCGTCGCCCCAGCCTGGACGCGCTCGACGCTCCTCATAGACGGAAAGTCCCTCAGAAAACCAGCGTGGAATCCGATAGTCTGTCATTTGCAATGTGATCACGTGAGTGTATTCGTGCCATAGCGTACTGCCCCAGTTGAACTCACCGGTTCTTCGGGCCGATGGAGAATCCTGAGCGATCACCATGCCAAAGCAGACTCCGAGAGCCCCGAGACCGGGTATTCCGAGTGTTCGCACGGCAAAGTCTTCGTGATTCGGGAAAATTTCTATGGCCACTGGCCCTCGCGGCGTGAAGTGATATTTTTGTGTCAGCTTGGCGGAAGCTTCTTCGAGCAGGTTTAAGGCATAAACGGGAACAACCGCACTTTCCTGGGCTGAGGTCTTGACGATAAACGAACCCCGCTTCGTTTCGTGAAAGTCAGCCATCGTATCCAACAAATCAAGAGTGTTTTTGGCCCAAAGGTTAAACGGATCTCCTTTGAATGCAACCTCGACCTCAGCGCGGCCCTGGTCCATCTGGCCCAACCGCAACAAAGCCATTCCCAGACTGAGATGTCCGTCCCACAGCTCCGGCGACGTTTGGATTGCTTGTCGCGCAAACTGGGCAGCTTGCTCCGTGCGACGTGTGATGGTCGCGTAATGAGATAGGATGTTGTAGATCTCGCCGTAGTTCTTATTTATCGCCAGCGTCGCTGTGATCTCCGGGTTATAGTCGCGGTCTTCAAGATAGAGCTGCGCGGCACGCAGCCCGTGAACTTCGAGTGCGTTTGGATTTATCTTTAGGGCACGCTCAATTTCGCTGGAAGAGACAGAAAAGTCTCCTTCTTCCAACGTTAAAGCGGTTTTTAGTGCGATTGCATCAACAAGATTTGGGTTGATCTTTAGTGCCTGTTCCAGAGCTTTGCTGACAGCCTCACCGCCTTCGAGGCGTTTGTTTCGGGCCACATCAAGATGTGCCCGGGCACTGTTAGGATTTATCTGGAGTGCGGCCTCAAGAAACTGCGCCGCATCGCTGTAGTTATATTTTTGAGTGAAGAGTTCGGCTGCGCCCAGTTGCGCCTCAAGATTCTCAGCATCAGCTTCAATCGCTGAGCGATACATGTCGTTTGCGTCCTGATATCTCTCTAGATGGACCAGCGCGCGTGCTATGGCGGTCAATTCTTCTGATGTTTGTGGATCGGCGTCGGTATAGTGCTGGACGAATGTTTCGTAGATCGTTCTTGCCTTTTCCAACTGTCCGTTGAACTCGAGCATTTCCCCGAGGCGCAACCGGCTCAACAACTGTGCCCCGGGACTCAAATCAGATCCGTTACTTGCTCGTTCAAACTCGACAGCAGCTTCCGCGTATCTTCCAGTCGCGGCCAATGCTTCGCCAAGCTCATGACGTACTGAGCTAGCTTGCGGGTTCTTAGTAACAAATTTACGAGCCGCCGTCTCAGCCTCGGTAAATCGTCCGGTCTCAAGATAGACACGAGTCAGATTCCGTTGTGCCGTTTGATCGTTGGGATCTGAACTAAGACGCCCATGCACCTGCTTAAGTGCCGTCTCGTAATCTCCCTTTTTCAGTGCAACTTCGCCGGCTCCTGGCTCTTTCTGTTGAGCTCTCAGTTTTAAGATTCCGGTGCCTGCGCAAAGTACTAACACCAAAACACCAAGAGCGAACTTGACCTGGATATGATTTGATCTGCCTATTTTCAGAATCACGATTTTATGACCCGGCCTGTTTGATAGAGCGATTGATCTTCGCCAGTTCAATAAAGAGCTTTTCGAGTGACGTTTCATAAACCGCTTCTGGTAGGTTTGCCTTCTGGCCGATTAACTGTTCGATTTCACCCTCAAGGCGCGCACGTTCCCGCAGCAACTTCGCGGTGACTGCATTAGCAGCGGCTTGTTCGTAGCTCAACGAATCGAGATAGGTAGCGCGGGCGAGCAGCCCTTCACCGTTCTCCGCCTTTTCGCGACCAACACCATCCCCGTTGTCTTCGAGTAATGCATGTTCGGTCGCAAGCCGGCCAGCGCGGGTGTAAAACTCACTGGTCAAACGATTGGCGTAAACAAATGCTTCCAAAACGGAGATGTGTCCGTCCTGATCAGTATCAGAATCAGTTGCTTTCAGTGCCTCGATAAAGAATCCCGCAAACCTGGTAGCGTTTGTTTCCTGGCCGCTTTTGGTTGCCGTAATAACAATGCGTCCTTTAGCTGAAAGGCTACGCGCAAACTCACCACTCGCACTTGACATATTGAACACGACAACTCGCTTTGTCGGTAATGCTGTAAGCAGTGTCGCGTATTCAGTTGCCGAGAGATCTGGACCAACGAGATTGAATTTCGATTCCTTACCGTCGTACGAGCCGTGACCGATGAAGAATACAAACAGCGCATTCTCTGGTTGCAACTCTGACTTCAACGCTGCGAAAGCATGCTTGACGTTCTCGGCAGTAGGAGTCATACCGGCGGCAGATTTCTCAGAGAGGACCTTCAGGTGTTTTGTTGCGAAGCCAAACCTTGAACTCAGGAGTGCGGACAGTTCGTTGGTCCAGGTCTCAAACTGACTAGCGTAAACCGGATCGCCGCCTGCTCCGTTTATGACCAGGCAAAACTTATTTGGATCAGCAGGCGCAGTCTTGCTGGGATTCGCTGATGGAGATTGAACATCCGGCTTCTGGGCGCAGAGCACGGCCACCGACAAAAGTGCAAAAATGATGATGCGAATGTAAGCAATCCCCGACATCAATCTGTAATCCAATCGAGGTCTGAATAGTCTTCGAAGTTTCAGGCCAAGCCTTCACGCTTGCGCAGAAACCATTCGGTGCTTAACAAGCCGACAATCAGCATGAAATTAATCGGCATATCCCAAAGATCTTTAGTGACACGCTCGGAATAGGGAGACTGCCGGTAAGTCAGATCGTCCAACAGCGATTGTACTTCGGCCGCCTGGTAGTACTTACCACCGCTTTCATTTGCGATCCTCTTTAGCAAATCACTGTTTTGAGTGGCGCCAAAATATTCGCGATTTAGATCTGTAACCAGTAAGTTGGATCTCGCCGCGACCTGTCCGACCAAGCCGCTTGTCCCAATCAGTTCGATGCCATGTTGCCCAACTTCGTCCGCCTTGAACTCGCCGGTATAGGCGTTTAAATCGTCAAGAGTGGTGAACTTCAAGGGTACGTCGAGAGCTGCGCCCGAAGGCTTTGTGATTCTCGCCACTACATGCGCATCATTGACTGGATTGAACTTGCGATCCCTGATATCGGCTACAATCCGAACTGTATCTTCTGGTGCGTAAACGGCCTGGTCCGCTGAAATTTCAGTTTGCAACGGCGTCGTGCTCACCAGATAACGCAGCATCTGTCTCCAGAATGTTTCATGAGCGTTATTCTTGGCGTCCATTCTCATGCGCCATCGCCAAGTATCAGTTGCGGTCAGAGCTAGGGTTTGCCCGCGACCGTAACGCTGCTGGACCAACAAAGGAACCGTTTGTACGCCGCCATCGGCTCGGCGCGCTTCGAGCAGAACGCTTGCACCTGGTTTGATGTTAGTCAGGGGTTCGGAGACTGAGATTGGAGGAAGGTCGGTCCAGGCCTTCTGGTTTGCGCCTCGATCTTCAGTCAGTCGGGTGATTGGATGAGTTTGTCCGGCACCTGTTAGTTGCGGCTTATAGACAGGTGCGAATGAACTGGAGTCGTCGACTGGTCCACCAGTCAAGGTTACGGGTAATAGCTCATCTAAAGTAGTCCCTTTGTATTTCCCAGCATCAAACGAGAGTCTTCCTCCGAGTGCCAGTAAGCCACCACCACGTCTAGCTACGAAGGCCTCGATGTTGCGAAGTTGCTCGGGTGAAAAAAAGCCGGCTTCCACACTTCCAATTATCAGAGCATCGTAGGTATATAGTTCTTCTTCGCTTACCGGAAAGCCGTTAACCAATTCGTTTTGCGTGGCGATACCTTGTCGATAAAACTTGTTCTCGCCTGTTCGCTGCAACGAAACCAGCGTCACATTTTTTTCATTCGGTAAGAGCGACTCTCTGATCTTTCCGAGTTCCCAACGCGGTTCGCCTTCGACATAGAGGATCCTCTGCGGGCCAGGAATTACTTCGACCAGGGCGTCCTGTTTGTTGTTCTCAACAGTCAGTTCTCCATCAACCGGGGTTATCTCAACGGTGTATCGATGTATACCTGGATTGGTTGGAGTTATCTCCAAGTTTAAAACCTGGGTGTCGTTACCTCGCAGATTAAACTCTTCAGTCTTAACTGCGCGACCGTCTTCACGCACTGACATTAGAATTTTCGTTGGACCAAGCCCACTTAATCCTACGTTGCTCTCAATATTGAGTCGTGAGCCAACCAGGATGCGTCGAGGGAAGTTGATCTTTGTGAGCTCAGCATCTGTCGCGCGAGTAGTGTCGCCTATGCCGATGGTGTAGACCGGGATATCGCGGGCCCGAAGTTCACGAAGCGAGGCTGCGAGATCTCCGGGCACATTTGAAGCCCCATCAGATGCCAGCACCACTGCTGACAACGGCATGCCCGAAGATCGCTTGACCGTTTCATCCAGCGCGCCGGCGAGGTTACTGCTTCGTCCTTCACCAGCAAGCGCGTCACCATTGTTCAGGGCCTCCAGATGATTAGAAAAGCCGTAAAGACTTGTTTTGAATTTTTCATTTAAGCGGTCGAGGAACGACTTTTTGTTAGCGGGAGCAGTCAGCAGGGATTGCTTTATGGTGTCTAATCGAGTTGTCGCGGCTGGACCATCGTGCAGCTTCATGCTTTGTGAGTCGTCTATGATCAACGCGACATAGCTGCTGCGCGGAATAACAGACGACACCACCACCACTGGACGCAGGAGCAGGATAAACATTAGCGCGAGTAGCGTCGCGCGCAATGCCACCAGCGCGACTTTTGTTGGAGTGGCCAGGCGCAGACGGGGCTGGAAGTAGATAAAGTAAATTACACCTGCGATAACCAGGGCGACGAGCAGAAGCACAATGAAGCCAGGACGCACATCAAACCCAAACCGTCCGTTTGCGAAGACGGCCTGTTCATGTCCGAACAAAAACCGCACGATAGGGTTCATTGTTAATGACCGTCATTATACACATCGAACCTGTGAGGCTTCAGTTTGAGCGTCTGGAGGGAAACTCGAAGCTTAGTAGCAGCGGACGCGCAAGGGGTTGTTTAGAGGGGAATTGGGAGTATTTAGGGAGGAATTTTGGTTGGGCGTTTGCACGGAATTCCGTGCAAGCGTTTAGAAAAGTTATGCATGATTTTGGATTACTCGGGCCGAGGTTTCAATTTCTAGCTGCCCCCAAATACGACACCACCGACTTCAGTCGCGTGGTTCTTCAACTTCCGCCTAGCCCATCGAGATTGAACGGAATACGAGTCCACGCTGCTGAAGCAGGTGGTGTCGCGAAGGAAACACTGTTAGCTACTCGCAAAGGGTGGTGTGTCCAGTGCCCGCGGGGTGCTACACTCATGACCGACATCCCACTCTTGCCGCTGCGGTCACTCGACGAATGGCTAAAAAACGATTCGCTGTAACCCTGCTTTCACTTCTGCTTATCTCGTTTATCTTGATCTCAACGTTTCCGGCCTTCTCTTCTTCAGCGAGCAGAAACGTGGCGGACGAACCCGCGAGCCAGGGGCAGCCAATTACACCGGCGGGTTCGCTCGTTCAAGATCTATCGACCCGACAAGCTGCTGTCGGTGCTCTACCAGTCAACTTTGTCCGTACGCCTGACAAGCTTGGACCAGATGGATTGGGCCGTTATTTGATATCGGTCAATAGCGGCTACGGGATCCAGTTCAACGCTGCAGCAAATCTCGGTCAACAATCGTTGAGCATCATCGATCTCACCGTAAAGCCAACTCCAGCGGTGATTCAGAACGTCTTTTTTCCTTCTCCACAAAGCGCCAACGTCGGAGTCGTGTTCGCTTCTCAACCCGATGACGATGGTTCGTACGCTATGTATGTGTCGGGCGGGTTCGAAAACAAAGTTTGGATCTTTCAGTTCACAGTTGATGGCCGACCACCGGTGACGCCCGCCTCGGCTGGTCCAAACACCACGGTTGAGGCTCCATTTATCGATGTTTCACCATTTGCGACCGTCGCTAATTCTTCTCGCTACAACAGTGATAGGGTGCCGGTTTATCCCACCGGAATTACCCTGAGCCCTGACAACAACACCCTATATGTAGCCAATAACCTGGCAGACAGCCTGGGTATAGTCGCTGACGTCCGCGCCGAGAGAAGACTTTCACGAGTCGATCTTCGACCCCCGACAAACCTGGACCATGCGACCTATCCCTATCAAGTAGTAACTATCGGTGGGAAGATTTTTGTTTCCTGTTGGAACGACTCGTCAGTGGCAGTCGTTCAAGCAAACGACCTCAATAAGCCGGTGACCTTTGTTAAGGTGGGAGCTCATCCAACCGCGATGCTGCTCAACCCACAGGGGTCTCGTTTGTATGTCGCCAATTCCGACGACGACTCTGTCTCAGTTATTGATACTCAAAAAGAGAATGAGCTTGAACGCATTAGTGTTCGTATCTCCGAACAGGTGCCTGCTGGCAATTCTCCAGAAGGACTCGCACTGAAGGACAGTTTTCTCTATGTCGCGAACTCTCATAGCAACTCTGTCGTGGTGGTGAAGCTGTCGAGTCGGGCGCTCGGTGGGACGGCGACAACGAACTGGGATGACGACGAGCGCAGCAGCGTGAAAGGCTTTATTCCCACTGGCCAGTATCCGTCTGCGGTGGCGATGGCAGGCAATCGTCTCTTTGTGGGAAACGGTAAAGGCACAGGACTGGAGAACTCGTCCGTTGTGGTGAACGATTCGGGAAGAGTTCCGAATGTACCAAACGATCGATATCCGGCTGGGACGGGTCGTGGTTCTGGTCAAGGTGGTCAGTACGGTACGGCTTTAGTTATCGGTAACATCAGTCAAATAATTGTTCCGGATGAGCCTGGATTGGTCCGTTATTCCCAACAAGTGATGCGCAACAACGGCCTCCTCGGACGGACACGGGTCAAGCTTTTTCCCAACCAGTCGCCTATCAAGCACGTCATCTATGTGATCAAAGAGAATCGCACCTACGACCAGGTTTTTGGCGATGTCGAGAAATCCGGTGATGGTCGCGTCGCTGATGGAGATCGTGCTTTAGCGATTTTTGGATCGACCGAAGCTGCCTCCAGACCCAATGGCACGAGTCAAGATGTTTCACCAAATCATCGCGCGCTCGCTTTAAGGTTTGGGCTTTTCGATCGATTTTTCGTTAATTCAGAAGCGAGCCCTGACGGGCACAACTGGTCTACCGCAGCATTCTCGACTGACTACGTGGATAAGTCGTTTCGTTGGGCCTATAGCAAGAGGGGGCGGACTTACGATTTCGAAGGTTTCAATCGACTGCCCAATTATGAACCGCTGCGAGGCCAACCCTCGATGTTTGGTCCATCGGTGACCACGGAAGCGATCGCCGATTTCATGCGCAAGTTTATTCCCTATTTGCATAACTCTCGCGACATTGCTGAACCTCAGACACTTTATCTTTGGGACTCGGCCGCACGAGCAGGTTTAAGTTATCGGAATTACGGTGAGTTTATACCCACACTTTCTGAGGCTGACGTGAAAGCTGTAAAAGAGAATCGGTCCAAGGCTTACCCCGACATCTCTCCAACGGTTTCTGCTTTTGCAACCAAAAAATCTCTAGAGGGCCATTTCAACGAGCATTATCGGAACTTTGACCTTGATACTCCGGACGCGATGACTGCGGATTCGTACAAGGCAGCCAAAGAGTCGGCCAATTCAATCAGTCCGCTTATCAGTGCGGACCATTTGGATACTCGTTTCAGAGGAAATTCGCGTATTGATGTTTGGTTGAAAGAATTCCGCGGCTTTGTATCTGAGCGTTCTTCGAATGGTCGGGATCGCTTTCCAAACCTCTCAATTGTCCGGCTGCCAAACGACCACACCGATGGCATCAAGGCACAGAAGCCAACCCCTCAATTCTTTGTCGCTGATAACGATTATGCCCTGGGGCTGATGGTAGAAGCTGTTTCGAACAGCATCTATTGGAAGGACACGGCAATAGTTGTAGTAGAGGACGATGCTCAGGATGGTCCGGATCACGTCGACGCACATCGGTCCGTAGGGTTGATTATCAGTGCGTATAATCGTCCTGGTCTACTGGTCCATGAGTTTCATAGCACCGTCAGTTTCATCAGGACAATTGAAGTCTTGCTAGGAATGGCGCCGATGAACCAACTTGATGCCACTGCTGTTCCGGCAGATATCTTTCGCCCTGAGCCTGATCTGCGACCATTTAAAGCTATGTTGCCAAACATAACACTGGATAATTTATTCAGTTTACAAACGAGGGACTTCGCCACGCTTTACTGGATGAAGCGAACCGAAGAGCAAGACCTGGCCCATGCTGATATGGCTGATCCCGGGGTGCTCAATAGAATTATTTGGTTCTCCGTTAAAGGAAATGTGCCGATGCCGGAAGTTGGCCGGCTGCCCGCATTCGATGCGATGCGTCTTGGACTCTTGGAGGAGCGCGAAGAGATTGCCGAGCGAGCAGAGAAGAGCAAACGAAAGAGCGAAGAGCCTGATTGAACTCACTTGGTGCCTTGGAGCTCGCGCAATCGCTTCATCACGTACTTTCTTTCAACCTGGTTTGTCGTTAATTCCAGCGCTCGCGTATAGGCTTCGCGTGCGTCATCAGATCGATTCAAGCGTCTTAGTAGATCAGCTCTCGCCGCGTGGTAACTGAAGTAGCTATCCAGCACGCCTGAGTCATTCGACTGGTCAACGAGTTTGAGTCCGTCCTCCAGACGCCCACTCATCGCTACGGCCGCTGCGTGATTGAGAGCAATGATCGCCGAAGGAATGAAACGTTTAAGTTCCTGGTAAAGCGCGGCAATTTGGGCCCAATCAGTTTCTGCGGCAGTTTTAGCCTCGACATGTACTGCTGCGATTGCTGCTTGAAGCTGATACGGCCCGACCCGGCGTAGGCGAAGAGCTTGTTCGATCAAGCTTAAACCCTCGCTAATCTCATCCTGGTCCCAGAGACTACGATCCTGCTCTTCCAGCGTGACTAATTCGCCGGTTGCATCGATCCGAGCATTGCGGTGCGAATCCTGTAAAAGCATTAAAGACAGCAGGCCGAGGTTCTCAGGCTCATCAGGCATCAGCGCACAGATCAAACGTCCCAGTCTGATTGCTTCCGCGCAAAGATCTCTTCGCAACAAGCTGTCTCCTGATGTTGCCGAGTAGCCCTCGTTGAAAATCAGATAGATAACTGAACTGACAGATTGTAATCGTTCGCCAATGACTTCGATTGCAGGAACTTCATAGGGAATACCAGCCAGTCGAATCTTGGTTTTTGCGCGAACCAGTCGTTGGGCCAGCGTAGCTTCGGGCAGCAAGAAGGCTCGCGCAATTTCGCCGGTAGTGAGTCCACCCAGGGTGCGTAACGTCAGGGCGACTTGATTTTCCTGACTGATAGAAGGATGACAACAGGTAAAGATGAGCCTCAAGCGATCGTCAGGATATTCCTCGGCATTTGCCGCTTCTAAAGGATCATCGATTTGCAGGCGCTCAGTTTCATATTCGAGTTGAGACTGTTTTGCTTCACGGGTTTTGTCCCGACGAATTGAGTCAACCACTTTCCGATGGGCCACTGTGGTGAGCCATGCACCCGGGTTACGAGGAACGCCGTCGGTTGGCCAGTTAGCTGCTGCTGATGTAAATGCTTCCTGCACCGCTTCCTCTGCCCGGTCAAAGGATCCGGTCAAGCGTATTAAGGTCGCAATAATGCGACCATACTCTTCTCGAAACACTTTCTCGATTGTTTCATGTGCGTGAGGCATAGGCTCAAGATTGCGTTTTGTACTTGGTGCTTTGTACTTTGTTGCCCACTCCGCTGCAACTTGTCGAACCGATTATGCTGCTACCAGAGTCACAAAGACCACTGAAGCGTCACAGAGAGATTCAGCTATCGGTCTAATCTGGATCGCTCTCAGGGTCGCCAACTTGATGGGCCGTCGGCTATCTTTACCCGACGAGGAACTGGAAAGGGACGGCACAATTTAAAGTACACATAGTATGACAACCACTTCAAGTTGGTTCTCGCGGTATTTGCGTTTGCTTTTTTGCACGAACGGCTGTCATTAATAGAGTGGCTTGCGATACTGATCGCAAGGTGGTGGCGTAGTGTTGCTGGCCATTAAAAAATAGCAACCCCTTCCGAAGATCATTCTTTGAGAAAATTACATGGACAGTAAACAATTTCTTAAACAGTCGAAGAAGATATCCGAGCCCTTTCGCGTCAGCGACGGAAAAAAGTTTCGGCTCCGGAAATTTGATCCCGCGGATACGCTCGAATTTGATTCGAAAGATAAACCTGAAGCACAGGAGGCGCTCGCCTGCGGTGTTCAATTACTGGCGAAGCTTCAGGACAAACTCTATGCGCAGGATCGCTGGGCGTTGTTGCTGATCTTTCAAGCGATGGATGCTGCCGGTAAGGACAGTGCAATCAAGCACGTAATGTCGGGCGTCAATCCCCAGGGTTGCGAGGTCTACTCGTTTAAAGTTCCGACCACAGAGGATCTCGATCATGATTATCTTTGGCGTTGTACCAAACGACTACCTGAACGTGGACGGATCGGCATTTTCAATCGCAGCTATTACGAAGAAACCTTGGTGGTTAGAGTTCATCAGGAGTTTTTGGCCAGTCAAAAGCTGCCGCCACAACTTATCGGTAAGAATATCTGGAACAATAGATTCCAGGACATCTCGAACTTTGAGCGTTATTTGACGAGAAATGGAATTGTCGTGGTCAAGTTTTTTCTGCATGTTTCGCAGGCCGAGCAGAAAAAGCGGTTCCTCGAACGGATCGAAAACTCGGCTAAGAACTGGAAGTTCTCGCTCAACGATGTTCATGAACGGCAACACTGGGACGATTACATGGAAGCATATGAAGCAATGATTCAGAACACGGCCACGAAGTACGCTCCGTGGTATGTCGTTCCGGCGGATAATAAGTGGTTTACCCGTTTGGTAGTTGCGTCAGCCGTGGTCGAGACCATGTCGTCGCTGGATTTGGATTATCCCAAACTCAACAAGGATGACTTGAAAACGCTTGATGGTGCTCGTTTAGCGCTACTCGAGGGGAAGTAGTCCTTCTTTAGAACACCTTACGCCCATACCTTACCTAAGAATGAATCGGTTTAATCTGTAAATTATTGTCGCGTTTTCACAATGTCTCTGAAGCTGAGGTGTCAAGAGACAACTCCAACAGGTCGGCGAGGCGGTCGTAGCTCGCTTTGGCGCCGTCATCGAGGCCTGACTTCAAAATGATGTCGCGTACTTCCTGCGAGGGAAACAAACTTGTCGAGGTCAACGTGGTTTTTCCATCCGCCTCAAACAAAGTTGTAGTCACCAGAGTCTCACCTGGATCCCAATCTTCCCACGACTCAGTATTGACCAGTCGCTCTGGCGGAGACACCTCGTGGTAAACGCCTTTTTGCCCTATCTTTTTTCCGTCTGGCCGCTGTACGACGAAGTGCCACTGACCACCAACCTTCAGATCAATCTCACAAAGTATCAACGTCCACCCATTTGGACCATACCAGCGCCTCAAGAGGTCAGGCGTTGTCAGCGCTTCGAACACAAGCTGGCGTGGCGCATCAAAAATCCGCTTGAGGACAACCTCACGTTCAGTTGGAGTTGATATTTCCAGCGCCAGAGACGGTTTCATGATCTTGACTTCCTTTTTGACTTAACCGTTTGACGGGCCTTGAGTCGGCTCAATACTGCCGGACTTGTGAGTTCTTTCAGCGCAGTTTTTCCAATCCATCGTTCAGTGGTGATCGCGGACACAGCAAGACGGCGTGAAAGTTCAACTGCTTCATGATGGAGTTCGTCGTTGCGACGCCCGACTGTTCTGAGTGCCCAACTTACACCTTTCTTGACAAAGTTACGATCATCGCTCGCGGCTTGTTGAATCAACGGTAAGCATCGAAGGAAAGCGTCAGTTGGTGCTTTTTTGTCATGAACGGAAAGGGACGCGAGCAAAGCGAATGCGGCCCGCTTTTCAAACTCGGCCTTCCGCTTAGCCCATT
>DATIBX010000592.1:0-5487 GCA_035457105.1 Pyrinomonadaceae bacterium
CGTTGACACTTCGCGCAAAAGTTCGCGACGATCCTTTTCAGGCAGCTCAACCGGTTTGCGTTTTGATTTAGTTGGCCCAAAGGTCTGCCAGCGTCCCCACATCATGAGGTGTGAGTGGAAGAAGAACCCGCCTTCGATATGACCGATCAGGTGTTTTCCATGTGAGACGACGCGCTCAACTCGACGGCCGCGAAGGCGTTGGTCATTATCCTGCAACCACCTTCGCGCGTCTTTTGTTCGTGCTTCGAGGAAAACGATTGCGCGCCCACTCAATGCCGCGTCGAGCGCATCCGAATACTTTCGCACCTCCGGACCTCCTGGCATCGTTTGTTTGTTCCGACACAGTTTCGCGGGGGTGGCTATAAATTATGGTATCAAGAAATTTTAGTTTCTTGATTTCCTCAATGGCGCGCTCACGATCAGCGAGCGTGATCTTTCCGGGAGGAACATTTTGGAAAGACTCCTTCTCAAGAGGTTTTTGACTAAAGACTTGGACCGCTCTTCCGAGTAAAGAGGAAGGAGCGCCAGTATAACAAGAACCGTTAATTCCAAGAATCATTGGTCATATATCATTTGACATTTATCATTTGTCATTTCGGCAACCGCGCTTAAATAAAGAATGACAAATATCAAATGATAGATGACCAATGAATTAGTGGTGCACGTTTGCGGGCGGTCTTGACTTTGAGTAAGCTCGCGTCCTTATGTTTTGGTCCACTCCAAAATGCCCCGTTGAAGAGGAAGACAAACTGTGGCTCGAGGAGTCGATGGAGTGGCTGCTGGAAGAGTTTGGAGATGCTTTTCGTCAGGTAACTGTAGTTTTACCAACCGACGAATTCTTTCCCGACTCATATGCCGCAGACGAGGAAGACGCGCGCGCTCTGTTGGACCGGGTTTGCGACTACATGGATGTAAACCCCGATCTGATAGAGCTGGAGTTTTTCGACGACGAACGCAGGAGGGCTGCCAGAGCTCTAGGCTATGCTGAAGACTCCTCAAATGTTCCATGTGGTCATTACCAAAAGCGTCGAGACAAATTTGTCGTTTCCCTGGAATCTTCTCAACTCACCGACCCGATGAATCTAGTTGCCACAATCGCTCACGAATTGGGACACGTTCGGCTACTCGGTGAAGGAAGAGTTCACGGTGGTTTTGAAGATCATGAACCGCTGACGGATCTTTTGACGGTGTTCTTCGGTCTGGGCATATTCACAGCGAATTCTGCATTCACTTTCGACGCTTCTTCGCAGGGATGGCAAGCTCAGACCCGCGGCTATTTGAATGAGCAAATGTTTGGATATGCGTTAGCGCTCTTCGCGCTGATGCGAGGCGAACACAATCCCGGCTGGTCCAGGTATCTGGAAGGCAGTGTGAGTACGTATTTTAAGAACTCTCTCAAGTATCTTGAAAAGACCCGAGATAGTGAGAATCAGTCGAGCGTAAATGCCAAATAGATCAACTTGCCTTCACGCTGAAGTTGTAGCGTGACGGGAGCACCGGGCGGAAGACTGCGCAAACTCGTCCGCAAGGTATCCAGAGTATTCATCGGTTTCCCATTTAATTCTCGGATTACATCACCAACCGCCAGCGAAACCTCAGACGTAGCTCCCGCAGCACGTGCCGCCACGATGATTCCATAAGTGCCACGCAGTCCTTTGGCAACCGACAAGATCTGCTGATTGATCTCAATGCCGAGGATCCCAAGCGGAGCGATCAGATTCCGTTCGGCGTCAGCCATGCTCGCTACACTGTCGAATTCACTTTTTACTTCCACCGCCGGCACGCTGAAACTCTGCTGGCTGGTTCCTCGCTGCACCACCAACTGTACGTTGTCAGTTGAGTCGCGCAAGCGAAACATGTAATTAACTGTCGGCAGGTTGTCAGCAGGCTGGCCGTCGATAGACACGAGCACGTCACCGGGTTTCACTCCCATAGCCTCCGCCGGACTTCCGGGTAGCACATCGGACACGATGACACCATAGTCTTGCGACAGGCCGAGACTCGCCGCCATGATCGGCGTTATCGTTTGTATGCCAATTCCGATCTCCTGGCGACGCAGTTGACCGTACTTTCGAAATTGCTTGAAGACAGTTCGGGCGGTTGCACAAGGTATCGCAAAGTTCAAACCCTCACTGCCCCCCGACTGCGAAAGAATGAAGGTGTTTACTCCAACGACCTCACCTTTTGCATTTACGAGTGGTCCACCTGAATTCCCGGGATTAATTGCCGCATCGGTTTGGATGTAGATCAGCGGCGAGTCGGGATGGGTTTGACGCGCGACGGCTGACACAATGCCTCGTGTGATAGTGTTGCGCAAGCCGCCTGGACTGCCAAAAGCAAATACTATTTCACCCTGTCGAACTTTCGTATAAGTGGCAAGTGCTAACGCTGGAACCTTAGTCTCAATTTTCAGAAGGGCCAGGTCGATTTCAGTACTGAATCCAACCAGTCGAGCGGGCACCGTTCGGGTCCTTCCGGAGAGAGCCGTGCTCAAACTTCCGTCAGCATTACCGGCAGGCAATACAACCTGTATTCGTTGTGCGCCGCTCACAACGTGGGCATTTGTCATGATGTAGCCTTCGGGGTCGATCACGAACCCGGAGCCGACAGACCGCTGGCGACCAACTATTACACTCGTATTCCCGCGTTCTATTTCTTCGCGCGGGCCGTAACTGCTAACCTGAATCTGAACTACACTCGGCCAAACCTTTTTCACTAGCTCTTCAACTGAAGCGTTGAATTGGTCCAAAGGATCTTCTACTGGCGGAGGATTCTTCTGAGTCACTCCTGTTGTCGATCGCTGTGCGATGGCGGGCAAGCACGTCGTAAGACCCACGAGCACAGCGACCAGCACTCGCGCAGTTAGCAAGGACATCTTCGAATGGATTTGCGCCGTCGGGCACCTCAGAAGAATCATGGTTCAGCCCCAGTTGGCAGGATATTAACCGCGGCAACTTAGCTGAAATGTGATGCAGTTGTTACTGGTAATTCTTACAGGATGAAGGATATGGGTGCTTACAACCGGGAGTTCCTTTGAGTGCGCTTTTCTTATTTACCGTTCTCGGCCAAAATGAACGTAATCAGATATGAAGACCGGTGCCTGGATTAAACGACTTGGTTTTTGGGGATTTCTCTTCTTCCTCGTGAAGGGATTGCTCTGGTTGCTTATTCCGGCGCTGATCGCTCTGTGGACCACCAGTTAATGCTGGCCACTATTTGCCAACGCCGCTTCCTTTAGTTTCGGATTCTCAATCCACGACTTCGCCGAGACGAACGAAACCTTATCGTAGACCAACACAATCGTGCCGAGCTTCAGTAGTTTGCTGACCTCACGTGAGGCAAACATCGGTATCCGAATGCAACCGTGACTGGCAGGTTTCGTGGGGACGCTGTAACTACCGTGAATCGCGATACCACCACTAATGTAGTTCGGGTAATGCATCGAACCCGGCACATTGTTTTCCCAACCAATACCTTTCTCATAAACAACGAATCGCCCGCGCGGCGTGTAGGCCACGCTCATCTGACCGTCGTAGAAAAACTCTTTACCAGTACCCGTCGCAACCGGAAGAACTTTTACTTTTCCCGCATCGTCGACGATCAGCAGCACCTGACGATCGATATCCACTTCAACATGCGAGTACTCACCGTCTCTTGCCTTGGGCCCAGCGCTGGTTCGAATTGCCTCGAGCTCGTCGGCTGTTAGCTTGCCGGTAATTGCGCGCCCTTCCCACTTCTGAAATGCGATCAGTGCGGACTGCGAACCCGTATCGATAACTCCATCAATCACACCGGTCCAGTAGCCCATCTCAGCAAGCCGGCTTTCTGCTTCTTTGATCTGTTGCCGGCTCAGCGATGCGCGGCGCGGCTGTCCGCTCGCCATCGACGGCGCGAAAATCAGAAGTACACAAATAATGAGAAGGACTTTCATTGCAACCGTGGGGTGGCCACGGAGGGCCACCCCTACAATTACTCTTGCTGTCTCAAATTCCCCCGGCGTATTTGTAGGGGCGGCCCTCCGTGGCCGCCCCACTGTTAGGAACATATGACGGACTTCAATTGGCCGTCAACCAAACCTCAGTTAGAATTCGCGTCACTGCCCGATGACGGCCCAGATCCAGCCAGGTTCGAAGTTAGGTCGTTACGAAATCCGCTCGCACATCGGCGCGGGTGGAATGGGTGATGTTTACCTCGCGCGCGACACTGAATTGGACCGCAGCGTTGCACTCAAAGTTCTCCCTCCCTCCGTAGCTGCAGATCAGCAACGCATGCGCCGCTTTGTTCAGGAGGCAAAAGCCGCTTCAAGTCTGAACCACCAGAACATCATCACCATCTACGAAATTGGTGAAACTGACTCAACGCGCTTCATCGCCACGGAATTTGTCGACGGCATCACGTTGAGACAGCAACTCCGGCGTGGTCGACTTAGCGTCTCGGAAATTCTGAACATCGCAATTCAGATCGCCAGTGGTTTAGCCGCGGCTCACGAAGCCGGCATCATCCATCGCGACATCAAGCCCGAGAACGTCATGCTTCGCAATCGCGACGGCTTCGTGAAGCTGCTCGATTTCGGTCTCGTCAAACTCACAGAAGTCTCAACCACTACCACGGACACCGAAGCCCCAACTCGCGCACTCGTTAACACCGATGCCGGAACAGTTATGGGCACGGTGACCTACATGTCGCCCGAACAGGCGCGTGGGAAATCGGTCGACGAGCGCACTGATATCTGGAGCCTCGGCGTCATCCTCTAGAGAACTCAGCTCTGGTTTATCTCACAACCAGACGGAGCAACGCGACGCATTACAAATGATCTAAATGGTTACGGTTCTGTAAGTTTCGGCGTCAGTGCCGACAGCAATACCATTGTGACGGTACAGAGCAAACCCTCATATCAGATTTGGACCACTGCCGTCGGTGAATCGGCCCAACAAGCCATTCAAATCACACATGGCGATAACGACGGAATGGGTGGCCTCGATTGGACTCCTGATGGTCAGATTGTTTACTTCACCAACACGGGCGAGACAAACGATCTGATTAGGATAAAATCTGACGGCACTGATGTACGCACCTTGATAGAAGATCCCAAAGGTCCTTCTGAGCCGTCGGTGTCTCCCGACGGCAAATTCGTTTACTTCGAGTCAGTTCGCAGTGGCCTTTCGCACATCTGGCGAGTCAATGCTGATGGTACCGATTTAAAGCAATTCACGTCCGGAGATTTTGCAAACCTTTCTCCGACTGTGTCGCCTGATGGTCGCTGGGTTTACTTTCTTTCCTGGCGAACTGGTTTGCAGTTGCTTTGGAAAATGCCAACCGAAGGTGGGGAGGCGATTCAAGTAACCGACAAACCGACGGGCCGTGTCGCATTTTCGCCGGATGGGAAGTTTGTGGCAGGTGCGCAACTCGTCTCGGGAACACCTCCATCATGGCAGCTCGCTGTGATTCCAATGGACGGTGCAGGCCCGTTGAGATTAATAGCTCAGC
>DATIBX010000593.1:0-25208 GCA_035457105.1 Pyrinomonadaceae bacterium
CAACTCAACTTCTACATGTGAAAAGAAACCCAGGAGCTCCACATCTTTGAGCTGAGGATCGGCGCGGAGTTGTTCGGCAACAGAGATTGGTGAGGTTCTTTGGTTTTGTAAGTCCACGACGACGAGATCAGGTCTCAGCTCGCGCGCTTTCTCGAGCAGGGCATCGATACTCTTGATAAAGGTTAGGTCGGAGCCAAGGGACTCAGCCACGGCCATGATCTTCGATGCAAAGAACATATCATCCACAACCGCCAGTATTCGTTTAGTCATTGACTTCTCTCTTACTCGAACGTTTCAGTTTGCGGCTCGAAAGTACCACGTGGGCCTCGATTGACAGAAATCCCAATTACTGTGTCGTCTCCACTTCTTGGTAACGACACCATCGGCTTTAGCCGCGTGGTCCCTCAATTTTCACCTAGCGTGTGGCCTGACTTTCTGTCGCCGACACCACCGGCTTCAGCCGCGTGGTCCCTCAATTTTTGCCTAAGCCCTGTCGGCCTCGGTTTTCTCTCGCCGATACCACTGGCTTTAGCCGCGTGGTCCCTCAATTTTTGCCTAAGCCCTGTCGGCCTCGGTTTTCTCTCGCCGATACCACTGGCTTTAGCCGCGTGGTCCCTCAATTTTTGCCTAACCTACCGTCAGGTTAGGTATGGTCCATTAGGTAAAAGTTGAGGAACCACACGGCTAAAAGCCGGTGGAGTCGGTGACATAAGGGCGAGGCCACAGGGTTAGGTGGAAATTGAGGGACCACACGGCTAAAGCCGGTGGTATCGCGGGCGTGCAACCGCAGAACCATTTGTGTTCTGAGCGCTTTCATCTGAATATACCTAATCTATGGTTACTGCCATTCCGCCGCTGAGTGACAGCGAAAAACTTGAGGTTGGACCAGCCGTCACGAGTGCTCAGCCATCAGCATCAGACACCATCGTCATTGCTTCCTACAACATCCGCTATGCGCGCGGCCCCCATCTGATCTCCGGTGGCCTCGTTCGCAAAGCCGGTCTCATGAGTCTGAAGCAACGTCCTGCTTTTATAGCGAAACAGATCTCGCGAGCCGCCAGGGCATTTTCCACAGGCAAACTTCTACCACAACCCGATGTCCTACTGCTGCAAGAGGCAGACAAAAGAACAGCTCGCGCCGGTGGACATCACGTTGCCCAGGAATTGGCGACTCAACTCAAGATGAACTGGGTCCATGCGCCCGCCGGGATTCCGCGCGGCATAAAACCGGTTCAGCGACAATGGTGGCTCGATTTTGAAGAACCCATTGGATTGAACGACCCTGGTGATACAGGTGTGGCATTCCTGAGCAGGCTCCCGCTGAGTGAATTAACAAGGATTGATCTACCGTGGCACGAATGTCCGTGGCGACCGCGACTCGCGATAGCGGCCACCGTCACATTCGCCAATCAGAAGTTGAGAATCTTTAACGCTCACGTTGATCCACACGCGGC
This sequence comes from Pyrinomonadaceae bacterium, assembly GCA_035457105.1. GTDB lineage: Bacteria > Acidobacteriota > Blastocatellia > Pyrinomonadales > Pyrinomonadaceae > PSRF01. The sequence goes on from DATIBX010000593.1 coordinate 1,455, forward strand.
TGTTGATGGTCAGTTGGAACAGCTGGAAGTTATCGCGGAAGAGGCTGAGCGCAGTTCCGCACCATCACTTGTTCTCGGAGACTTCAATACATTATCAAGAAAGAAATCCCTTGAGACGCGAGCTTTTCTCGAGTCTCGCGGTTACTCGACCCCGTTTCCTACGGGCACTCCTACGTGGAGAGGTGCGGGTTTACGTCTTCACGCCGACTGGATATTTGGTCGCGGAATCAGGATCAAGCGCTGGGGCGTAGCCAAACCGTTAAGTGTTTCCGATCATTGGCCCATATGGGTCGAACTCAGCACAGATTAGGTATGCAAATTACAAGTCGCGACAATTCCCTGCTACGCAAAGCACGCGCTGTAAGAGACGGCAAAGATAACGATCTTATTTTTGTGGAAGGTCTACGACTTTGCGAAGAAGCTGTCAGGTCGAAACTTGAGATTTATGCCGTCATAGTATCTGAAGAGCTTGCCGGTAAGGACCGGGTGAAAACAAAGATTGACGAGATCACGAGCCGCTCAAAGCGGACTGGTTTTGTGAGCGAAAAATTACTCGAGTCGATCTCCTTTACAAAAACACCTCAAGGAATAGTGTTGCTTGCGGGGCGCCCGCAGGCTGGAAAAGCAGAACTGAAGCGACGGCTCGGAACGAATCCGTTATTGCTGATCCTACATCAGATGAACAATCCAGTTAACGTTGGTGCTATCGTCAGGACCGCTGAGGCCGGCGGCGTTACCGGAATCATTACGACAATGAAAACGAGTGATCCTTTCTCGCCCAGGGCATTGCGAGGCGCGATGGGCTCTGCATTCCGACTACCTCTCTGGACCGAAGCCTCGCTCGAAGAAGCATTGGAACTGTGCCGGCGGAATGATATCGCTACAGTCGCAACGGCAGTTCATTCCGGCAAACAATATACTGAGCTGGACTGGACCAGTCCCCGCGCTCTAATCCTTGGGCCTGAATCTACCGGACTTTCAAGCGATGAACTGGCTGCAACGGATGAGGTCGTCACGATTCCAATGAATCAACCGGTGGAAAGTCTTAATGTTTCAGTGGCGACTGGAATTGTGATTTATGAGGCGGCACGACAAAGGATGCTTAAATCGTAGCTATTCCAACAGAACGAGTCTTAAAGTCAGCGACGATGTTTGGCCCAACGAGTGATGAGATACAGGCCTGCAATAAACAGAGGGAGCGCTAAGGCGATCGAAAACCAGACCGGCAAGCTAATACCGCCGGTGATCGCTACAATCCCGGAAGTTTCCGTTGAACCATTTTGGAACAAGACTGCAAAGATGAAGATTATCAGGAGAACAAACGGTAACGAGAAAAGCACAACCAGCGTGGCGACGCATATTTGGAAGAGCCATCTCAGCACGTTAGTCACCCTGCGCAATTTTGAGGCTAAAAATTTGACGATTCGAGGGAGCTTTTAACAAACATTTACAGCCGGTAGCAAGGGGCATTCTCGTAGGGGCGGCATTCCGTGGCCGCCCCAGTTTGAATAGTAGCGACTCAAGCTGCGAGTTGTTTTTCAAAACAAATGCTCAACGGATTATTTGCGTATTCCCCATAACATTTCACTTTCGCGAACCCCGCAGCCTCGTACAACGCAATCGCTCCGGGTTGCTTCAAGCCGGTTTCCAACCTCAGTCGTTGATATCCAAGTTTTTTGGCCACCGACTCCAATTCACTCAGAATGCGCGCACCAATACCGAGCTTTCTGACTTCAGGAGCAACATACATTCTCTTTACTTCTGCTGTTTCGATAGTGAAGGGTCTGATCGCTCCGCATCCAATCGCGCGTCCATCGAGGCGGGCTACGACAAATGCGGACCGTCGATCACCCGGTCTGTGCGGGTCAAACGAATTAGCGCCACCATCATCTTCATAGAGATTGCTCAATTCAACGGTTAGTTCCTTGATTAGGCGCAATGATTCCTGGCCGGTGGGATCTTCAGAAACGATCGTTACTAGCTTTGAATCGGGCATGTTGAATCTTAGCGCGGTCCGGCTCGCAAACCTTTCACCTCAATGTTTCGAAACTCTCCCGTGTCATCAAAAGATCCAACACCGACTAGTCCTGAAGTAAGCGAGCGATCGGCGGCTGAAAGGATTGGCTCCGATGACGAATCAAAATAAACAAGGCACTGACCCGTGATGCCGTTCCACTTCAATTGCACATGGTGCCACTCTGAATCCACCAAACGCGGTATTCCTTTGCCATCGTCGATCCGGCGTCGATCTGAATTATCTACCAGAAAGATTCCGTTGTGGACATTATCGGTCACAGCAGAAAGGTGAGCGTAGTAAAAACGTTCTGGACTTTGATAGCCAAAAACGAGATCGAGGTCACGACGTGGAATCTCAGATCCCGCCAGCGATCTCAGATCCAGGTCTACTTGAACTTCCGAAAGTGGCTGGCCCTTCAAAATAGCCAGCGCGGCGGGTCGGCGGATTGGACCAGTCGGAACGCCCGCTTTGCTGAGAATCAATTTACCATCGACAATCCGCCATTCTCCCGACCCATCGAGTTCAAACTGAGCAAGATCAGCAGCTTTTTTCAAACTCGGACGTAACTCAAGCTGCAACCTGGCATTTGAAAGTAGCGTTATGAGAAGAAAGAAAAGGGCGATGAGACGGTCCATACTATTTTCTTATACGTGTCTGCAAATTTCTTCCGCTCTCAACGCAGACCATTTGCATTTCTCCAGGGCGTGACCGCGTAAAAGGACAAACCAGGAAGCTTCCGAACAGATCGGTGTCGAAATTGACTTTGGTGCGAATACTTTCGGGGACATTCACATATCCGACCTCCTGAAATCTCTGCTCCGAGACGCCCAGCATCCGGCGGGTTCCAGTCTTCCAAATACGCAAGGTTGGTGCGCCGTTATACACTGAAAGCCTGCCGGAGACTGTGAAGCACGTACCAATTACTTTGGGATGGTCCTTACATGATTTAGTTTGAACCTTATCCGAGTTTTGTGAGGCGGCGAAACCTGAACCAACTATGACGAGAAAGATGAGGATTGCAAACGCTCTCATAAGTTGTGTTACTTCTTCACCGGTCTTCTCGCACGCTGTCTTGGCGAGACCGACTTCACAATAGTCTTTCCTTTAGTACTGCCGGAAAAGTCTGTCCCAGATTGCTTCAATGCCTCATCGATTAGTCTCCTGACGGCAGGCAGGCGCAAAGTGTTTGACTCCGCGAGTCGCACGAACGCTCCTTGTTTGCCATTTCCTCGGAGCAACCCCTCTGGGTCTGGCAATGATCGCCCGTGCATGAAATACAAATCAACCCAACGTGGATAAACCGCTAGGGAAAAAACTGCTTGTGAGGCGCGTTCGCTCGGCGAATAGCCTATTGCTAGAGCGTTGTAATTATCGTAAACGAGTTCGTTTGCGCCCGGGAATTGAGTTCTCAGCAGCGATCGACTCTCGCGTACTATCCTGGCAATCGCTGGTTCAAACTTTGAAATGAAGCCTGCGACCTGGATAGCAGGAGATTCGTTTTTCATGTCCAAAAGAAAACTCGTCTAGCAACTTATTGTTTTATTACACCACTCTGACCCCGTAAAACATATTTCTGAATTTTTCCGGTCGCTGTTTTCGGAAGTTCCTTTACAAACGTTACGCCGTGCGGCGCTTTAAAATGCGCTAGATTGTCTCGAGCAAACTGTCGCAGTTCGTCTTCCGTGGCCTGGGCGGCTGATCTCAACACAACAAATGCGTGCGGTGCTTCGCCCCAACGCTCGTGAGGTAGACCAACGATTGCTACTTCCTGAACAGCAGGATGTCTTAATAGCAGGCCTTCAACTTCAACTGAAGATATATTCTCACCGCCGCTGATGATCACGTCCTTAAGCCGGTCCCGGATTTCAGCATACCCATTTTGATGAACCACAGCAGCATCACCACTGTGAAACCAACCACCGCGCATGACATTTGCCGTCGCCTCGTCATCGCGGTAATAGCCTTTCATCACCGCGTTGCCGCGCACCACAATCTCACCGAGAGTTTGACCGTCGTGAGGAACCTCAGTTCCGTTATCATCGACGACTCGCAGCTCTCCTGAGGTCAGCAATTCAACACCCTGGCATGCTTTGAGAGTACAACGCTCAGACAAATCCAGCGTGGCATGCTCGGGACGACTCTCACAGATGGTTATGAACGGAGAAGTTTCCGTTAGACCGTAGGCCTGGGTGATTTCCCATCCGAGTTCTCCTTCGACGCGTTCGATAGTAGCTGCAGCTGGCGGCGCTCCTGCGGTAACAACTCGCAGTCCTCTTGGCGTGTTTTCTCGAATTTCCGGCGGCGCGTTTGCAACGCCTATCAAAACCGTTGGTGCTGCACAAAAACTCGTAATCTTTTCTTGCTTGATCTGCTCGAAGATCAACACCGGATCGGCTTTAGCCAAACAGATGTGAGCTCCACCCACGGCGGTAACAGTCCAGACAAACGTCCAACCATTCGCGTGAAACATCGGAAGAGTCCAAAGGTATCGCTCATTCCCCGCCAACGGATGATGAAGCAAAGTACCGATCACATTCAGATAGGCGTTGCGATGCGTGATCATCACGCCCTTTGGCCGCGACGTCGTTCCGCTCGTGTAATTGATTGAAATCAGGTCTGTCTCGGAAAGCTCAGGTCTGACAAAATTGGTGTTGGCACGCGCGACCAACTCCTCATAGTCGAGCCATCCTTCTTTCTTCCCCTCGAGCGCGACGTACGCCTCGACCCCGGTCAATTCAGAGCGAATTGAATCAACCGCATCGAGATAGTCAGCGTGCGCACAAACTACTTTAGCGCCGCTGTGGTTGATGAGATAGACGAAATCATTGGCAATTAGGCGATAGTTTATGGGGACGCAGATGGCTCCAATCTGCGGGACCGCATAGAACGACTCGAGCATTGAATGACTGTTCAACGATATGTAAGCTACCCGGTCTCCTTTCTGTATACCGAGGGCTTGCAAGGCGCTGGACCAGCGATCACAACGTTCGAAAAACTGTTCGTAAGTCAGTCGCAGAGATCCGTCAACAACTGCTTCGGAATTTGGGTAGAGTCTTCGTGTTCGTCGCGCGAACTCGAGTGGAGTAAGCGGCATTTCCACTTTGGGGTACCTGCTTTATTCTTAGCGATTGGGCACCAAAGATTTTAATCACTCAACAGTTTATGAGTCAAAAAATTCAGGCATTTTTATTGGGGGTTAGAAAGGATGAACTTAAATGTTTGATAGGCTTCAGCTTGTCGGACGATTTGGTAAGGGAGCCTGCCACCGACAAGCTAAGGACCTGTTCCACGCCTCTCATTCACCCCAAGCTTTAGCTTGGGTCACGTGATTGAATACTAATTCTTCTAACCGTTTTAACGGTTTCTCGATCCCCTCACAACTAGACCTCGGGCATCGAAAACCGTTGAAACGGTTGCAAAATGAATTTTGTTATCCGGAACCCCAAGCTAAAGCTTGGGGAGAATGAGAGGCTTACGTAAAGCTCTAGCATGTTGGACAATCTTGACGGCACAGAGAAATTAGACTCGGACGCAACTTAATTATTTTAAAATGAGAATTTCCAGTTGCTGCCGTCTGCAAACTCGACCGACGATAGCCAAACATAGGAAAGCTGGCCTTCGGTTCCGTTAATTTCAACCATGGTAGACTCGCCCGGATGAAGCACCGAACCGCGAGTATCCACATCTGATTGAACCGAGCTATTGCCTCGTGTTTGACTGTCTCTCCAGCCGGAAAAATAATTCACACTGAAATTACTTACATCACGACCGCTAAGATTTTGGACAAGTAAACGAACCGCCGGGGCGTCTCCATTCTGACTAATACTATCGGAACCCAAATATGTCACCCGAAGTGGTTCATTCAGACCGTCCTGTCGAACTCTAACTGGAGGCTCGAAGTTACGCTCATGACAGGGACGTCGATGGCGGAAACTGAAGGGTTTGTCCTTAGCCGTATGAAGGAATGGAATCGCGCTTACGGCTAATCCAACGGTAAATGTAACAACAGCTACCAAAAGTCGAAGCGGGTAGGTATACATACAAAACGCCTTTCCTGGGCAAGTTGTCTACCGGTTTTTCCGTTAGAGGCAACAAGCACCCGCCTAGTTGTCCAGCAACTTAAACGTGTTCTGCCGCCATTGCTCGCAACGGAATGGAAGTCGTGTAAGCCGCCGGCATATCCCCGTTGTCCGCACGCAAGAACTGCCAGTCTTTTGGCTTCAAAGAAGCAAGCAATTCAGCGCGGGTCTTAGCCTTTAACGGCTTCCCTCCGTAGATCTTCCCCATTCGCTGTAAGTTCTTTTCCGAAAAAGCCCCGGAAAACATTAAAAGGGGCCAGGTGAAATTCGGTCCGTTCAATTGTCGGAGTTTGTAAAGCCACATGCCAATTGAACCAACCCGCCAGGCCATCGGGCCCCACCAACTATATTGACCGGGACGTAAATTCATTTTCCAGCACTTCATCATCAACTGCCATTGCAATGGAGTTAATTGCCGTGTTTGCGTCACACCTTCAGAATTAGCCATACGAGTGTCGTGCAATGGCGTAAAGATAGACGGAATCATGAATGCAAACAGCCCACGCCTTTCAATCTCATAGATTAAATCCAGCGTTTCCATCACGTCCTCATCAGTCTCGCCGGGATTGCCGACAATCAGGGTCATGGCCGGAAACCAATTGTTCTCATTTAAGACACGTAATCCTTCAAGAACAACGCTTGGCCAATCCTCGATTGAGAAAGGTACTCCTTTGCTCGACATAATCTGTTTGGCCATTCGTATCGAGCCAGTTTCGAGACCAATTAGAGGCGCGAGCGCTTTCTTTTCCGGATGACTACTGAGCAGCGGGAAATGGATCGGACTCTTGGGCAACAATAGATCCGACAATTGTTTGATTAAAAGTGGATCCACTACGGCCGGCGCTATTGTGCAGTGACTCAGGACATGTTGTTCGACACCGGGCGTATTAACGATATCTGAGTATAAATCGACCAAGGCCTCTCTGTTTGGAAAATAGAAAGGTGTGTCCGTATGCACTTGTCCCCAAATAAACATGTCCTCCGTGGCAAGCGATATCTGTTTATTTCCATTTCGCACATTCGCTCGCACCGCATCCATGATCTTGTCTTTTGGCAGATCGATCTGAGGATTTAGATCAGGGACGCAGAATTTACAGCGACGCCCACAACCAGTCGTCATCTCGACCACACCAAATGTCGTACGCGTATCTGGAAACAGAATTTCTTCACGATCGAGCGGATGTTTCACCTCGATGCGGCGTGGCAACTCTTCACCATCAATTGCACTTTGAAACAGTTTCAAAGTATCGACTGACTCACTGCGTCCCTCGACCACACAATCGACGCTCAATTCTTCATAAGTATCCGTTTGCACAATTTGCCATCCACCAGAACCGCCGACTATCACTTTAAAGTTCTCGCGGTACGGAGACGCTTTGAGTTGCGCAAACATTTCTCGGGAGTAGTGCGAGTTGATCGGCATCCGCGAAGAGCCAAAGATTGACGTATAAACTCCCGCAGCAAAAGTAACGCCCAGAGGATTATGAGTTGACACCGCCACCACTCGAGTTCTTGGGCCGATGAATTTGTGTAAGTCTGCGGGAAAACAAGCGACCATATCGTCTGCTCGATACTCCCGCAGCAAAGATTTTTCAACGAGCCGAACTCCAGCGGGCATGTAGCGTGCAGAGCCGTCATCGTTGTATTCGACCTCACGCCACTTCGGATATTTTCGGTTGAGCACACCTTCCATCCAGATTGGCAACGAAGCCATGGCCATCTGAATGAAGTAGCCAGCGTGGTCAATCGCTTCAGTTAATGGCGCAGTTAGAACTATTAACTTGCCACCATCAGCCGGCGGTTGATGCTCAGGTACAGTTTCTTCAATTGTTTTGTTGGGGACTTTTTGGAGGATGCTCATTCCTTTTTTCCAGTTGGTTAAAGGGGTATAAGTAAAACCGGGATAACGAAATGCTACCTGTTAGCCGGTCAAACTCTCGTCTTAAGCAATCAGGCTCAACTTCAAATGAATACCGTCGGAGCGCTACACTAATCAAAAGGCCTATTCTTTACAAGCATTAAGTTTGCAGTCTTTTACACCAGCTGCCAAAAACGGCTCTCTCTAAGGGACGTTCAGGAACCCGAATCGGTCGTTAGTCAGCAGCGGCAACTGCGTCGATTTCGATCAAGAATCCGTGATGCAAAGGTCCGGTTGGAATAACCGCTCGAGCCGGTCGGTTCTCGCCGAGCACTCGAGAATACACACGATTGACCGCTTCCCAGTCGTTGATGTCTGCAACGTAAACCGTCACTTTTAGAACACGGTCCCAACCACTTCCGGCAGCCTCAAGTATAGCGTGTACATTATTTAGCGCCTGTTCAGTCTGTTCTTCGATGGGACCCAACTTCTGTTCGCCTGTCTTGGGGTCGATTGAAAGTTGACCAGCGACAAACACGAGCCCCTTGTACTTGGTAGCCTGAGAATAGTGGCCAGCCGGCCGCGGAGCATTTGGGGTATTTATTTTTTCGATTGGCATGGGACAGACGATAGTGCGAGGTTGGCCCGTCGTCAATTCGCTAAAGTACCTGAGTCAAATCGTGCGCCACCAATCTCGCAGATTGGACTAACTATTTTGGAAAGGCAGCCTCCGTAGTCACTCGTTGAGCCTGCTGGAAGTGTCTTTCTTCGTGAACGACGATGATTCGGTAGGCGTCCAACAAACTGTAAGTGACGAAGCTGGCGACAGGTGAAGTTATGATGAGTCTCTCAACGTCTAGATTGGCAGTCGCATTCATTTTGGAAACGAGTTCTGATTGTTGTTGCACAAAGCTTTGCAGTATCGAAGTAGAGACAGCGCTGCTGGCCGGCTCGATCTGTTTTGGAGCCTTCATCTTTCGGGTCGTGGCAGGATCTAACGACTTGATTAGTAACTTGCCGAATAACTTCGGCAGTATTGGCACGCTTTCCAAGGCCCTTTTAGTCTTCCTTCCGGTGGCGACATCATCAATGATCGGAAGAAACGAAGCTCCAGACGCGACCAAATGGTCAAAGCACTGGCCTACACTCCAGCGTTCCGGACTGGACTTCCAATTTAATTGCTCGTAACTCAACTGACCGAACGTTGACATCGTCAGCGATGATAAGTGCTGAGCCTCGCTAACAAGCTCAGGTAATTGTGCCGTTGTGTATCGCATCGCTGAGATGAAATTTTTAATACCCGAGCGCCAAACCATCTTTGCGATGGTCTGAAGCACCCATCAGAGTTCCATTCGTTGGATCGATCATGATTGCTTGCCCGCCTCCCATCGAGGAGCGCATTGTGCCGGGAGGTGTCGCTCGAACATGACCTTTGCGGATAAGACTATCGATTATTGAGCTTCCTAGTTCGTCCTCAAGCAGCACACTCTTCCGCTCTGTAAATCGATAGCGCGGGGCATCAATCGCCTCCTGCAGTCCCAGCTTTCGATCGATGAGACTTGAGAGCACTTGTACGTGACCCTGCGCTTGAATTGCTCCACCCATCACACCGAATGAGAGAAATAGTTTGTCATCCTTAAAAACCATGGCTGGTATCAACGTATGAAATGGTCTTTTGCCCGGTTCGAGCCGATTCAGATGATTGGGGTCGAGTGAAAATCCATTACCGCGATTCTGCAAAACTATCCCCGTGTCCCCTGCAACGACACCTGATCCGAATAAATCAAAGAGGCTATTAATAAAAGAAACTGCATTTCCATCCTTATCAACTACAGTGAAGTAAGTTGTATCAGACCCTAGATTCACACCAGCGGGCGGGTTATCGAGCGCCTTCTCTGGATCGATCAGTGCTCGACGCTTGGCCGCATAATCTTTTGACAGCAACTCAGTTACCGGGACTTTCGCAAACGCGGGATCAGCTATGTAAGTATTGCGATCAGCAAACGCCAGCTTTGTTGCTTCAATCAGCGAGTGGTAGTAGCGAGCAGGACTCTGCGATGCAAGGTCGAGACCCTCAAGAATGTTAAGTGCGATGAGCGCGGTAAGTCCCTGGCCATTTGGCGGCATCTCGCAGACTTTGTATCCATGGTAGCTTGTCGAAATAGGCTGCACCCACTCAGACTTCTGCGCCGCGAGATCATCCATCGTGATCAAACAACCATTCTGTTTGCAATAGTCTGCGATCGCCTGGCCGACCGAGCCTTTGTAGAATGCATCACGTCCTCCCCTCGCCAGCGTGCGTAGCGTCTTCGCGAGATTGCGTTCTCGGAATATCTCGCCCGCGGCAGGAGGTCGCCCGTTAACTAAATAACTCTCATTCGCAGCTTTGTTCCGTTTCAATTTATCAACTTCTGCTGCCCAATCTTCGGCGGTTTTTTCCATCACCGGAAAGCCGTTTTCCGCGTAATCGATCGCTGGACTTAATAGATCTGCAAACTTCTTCGTTCCGTATTTTTCATGAAGCGTCACCCAACCATCAAAGGCTCCAGGTACAGTGATAGTGTCCATACCTGCTTGCGGCATTCGAGTCACATTCTTCTGCTTGAAATAATCTATGGTCATTGCACGTGGCGCTCTACCACTCGCATTCAGACCATTCAACTCTTTGGTCTTGGCCCAATAGACCATGGCGAACATATCCCCGCCAATTCCGGTCATCATCGGCTCAGTAACGTTGAGCATGGCGGCCATCGCAATAGCGGCGTCTACGGCATTACCGCCACTCTTCAGAATCTCCAGTCCCACCGCCGACGCCAGGGGTTGACTGCTGGCCACCATTCCATGCTGCGCGCGCACAACTGATCGACCGGCCCGAGTCGTCGATTGGTTCTGCGCAGAGATCGGCAAGTTTGTTACGAGCATCGCACTAATCAGGATAACGACACCGAACAGACTCGCACCCATCCGAAAACAGTTAGCTGTCATCATCATTCTCTTTTTTATTTTGACTCAAATGAACAAAGTACTCAGTTCAAATTACCAATTGATAAGGATCAATCATAATTATCACTTTTACTGGCCTAGTCGCTCGTGAGGATAGGCTACTACCATCTTACGGCCCCGGTCTAAAATTTCAGGTGGGAATGGAGAAGCCTTTCGAGTTTTCAAATCGATATGAACTCCGGTTAGGACAGTAATCGCGGAAACCTCGCCGGTCTCTTCGTTACTCATCTCATGGAAGAAGCGTACCACTCGCTCGCGGATCTCCATTATTCCAGACCGCACGGTAACAATATCACCCGCTGATAGTTCTCGTTTGTAAGAAGTGTTTTGCTGGACAGCGACCATTCCCTGTGACTGATCGCGTAGGCTCGAAGGTGTCAGACCAATCAACGCGAGCAGATTCCAGGTTGCTTCATCAAATTTTCCCACATACCACATGACATTCATGTGATTCATATGATCACAATGCCATGGATACACAGTGCCCCTGTAAGTGATCGGTAGTTCGCTCACTTCGAACGCCTCCGCCCAATTATTCGCTTAGGTAACTTTGAACACAACAAGAGTTTGATCATCTTGTCGATTTACGCCTTCGCAGTGCAGCTGCAACGCTTCGGAAAGAGCAGCCTTGATTTCCTCCGGACTGCTTTCCCTGCATTCATTCAGCGACATCTCAACGCCATCATAACCAAATTCTTCGCCAGCACTGTTCAGCGCTTCGAGAACGCCGTCCGTCGGGAATAACAGGATGTCGCCAGGTTGGCAGTCGATTCGATGTTCGTCATAGTCCAGTCCCGGCAATAATCCCAGCGGCGTTCCCACAGCTTCAAGGACCCACATTTTCCTATCGCGATACAAAATCGGACGCGGCAGACCGGAATTTGCAATGAAGAGCCTACGGTTCGCATCATCCCACAAGGTAAACACCAGCGCGATAAAATGCGATTCGAGCGGTCGCTCCATTAAAGCGTCATTTAATCGCTTCAGCATCTCTCCGGGAAAGAGTTCTTGTTCCATCAATTGACGAATGATACCGGTTGTCAGTGCAGCATAAAGCGCCGCCGCCGCGCCCTTACCGCTGACGTCACCCAGAATCCCAACGTGTAAAGTAGATTTTGAGTAGTAAGAGAACTCGTAAATATCGCCGCCTATAATTCTGGCCGGCAAAGAGAAGGTTGAAACGACAGCATTAGCCATCGGCATCAACTTATCCGTCAATAAGCGTTTCTGCAGCTGCCGGGCAAAGCGGAGATCTTGGTCCAACTGCCTTTCGTGCTCACTAACACGGTCGTACAACATCGCGTTATCGAGCGCGATGGCTAGTTGCGAAGCCAGGATGACCATCGCCTGAACGTGATTCTCGGTGAAGTAATGCGGCGTGGTATTTTCAATATCAAGCACTCCAATCAACTGGTCCTTGACGATGAGGGGAACGCTCAACTCGGAACGCGTTTCCTCGTGAAACTTGATATAGCGCGGATCGAGAGTGACATCTCCAACCATCACGGCCTGGCGCGTGCGAGCGGCGTAACCGATAACACCATGGTCAATGGAGATCGGCGGCTTGGAAATTATGTCCGAACCTGTGAAAGAAAAGACTGGCTCAAGCTGCTGTCCCGCTGCGTCAAGCAACAATACCGAGAACGAATCGTATTCGATGAGTTGGTAAAGTAACTCGCCAATCCGCGTCAACAACTCGTCGCGGTTCAGCAGCGCACTCAACTCACGACTAATGCCGTTAAGAATCTCGAGACTACGAGCCTGGGAAACAGCTGACTCCTTCGCTTTACGTAACTCTTCTTCGCGAGCCTTTCGTTGCGATATGTCCCGCAAAAACGCACCAAAGAAATTGCCCGCCTCGGTGCAGATCGGACCGCTGATCGTTACTTCAACAGGAAATTCATGACCTTCGCGATTACGAGCAGACATCTCCAGACGGCGATTTACCACCGGCCCTTCACCACAATCCCGAAACCTTTTCAGACATTGCTGCAAATCACGATGAAATGCGGGTGGTATCACCGTTTCCCAGAGCGTCTTACGAAGAGCTTGTCGTTTGGTCCAACCAAAGATCTCACTCGCCTGAGCGTTCCAGTTTAAGATTCGTCCTTCGACATCCACTCCGACGAACGCGTCTGGAGCAGTCTCGACTACTAATTCCGCACGCGCTTCCGCATCAGCCAGTCTCTTTACGACTCGCAGAACCTTCTGTTTTTGTTCGTGTAATTGTCTCTCCGTTACAGCTTGTTCCGGTTGGGTTGGACCACTCCAGGAACGCACTGTCGAGATCATCGTTTGCACGACATGGTCGTTGTCATGCGGGTGAACCTCTTCGCGGGGTAATAGCTCAGGAGCCTTCACACTGCGAGAGAAATCGATCTCAATCGTGTCCGCAGATTCGTCGCTGCGTAAGGACGCGGCTCTGCCCGGAGCTCGGTTAAAGCGTCGAGGAGCCTTTAAGTGATCACGGCCGGACATCATCAGGTCCTCTCTTCTAGCTAGTTAGTAACAGTCAGATACTAATAATTCGATTTAAGCGCTTCCACTCCTTGCCAACACTTCCCTGCTGCATTCCAATGCATAACGGTTTTGCTCGTCTACGAACGATCCTGCGAAACGCCGGTCTCGTTCATGAATGAAATTATGTCGTTGATTACCTCTGCTGGTTTTTCCCAATGCGGTGCGTGACCGGTTGCGGGATAGCCCTGAGCGAATTTGGTATCAAGTTCCTTCACCAATTTCTTCTGTTCTACTTCAGGAAAGTACGTATCTCTTTCACCCCATAGAACCAACGGGCATTTTTAAGTCCGCAAGCGCCACGGTCGAGTCATCCGCCAGCATGCCGTCAGCTAATTGACGCCACGTGTTCAACGACAACTGCTCACTCTCAGAAATCACCTTCTTCATAAACTCTTCAGGCAACGGAGTAAAAACTGTGCTGTCTTGAAACTCTTTGATAAAGCGATACGGAACGACTCCATTAAAACTATTCAGTTCGTTGCGTAAACCCGCGATGGCGTCATTCTTCACTGTTGTTCCAGAACCCAGTAGGACCAAACGCTGAACTCTATCCGGTGATAAGACAGCAACGTGTTGGGCAACAAAACTGCCCAGTGAATGACCCACGATGGTCGCGCGCCTTATCCCCCTGGCGTCCATGAATGCGACCACATCTCGAGCGAGATCGGGCAAGGCATAACCAGAAAAGGGTTGGTCCGACCTGCCATGACCGCGCTGATCGAGAACGTACACGCGGTACTTGCGGTCGAGCAGGGGCATGACACGACTGAACGAGAACCAGGAATCAGAATAACCATGGAGCATGATTATCGGTTCGCCGTCCTCATTTCCCTGCATCGCGTAATGCAAACTCACTCCAGTTTTCAGCTTGATGGACGCAAAAGTCGGTACCGAGGCTTCCGTCACTGACGCTCCACTGTCAGCCTTCGTGACTCCTGCCAGGCCAGCGATAGTCAACTTGGTATCCGCATTGGCCCACGCTCGTTCAAACTCGACTTGGACCAATCGGCTTGAGTTCAATTGGTTCTGAGCCTTAAGACTCTCGGCGAGTCCAAACAGAGCGCGACCATTGCGTTGATGTTTAGCAATCTCCGCGCGAAATACCTTCTCCGCGCCAGCAGCGTCTCCGCTCAACAGCAAAATCGCGCCGAATACTTCTCGGACTGGAAGATCCCAGTCAGCTGGTTCGTTGTAGGCTACGGCGTCTTCGGCGATGACAGCCCTGTTGAACAGTTCGACTGCGCTCTTCTTATCGCCGCGGACGAATGCAATCTTGCCGGCCAACAGGTTATCGGCGACTTTCAGAACATCTACCGCCGCACTGTTTCCCACCGGTGCATCAGCTGGCAAGGTCTTAATAACCGCCTGCAGAGACTGATACTCCGTTTGCGCGTTTTCTGTCTGGTTAATTCCGGCGAAGGCCATGCCACGCCCGAAATGCCAGTATGCGGTTGTGAGCTTCAAACCAGGATCGGGCTTCGCGACCTTCAGCATCTCGTCCCAGCGTCCGAAACGAACCAGCGCTACAGTGGCGTAAGGCAGGAACATTTCGAGCATCGGCATCGCTTTTACGTGCGGCTGAACACTTGCTTCAAGTTCGCGCGCGGATTTAATTGCATCCGCATAGCGTCCCTTCATAGCGCTCGCGGCGGCGAGAAAGTGGATGTTGTGGTTGTAATACATCATGGTGTAAACACCCTGATTGCCACCATTCGCTATGTACTCGCGATCCGCCACTATCGCATCGACGTTCGACTGAGCGGCTTCGCTGTAATCCCCGGTGCGGATATAGACGTGTGACGGCATATGGACCAGATGTCCAGCCTTGGGCGCCAACTTGCCTAGACGCGCCGCACTCGGCAACGCACGCTCCGCACTCTGCGACGCTTCCACAGCGTGAATGTAATAGTGATTTGCCCCAGTGTGATTGGGATTACGGCGTAACACTCCTTCGAGCACCGAGACGATTTCCAGCGTCCCTTCAGCGGGTTTTCCGTCGAGTGACCAAAGCTTCCAGGGCCGCAGGTTCATGATGCTCTCCGCATAAAGGGTCGCGGCATCAAGATCATCCGGATACTTCTGAACCAATTGCCCCATCGCATTTTTGTAGTCGGTCGCGAGCTTTTGACGATCAACCTGGAGGTCGGCCGAATAGCGCTTAGAAAGTGCGTTTATATAACCCTGTTCGTTTTCTGAGGCTTTCGGCGCAAGGGCAAGCGCCTTTTGTAAATTTCCGTAAGCCTCGAGCAACTGCGGGCCTTCTGCCTGCAGGTTGTAGTTCGAACCCTGAGCCAGTGCCGCGCCCCAATAGGCCATTGCCAGTTGCGGGTCCAATTCGGCGGCCCGTTTGAACGAACGGACAGCCTCGTCGTGATTGAAGGCATAGATGTATGCCAGGCCCTGATTGAAGAACATCTGAGCCTCGGCGTTGCTGGTTGTAACCGGATGGTTTACATCGCCAAGCCCGGAAACAAGCGTTACCGGAGGCTGCGTGCTGGTCTTTGGGGAATGACTATGCTGACCAACCGCCGCCGCCGGAACCAGGAGGATCAGGGTAAATATGAAATACTTCATTTTCGCTCTCCTATAGATAGCTGAGGTCTAAACAGAGTCTTCCCAGAATGCCACCACTAGAGCTAACGCGTAAATTAAGGTGGAAAAGGGCCGGTGGACCCCAAAAAGGATGCCGCTCTTGTTCCTATCGGCTATCGTTTTATGGCAAGTACCGCACCTAGCGCAGTAAGAGATATCACCAGGATTAAACCTGCCAGGCCAACCGCTTTATCGACCGTCTCAAAACCGGTCCACTGCAAATAATGGATCTTATAGAGGCGGTCGATCCACACTGTATCAGTACCTGTTTGCTGGAGCGACAAGGTGGCCCAATCGAGCCTTACTTCAATTTCCGTATTGGTTCGAGCCGTTAAGCCTGACACACTCGCCACTTCCCCATACCTGGCAGGATTCAGACTAAAAGCATCTTTCATCAAAGTTCTGAAATCAGCTTCAGAGGGCTTTGCTTTTGGCAGTTTGGTGACCGGATCGAGTTGTTCCCAACCACTATCCGTTCTGACCAAGAGGTGGTTCCCAAGTATCGTTCGCAAATATCTAAACTCCTGCCAATTAGGGTCAGGCGAAACAATCGGGGTGCCTTCCAGTCGATAGGTCTTTACTTTGAGAATTTCGTAAGCACCCGCATAGCCCGGCTTAAGGAAAAAGACAAAGCCAGTCAAGGCCCAGCCCAGGAACGGAAGGATGAGGATGACACCAACGACTCGATGAATTTTTCTGGTGGTCACAGAATCTTGCCGGACGCTATTGCGAAGACCAGCCCGCTGGTGCTTCCGGCCATCGCTCATCAGGACTCGCCGGCTCCGCCTGGTTTGGACCAAGATGATCGGGGTTTACCTTTGCATCAACGAAGTTCTCGGGCGCCACTGGGGCGCCTGAGATTCTGCGCAGCATTGCAAGTTGGCCGGCATGCGTCATCGCATCGGCGAAAGGTCCTTGCAACAAGCGCTCTTCGGTAATGCCATTCTTAAGCTCGTCTCCGTTTCTAATGTGTTGGGCTAACAACTCCAGCATTTCATGAAAACGCGCAACCTCATCGGCAAATGACGGCAACGGCTCTGGCCAATAACTGCCACCGATAAAGAACGTACGAGAATAACCAAGCACGCTCGTCATATGTCGGACAAGCTCGGCAGGAGTCCGCACATCCTTCATTGTGCGAAACTCAGCAAATTCAGGCGGAGCTCCTCGTAGAGCTTTTTGAGTTCGATAGGCCAGCGCGGCCAGGAAATGGACCAGTAAGCTTCGCTTTTCAGTCATTGTTATCAATAACGCCAGGGCTTAAACGCTTTGTCATTTTGATCAGCGGCAAAGTGATACCTTCGTCAAGCTCAAGGTAAAACGGCTCGCCTTTGTCATAGCCTTCGACCTCGTAAAACGGTACGCCTGGCAAGGTGGCCATCAGTTCAAGCGATTGGAAGCCATGGGCGAACGCGTCGCGTTCGCAGGTCGTCAGTATGGCCCGCCCAATTCCCTGTCGTGCATAGTCTGAATGGACAAAGAAGGCTCGGATCCTCGCAGGCTCGATCCCTGGCTGTAACGTTTCCGAATTTCGAATTTCGTACTGATCGCCTCCATACAAATTCTTTCTTCGGCTCCAGCCCCCACAACCGATCAACTCGCCCGAATTTGTTTCGGCAACGAAATATGTTTCATCGTCGATTAGATCCGTATCCACTCCGAAAACCACTCTGACGGCGGCTTCAATCTGTGAATCATCGTAATATCCGCGGCTTAAACCTCGGGCTGACGCTGCAATTAAGTCTTGAATTGCTGCGCGATCGGGCAACACAGCCTTTCGAATCGAGTAGTTCATGCTAGGTATTCATTGTTTCCGTTTTCGCCTTTGACGCAAACGAAAAATTGAGCAGCACCCACTGCGCTATGGTTAGTACCACGCCTATCTGGTCCTTCGAGTCAGTCCCGCCGCCAGATCTCAGCAAAAAGAACTGGACCGGCAAGAGTGCAAAAGCCAGAATGATAAAGATTGTGTTTCGTCGCGTCCATGACGGCATAGGTTTGTCCATTTTTTTGCGGAGGTCGCTTGCCATCCAGGCTACCGCTGACAAAAAAAGAATGAGCCAAAATGCTGGACCGATCCACGCCAACGAGATATCCAACCCCATTGTGTCGCCCTTCAATCTATATTCGTCGGGAAACTTAATGGCATTGTAGATCGCGCTGATCAGCGATGGGACTATCCAAATCATCAAAAGCCAATGGAATGGTTGCCGCGCACCACGCCATCCAAAGTAGATAGTCGCCAGACAGAGGACCGCCTGGAGCACAACAAACCAGTAGTCGCCTCCGACCCCCTTCCCTCCGAAATCTTTTCCCATAAAGGATGTGCCCCACTCGTAACTAGGACCATCCATTACGCCTCGAATCAACGGGAGCCAGACAGCAATCATCGTTACCGCAGTAAAGATCAAGACTATTTTTAGTAGCAGCTCAGGACGCGTTTTCATGGTGTTGATGCCACGTCTCAACTGGTGAGTCAAAAGTGCATTAAGAAAGCAAGTCTAACTTCTCGACAATCTCACGCGCCGCATTGGGTCGTCCCATCGTTCGGGAGTTTTTTCGCATTGCTGCAAATCGCTTCGGATCGGCGAGAAGTTTATCCAACTTATAAGCAAGAGTCGGTAGGTTATTACACCGTATGCCAACCACAGCTTCGAGCAAATGGTCAGAGTTGCGCTCTTCCTGACCAGGAATGGGATTGACAATCACGAAGGCAAGTCCTTTTGCCAACGCCTCGGAAGTTGTTAGACCGCCCGGCTTTCCTATTACAATATCCGATGCCGACATAAACTCGTCCATCTCTGTCGTATAACCGATGGGCTTTACCAAAACATTTGCATTTCCGCGCGCCTTTGCCGACTTCTGCAATCGAGTCTTTAGCTCATCATTGCGACCGCAAATAGCTATCAGCTGTGCTGGATGATGCAACGGCAAAATGGAATCGATTAGTACCTCAACTGATCCGACTCCAAATCCACCCGCTGACAAAAGAATGGTGGTTCTCTCAGGGTCGAGACCATGCTTCAACCTCATCTCATTTTTATCTTTGCGCTGTGCAAAAACCGGATCTATAGGAATGCCTGTAACAGTAATCTTATTAGCCGGAATGGATAGCGTCTCCAAATAGACACGTGATTCCTCGACAGCCACAAAATAGTGCTCATAATGGTGGACCAACCACATGGCATGAACATCAAAGTCAGTCACCACGATTGCCTGACGACTGTTAAGCCTCTCTTTCGCCCTGAGCCATGACACAATTTCCGCAGGGAGAAAGTGCGTGCAGACAATCATGTCTGGATGGTATTCACGCAAGAGCTTAACAAACGGTCGCGTATTCAACTTATCAAGCGCGAGTCTTCTTCGCTCATTTTTCCATGGCTTGTCGAGCTTATCGTAAATCCAGCCGGGTACTTCCGGCAGCTTGTTCACCAGATCGATATAGGCCTTTGAATATAGGTGACGAAAAACTTTGTTCGTGTAGTCAAGGGTATCTACGTGCCGAATCTCGTAGTCGGCACCACGTTCGGCTGCATGCTGCTGAAAAGCCTTCTCAAGCGCCTGGGCCGCCCGTACGTGGCCCGCTCCAGCTGAAGCAGACAATAGTAAGATTCTTTTTAGCATCGTTTTAGAGCAGCGACTTTATCCATCCACCATCGACCTGGATCGAAGTGCCCGTGATGTAACTCGCACGTTCGGACACAAGAAATGCTGCGAGGGCCGCGAACTCGCGCGGCTCACCAAGTCTCCTCATCGGTATCTGATTCTCCCAGCTCGCCTTGAAATCTGCAGGACTAGTCTCCTCTTTTTCAGCCATCATCCTGGCGAGTTCCTCAATTCGTTCAGTTCGTGTGTAACCGGGCAAGATGTTGTTGACGGTGATTCCATCTACTGCGACTTCGTTAGCAAGCGTTCTGGCAAATCCGGTCACCGCCGAACGCAGACTATTCGACAGCATTAGATTGTCGACCGGCTGTTTTACGGCTATCGAGGTGATGTTCAAAATGCGACCCCATTTCTTTTCTTTCATCGACGGGAGCACACCACGAACAAGGTCAACCACGCTGAACAGAGTGAGACGAACAGCGGACTCCCAGTCTGAACGACTCAAAAACTCGAAGCGTCCGGCGGGTGGTCCACCGGCGTTTGTTACCAGAATGTCAACGTTTCCAAACTCACTTAAAGCCGAGTCCACCACTCGTCGCACATCTCCAGGCAGTGAAACATCGGCGCCGACAGAAAGCACCCGCATGCCAGTTAAACTTCTAATTCGGTCAGCGGTCTCTTCCAGCTGTCCCGTGTCCCGAGCACAAAGAATCAGATTGGCGCCTTCAATCGCCAGTTCTTCAGCCACTGCACGTCCTAAGCCGCGGCTGGACGCAACCACCAATGCGACCTTGTTTTTGAGGCCTAGATCCATTTCAAACCAAACTACTTCTGGCGTAAGTAAGCGTCCGTCTTGTCGAGCCAATCTTGTCTGGGCGGACTGAAGATGTCGACGTCTAAAGTATCCTCGAGTGCGAGCGCCTTGTGATGGACCAGAGATGGTATGTGCAGCACATCGCCTTTCATAACATCGATCACTTCAGACTCGTCTTCGCCGATCCAGAATCGCAGTCCACCCTCGAGAATATAGGTGACTTGCTCATTCTCGTGATTATGATGTGGAACCACCGAGCCTTTCTTCAAATAAACGTGCGTCAGCATAATTCGATCGCCGGTGATGAGTCTTCGTTCCAGTGTGTCAGAGACGCGCTCCTTTGGCATGTCCGACCAGCGATAGAACGTTACAGATCGTTGCTCCATATTTACTCCTGAAGTTTTGGGTGCTTTTTCCGTCGTCGCTTGAAAATGACGGGTCGACGTGGAGAGGTAAATTAACAAGACAACGTGAAGATTACCAGAGCCCTTGGAGTGCGGCGGCCCGGCGCCGCTTTGTTATTTCAACACCACCTTGAAACTTATAAACAAAACACCTATGGACCAAGACCCGCCATGAAGTTGCTCCTCCGCGGCGGGCCTGGCTACAACGAGAACTCATTTGTTAACGCTAGTGGACAGCGCCGCCGGGCCGGCGCACTCCAAAATTACATCTTTGCGGGCAGAGCTCTGCCAGTCTCGAGTAGTGTCTTGAGACCGGAGATCACGGCTGGCCATCCAAACGAGACACTCTTCAACATCTCTTGATCGTCGCCAAACTCTTCGTGAGTAACTGTTAGCCTCACTGATTTATCGAGGGCCTCAAGCAGATAAGTAACTCGTGAATGTTTCGCTTCGTCTGCTTCGTCAACAGGACGCGCCCAGCTAACGACTAATTTTCGCGGCGGATCAGATTCCAGGACCTTACCAACAACATGAATCTTATCGGTCTCGCCTTTTAGGATGTGTTGCCACTTGGATCCGACTTTCCAATCAGAAACGTTTTCGTGATCGAACCAATAGCGTCGGGTCATTTCGGGATCACTTAACGCATTCCATATTTTTTCGGGTGTTGCTTCGATATAACTGACATAAACGAATTTTGGTTTGTCCATTTCAATTCTCCTCAAGAGCTTTCTTCAGATCGGCAAGCGCACGCACCTGCCGACGTTCGTACTTTCCCACCCACCGATCAAAGATTTCGGTAATTGGCATTGGGTTCAAATAGTGGAGCTTCGCGCGTCCACGCCACACAGTCACAACCAGGTTCGCATCCTCAAGCAGTACCAGATGTTTGGTGACGGCCTGTCGAGTCATGTCGAGATGCGCACAGAGTTCTCCCAGGGTTTGCCCGTTCTCCGCGTGCAGTAGATCGAGCAAAAGACGGCGACTTGGATCAGCAAGCGCTTTGAAGACCCTGTCCGTATCGGTAACCACGTAGCGCATTATGTAACCAAATGGTTGCCTAATGCAAGTAGAAGATTGTTTGGTGGTTAATTCGAGTGATTTCGTGGATCGTGCTTGTGTGGGACGTAACTGCTGATCCCCGAAATCCGCGAACTACCACTAACAAGGAGTTGGGATGCCCGAAATCTCAACCTCTACCCAAACAAAAGGTCCCGCTGATTCAGCGAGACCTATCAGGTATCTATTCAGATAGCAGATTAGTTTCGTCGCACGGCACGTTGCGACTTTAGAATCTTGCGTAGCTTCATTCGAGCTTTGTGCAACTGCGATTTCGAAGTGCCAACCGCCACGTTGAGCATCTTAGCGATCTCTTCGTGTTCGTGGCCTTCAACATCGTGCAGCACGAAAACTGTGCGATAGCCCGCTGGTAATTGCTCCAACGCATTATCTAAAGCAATCCGATCCAGAACTGGCATCGCATTAGGATTCTCAGTGCCGCGGACCACCTGCACCGGGGTGTCCCCTTCTTCGGTTGTTCGCTCGAGCTTGACGCTCTTTTTACGAAAGTGCATCAAGCACTGGTTAACAGTCAGCCTGTGCAACCAGGTGGTAAACGCTGACTCGCCTCTAAAACTTCCAATCTTCCGGAAGAGCTGGATAAACGCCTCTTGCGCCAGATCCTCAGCCTCAGCCGCGTTTTGCGTCATGCGAAGACATAGTGAATACACACGGCGATTGTGTCGCTCATACAGCTGCTCGAAGGCTGCCATGTCGCCCTCACCAGCCGCGATCGCTAAAGCATGATCAGAAAGCGGTGCTGGTTTCGGAGTCGACTCCGCCGCAACTTTTGTCGGCCATACAGGGAAGACTTCGGTATTTGTCATGGCCTTGAGTAGTGCAAGTGAGGGGCCACGCGAAATCCGCTGAAAACGGCTATTTTAGGGTGCGATCAACAGAATTTATCAACGAAAGAGGGTGGAAGGAGACGAAAGCGTGTAGCGTTTTGTTCCAAGCGACAATTTGACGCCTGTTATCGCCTTTCCCTCGAAACGACAACAGGCGCCATGTCGGCTTTGGACTTATGGCTTTGCTGAAGACGTTGTTACTGGACGTTGAGTCATGCCGCGATTCATCAACATGCGAACTTCAACACGTCGATTTTGGGCTCGACCAGCCGCAGTCGTATTGTCGGCAACCGATTCCGTCTTCCCGTAGCCCATCGGAGTTACGAACCTACGAAGTGGAATCTTGTGATTGACGGCCAAATATTGCACCACAGCGTCAGCACGGTCTCGACTAAGTCGGAAGTTTTTTGCATCACCACCGGTCGAGTCAGTGTGCCCCGCCACTTCAATCATGAACGCTCGCTGTCCGTTAATTCTTTCGGCGAGTTGATCGAGTGATTGTTTCGCTTCCGGAGAGAGCACTGCACTATTCACCCTGAAGGTAACAGAGACGCTTTCCTGCATGTCGTAGTCGTCCAGGGATGAAATACGTTCATTTGCATTGGCGGCTTCAGTGCGAGCCTCGGCGGCAACTGCATAAAGTTCGTCAATTTGTCCCGCAATTCGCTGTTGATTTGCCTCAACCGGATTTACCCGAGTATCTGTAGTGATTGCGGCTCGCATGTCGGATTCATTAAATCTGATCTTATCTGCGACAAGCTGTCCTTGCGCGTCGCCCTTTCCTTCAACTTCTACGATCAAGCCACGAAGGATATCGGTGACCGCATAATCTTTGCCGCGCTTAAAAAAGCCGCCATATGTTTTTATGCTCGTTTGATCAGTGAGCAGCACCTGGTAATCAGTTCGTGTTCGGTCTCGAATCGTGAATGTATCAGCGTCGCGTGTTATAACGAC
>DATIBX010000594.1:0-10294 GCA_035457105.1 Pyrinomonadaceae bacterium
GATCCGTTCTGTAACGTCCTCGATAGTCACAATCAGTCCCACGACCTCACCTTCTTCCTCGACGGGGGCAATGGTGACGCGCTGCAGCATGCGCTCGAAGTGTTTTGAGGCTTTCTGAGGTTCGCAGGGAATCAGGTAACGATGAAAGGCAGGAGCAAGGACTCTGACAACACTGTCCGCTAGAACCTTGTTCAAGGTCTTTAAGAGGCCTCGCGATTCGATTTCGGGAAACAGCGACTGTAGGGATTTACCGCGAACATTTTCCGCGGTTAAACCCGTAAAGCGGATCATGCCGTTATCCCAAACTTTTATTTTGAGATCTTTATCAGTTGTGAATACACCAAACACTTCTGTCGGGACGCTATTAGCCATACTCAGTATTTAAATCTCTGAATAGACAATTGAAGCACCACACCGCCACGGGTTGTCTTTAGGCTTTGGGGTCATTGAGGGCTTCAGCTGATAACTCCGGGGATTGGCTGCTGGTTGATTCGGCTGGGGCTTTTCCATTTGAGCGCTGCCGTTTCCGTCCTTTTCGAGAACTCGTGTCATCGCTGGACCCATTCGACTTGGGAGCTGACAGTTGGTCCATAGTTTCTACGAGCGAGCCGGCCGAAGCGAGGAGGGCAGTGGTGGCGCCAAGGGTTTCATTTACGCGCCGGGCGTTTCGATCAGTAATATGTCGAGTTTCACCCAGTGAGCGGACAACGCTTTCAACAGCGTGGGAGTGCTGTAAATT
The DNA here is from genome assembly GCA_035457105.1 of Pyrinomonadaceae bacterium. Lineage (GTDB taxonomy): Bacteria > Acidobacteriota > Blastocatellia > Pyrinomonadales > Pyrinomonadaceae > PSRF01. The sequence continues at coordinate 740 of DATIBX010000594.1, forward strand.
CGACTGGGCAATCAAGTGTATTTGCTTGGAAATATTTTGGGTGGCAGTGGTCATGTCCTTCACCGCGCGCGACTGCTCAATCATTGCCTGCGCCACTTGTTCAGATTCACGCTTCATCGTTTCAGTTTCACGTGTGATCTGTATTGCTGCTACGGCTTGTTCCCCCATAGCTTTGGAGACTGCCTGAATCAAGCGAGTAAGCTTGACACTCTCATTCGAAGCCATTGTCGCAGCAGTTGACTGCTGCTCGAGCGCCCGAAAAGTCGACGTGGCTCCGCGTCGCATTGAATTGAGTGCTGCCGCAATTTGCTGAGCGCCGTTGGCCTGTTCAGTGACAGCCCTTCTGACCTGACCGGAAATTGAACTGGTGCTTTGCGAAGCCTTGATGATCTCTCTGGCTGCTTTTGTCTGTTCGTTCATTGCCTGGTTCAACTCTTTAGAGGTTTTGCGCAAAGTACTAGTTGATTGCACAATCTTCTGAGCCGCTTGAACCTGTTCCGCTGTAGCGTTCGACACATGCTTTGACTGTATCGCCGAAGTCTCAATTGCTCGTTTGACTGTCTGACTCGCAATTAACTGCTCGTCAGTCGCACGTGAAATCTGAGCTACTAACTGAGTTGTTTCCTGGACACCACCGAGAATTTTTTCGAGGCCGCGCAGTCCTTCTTCTGCCAGCCGGTTACCTTCTTCAGCTGTCCGGACACCATCCGTGGCAGCGTTTACTGCCTCCTGTACTGCTTCCTGCACGGCTTGAATGATTCCTGCGATGTCAGCGGTCGCCTGGGCTGATCGGTCGGCCAGGTTACGAATCTCCTCGGCAACCACTGCAAATCCTCTTCCGGCATCTCCCGCCCGAGCCGCCTCGATTGAGGCGTTCAAAGAAAGCATATTGGTTCGTTCCGCAATGACATTTATCGTATTAACAATGCCGCCGATCTCAGTGGACCTCTTACCTACCTCGCGAACGATTTGGGCCAACTGGGTGATCGAGTCACGAACGCGTCCAGCTCCTTGAATCGAAGAGCGGGCCATACTTCCGCCTTCACTAGCGTCCCGACCCACTCGAGTTGTTAGTTCATTCGCGTTCTGCACGAGTGCGGATACGGCTTGCAGCGAACGGTCCATCTGCACTGCGCTGGTCGCAGCTTCTGAGGCTTCAGAGGTTATGCGTTCAGCATTCTGAGCAACGCCTTGAATCGAGCGCGCCATTTCCTCAATCGAGGTGGAAACATCATCGACAGAGGTGGTGAGGTTTTGGGTCATAGCCGAGACCTCTTCGATGGAGGCCCCCATCTCGCTGATAGCGGATGACGTCTGTTCCGCGGCAACGGTCAAATCATCGGCATTTTGTGACAGACCTTGATTTGTTCGAGTCGTCTCTTCCATCGCCGCTGCCGTTTCGTTGATCGAAGACGACAGGGCTTCGGTGTCTTCCAGTACGCCTTTGATTGCACTGGAAAGTTCCGTCGCGGCACTGGAGACGGACTCAGATGCAGCGGCCATCTGGTCTGACAATTCTTTGACGCTTTGAATTGAAGCGGCTGTCTCTTCGATAGCCGCTGAATTCTCGTTGATTGAAGAGGCCAAACTAACCGCGTTGCCGGTTACTTGCTCTATCGACGTGGAAGTCTCAACCAGTGCTGAATTCGTTTCTTCCGCCGCAATCACGATAGTTGAGGTACGTTCAGCGGTCTCTTTCAGTGAAACAAGGAGTTCATCAGTGCTTGTAACTGCTGTACCGAGAGATTCGCCCTGCAGTGTCGCACCATCAGCTACTTCTCGGGCTATCTCGCTGATGGAGTTAGCAAGCTTAACTACTTGTGAGGCCTGTTCGCGGATACTCGAAACGTTTAGATCACTAAATTCCCGAGTTTTAATTTGAGTCGACATTCCTGGCTCCTTCAAAAGTTGTCGCTTTCCTGAGTATTGGACCGAATGGCTGCAGGGTCGCTCGGACCAAATTTTCCTTTAATCATCATCGCCATTAAGACGTCCTGACTTTCTGCTGATCACTTTGTTCCTTTTGACTAAGATCGATTGTCGCCTCAGAGACCGGATCTCCGACTTTCAAAATTTCGTTGAGCGACAAGACTAAAATCATTCGTCCATCGACTGTTGCGATGCCTTCGAGATATTCGCCATTGAGGTTAGTGATGCCTTCGGGAGGCAATTTAATATCAGCCTCGTTAATGGTCTTGAACTCTCGTGATGAATCAACGATTAAGCCAACTGTGCGGCCCTCGGATTCGACAATAACCAGTCGGGTTCGGATATCAAACGGAACTTTAGGAAAGCCGAAACGAGTCCGCAAGTTTACCGCCGGAATGATTCGCCCTCGTGATAGAACTACGCCTTCAACGGTGGCGCTCGAGTTTGGGACTGGGGTGATGTTTTCGAGCATTTCCAGTCGACGCACGAAAGCACTCCTGACGCCGTAAGTAGTGTTCATCAACTCGAAGAGGATGAACTTGTTGCTGGTAGCTTCACTAAACATGGCGGTTGCAAGACTATCTTTCATTTCTTAACTGTTCTCTTCAAGCTCTCCGTCCACCAAAGGAAAAATCACTAATGTACGATGACCCCAAGACTGCTCAGTTTGTAGCTGCTACGGAAAGAATCTCCATTGCGTCGAGAATCAAAATCGGGCGGCCATCTCCCAGTTCGGTCGCTCCGGCGATTCCCTTGATATCGAGTAAGGGATCAGTTAATGAACGAACGACCACTTCCCGCAGTCCCAAAACCTTATCGACGACCAGCGCAGTCGCACGCGAGCCACTGCCCACTACAAATGCGTAGAGAGTTCCACTCTCTTTTTTCTCGTAGCCAAAGACGTTTGAGAGTCGCACCAGTGGGAGCACGTGATTTCGATACAGTACGATCTCATTGTTTTCCATGATCTTGATCGATTTTGGATCGATCTCCACCACTTCATTGACGGCTGACTGTTGGAGAGCAAACATGTGACCACCGACAGAGGCAATCAATGCATCCGTAATCGCCAGAGTCAAAGGGAGCGTGATGCGAAACAACGTGCCTTCACCACGAGTCGTTTCTAAAGAGACCGTTCCTTCAAGTTCCGTGATCGCCTGATGAACTACATCCATGCCGACGCCGCGGCCACTCGCACGGTCAACCTGGTCGCGCGTGGAAAATCCGGGTGTCGAGATGATCTTTAACAGTTGTGGTGCGTCAATCTCACCGGCCGCATCGAATAATTGAAGGTGTGGATTACGCGCGGCAATCTCCTCTGTATCAATCCCTCGTCCATCATCGCTAATTTCAATGACGACGACTTCGCCGGCCGTGTGAGCTCGTAAACGCACATGGCCGGCGGGGGATTTTCCGGCGGCAAGTCGTTCAGCTTCTCCTTCAATACCATGACTAATAGCGTTACGAACCAGGTGGAGGAGAGGGTCCATTAAGCGCTCGACCAAAAACTTATCGATTTCAGTATCGGCGCCTCGTATATCCAACACGACGGTCTTCCCGGTTTCCCGGGAAAGGTCGCGAACCACGAATCTCATGCGTTCAAATATCTCGCCGATCGGAACCATTCGAATGCGCATGACCCCATGCCGTAAATCCCGCAATTGTTTTCCGAAAGCTGCGTTGATTTCCTGGAGACCGCGCCAATCTCTGTCAGAGATTGAACCGCGCATTGACTTAAGCTGCGTTTCCAATCTGGCTTTACTAACCACCAGATCGCTGACAAACAACATCAATTGGTCCAGTCGCACCAGATCGACCCGAACAAAAGCGCTCGCCGCCGATGATGTCGAAGCAGTGGCGGTTGAAGGTTCCGATCCTCCGGCTACTTCAACTTCAGATTCGGGAGATGGCTCAACGAGTGGGCCAAACGTCAACCCTGATTTTTCCAGTCCGGCCAGATCGGTCTCGGAGGCGTCGCTAACGACAATGAATTCGAATGCAATTTCGCCTTCTTGTATCAGCGGAGTGCTGCGAATGATCTCGCCGATGTTCTGCAAGCTCGCCCGCACGGAGTTTACATTCACTCCTGCGGCCGCATGCACAGCTCCGGGCACAAAAACAAAGCGCCATTGCTGGCTCGTGGTACTTTTTCCCGTTTCGGTTACGGGTTCAGTATCTTTCGTTTCTGCTGCTGAACCTGTTTGCGGTTTCGCGCCGGTAAGCGACTCAATGAGTTCAGACGATCTATCGATATCAGGAAGACTTTCATTATTTCGGTAAGCCCCGATCACCTTTTCGAGAGTGCGAGTGCCTTCGATCAGAGCTTCGAAGCCTTCCGGAAGGAGAGAAATACGTCCTTCTCTAAGGGCCCCTAAGTAACTCTCCATTTTGTGAGCGAGTTCCTCTGCTGGGGTGAGGCCCACCATTGCCGAAATGCCTTTCAGGGTATGAAAGGAGCGAAACAGTTCATCAAGATGCGCGCTATCTACCGATGCCTTTCCGACAAATTGTTCGATAGCGAGCAGCCGGTTCCTGACGATTGCCAAATGCTCCTCGCTCTCGGCGAAATAATCGTCGAGGAACTCGTTAAAGAAGTTGTCTGAGGTTTCGTCTGCCATTTAGGTCAACAATTGCCGGACCTTGTTTTCAAGCTCCTGAGGCGAGAAAGGTTTGGTCAGATAGAGACTGGCTCCCGCGGCCAGGGCATCCGCCTGACTAACATCGTCACCCCGCGTAGTTAATACAACTACGGGCATCGATTTGTAAGCCGGACGCGAGCGTACGAACTTCAAAACCTCAATACCGTGCATTTCTGGCATATTCAAGTCAAGCACCATTAACGACACGGGGCCGAGAACGAGACGTTCAATGGCTTCGAGCCCATTTTCGGCCTCCTCGAAGGTTGTACGATGGATGTTTGCCAGCGACTTTGCAATCATTCGTCTGATCGTACGTGAGTCGTCGACAATCAGGATTTTAGTTTCCTGTTCAGTTTTCACGATTAGATTCTATGGATTGGCGTTAATCCAGAGTACGGCCTTGGAGCTAGTGTTCGGACACGAATTAACTGCGGAGGGGTCTAGCGGGGGAACAGTAGGACATTAGTATAAGGAGCAATATTTGGCAAGTATCGACTCTACTTCGATCGAATGTCCGACAAGCTAAGTTAGCTTGTCGGTGCTGGGCAATAAGCCCCTTCCTTGCCCGACAAGCTTAAAGCATGGCGGACACTTTATTTCCCGACGTTCACGATGAAGGTATGTTCTTCAAGGGAATTGGCCTCCCACGACCGTTTATAAATGGCTCGAATTCTTGTTTGGCCAGGCGTGGACGCTCGGAATCGAGAGTGTTGCATTCCACCAGCGCCGACGCCGGCACTCTTCGGTTTGAACTGCTGGTTCAAAAGTGTCAGCATCCCTGAATCGAACTCTAACTGCCATTCATATCCGGTCGTGGGGTTAGCCTCAAGTTCAATCACAAAGTCGTCACCAACCTTAATAACAATCTGGTTATCGGCCTTGGTGTAGATTGATGACATACAAACCTCGTGATCGACAAAACTTAAAACGAAAAAGTTATCTTCAGCCCCGGAAACTTCTCCGCTGCTGAGATTATATCGTTCAGGTCTACCGATAGATCTTCGTCCAAAGCTCCAAACTCCAGAAACTCCAATTCGTCTTCCACTGACAGAGTCTCAAAGAGATTAGTTTCTTCGGCAGCTTCGGCCAGCAAAGCATTGAGAGCAGAATCAAGTGCCGCTGCTGCATTAAGCGATTCTAACGACGAGCTTGCGAAAGGATCGGTAGCCGGAGTTGCCTTCGAGCCGTGACAGCCACATGGCTTTTCAGGTTCTGCCTCCAACGTCTGAAGAGCGCTAAACAATTCTTGTTCGAGTTGTGACATTTTACTTCCTTTCCAGCTGTTGAGCCTAAGCTCAAAATTTGAAGTTGTTGCGGTCGCAGCTTTAGCCCAACGCGCGACAGAACGGTTGCCGGTATTGCGGACACTTCCTCAAGATCACCAGAACTGCCTTCACAACTTGAATAACAGCTGCTGAACAGGCTGGTCGGGGTCCTCGGCCGCAGATGTAGTAGCGCAAGCAGAGACGAAGGGCCCGATTAGTTCTCGCGATTTCAAGTACTCGTTTTAGCAGCGGAATATATCTGGCGCAATCGTCGACTGGTTGAGGCGGCGCTGGACAACTGACATCGATATCGTAGAAGGCAAATTGGGAGTCGATGCTGCATTCGCCGTAGCCGATTTTGAAGAAGCCACTGTCTCCCCAGGTAGTATTCCAGCTGTTCTTGCAGATCCAACACTGCTGATTGTCGTCGTAACCGACGACACTAATACAGTGATAGCCGAGAGATGGGCCGGAAACGTGTCGATAGACTCCGGTGGTATAGGAATAGAAGTCCTGGAAAACTTCCATCCCGGCGACCATAGGACCTTTAGTGGCGAGTATGTTCTTGCGATCTGCAATCGCCAGAATGCTGGTCCAGTTTGTGATCTTAACGTAGATCGGTACACCTGCCTTGCAGGGTTGATCGTTTGGTGTGTAAGGGAAGCTCGACTCTAAACCCACGCCGTTGTTCTTGCAGAAGTCGAGAGCGGGTGGAAAGTTCCAGCCTGAACCACAGCAGTTGCCACAACCGCAGTAGAACAGGTGAGCCTCTGAGAGGTCGACGTCGAGGTTGGCGTTCTGGCACGCGATGTTGAGCCTTGCTTCGAGGGTTGCGAGCGTTCCAAATGAAACGCACGAACCGCAAGACTGCTGGTCCTTTACGGGCGTGGTCCAATTGCCACCGTTGTTACGCCAGTCGACTGCGGGAGGCGGAGCAGCGACGCCAGTGTGCAGAGCACGAACATCATCGGCCGCCTGGGTAGCTCGCGCAGTTGCCTGGAGTTCGGCATCGCTGACGACCAGACCGAGTCGGGCTCTTTGTTCATTGACAGACAGTAATGAAACGGGAGTTGGACCAGCCGTCCAACTATGGCCTGCGGCGTAAATATCTTGTTGCAGATTGGGTCCGACATTTTTGAAGTCTGAGCTCTTAGATGAGGTTTTCCTTTTTGGGGTCTTTCTGGTTGGCATGTAAAGTCCTCCTATTCACGCGTTTTGATACGCGTGGAGAGTTAGTTGGTGAGTTATGCCGGCGACGAGATCGAGAACGATTAAGTTCCGATTCGGCTCTGGACTCGTTACATCTGCGCGGGATCAGTTTTGAGAAGAATCAAAGCTTTGAAATCCCGTGAGAAGGGTTCTCTAGCAGCTGGTCTAGCGAGGTTGCGAGGAGCGGAGCTCGGGATAAACAGCCATCCTGTGAGAACGGCCGAAACATACGCCTGTGGTTGCTGAATGTCAATGAGATTTTGGTGGTGCGTGATCCAAGAAGTGCAACGCAAAACAAAAGAGGGCAGCCATTCAAAGGCTGCCCGCAATTATTTGATCTATGAAAACTGGTGAGCCGTGGAGGGCTCGAACCTCCGACCCGCTGATTAAGAGTCAGCTGCTCTACCAACTGAGCTAACGGCCCTCACCAAAGGATGCGTGAAATTATACGTTTGGGTGATGGACTGTCAACTGTGGAATCGGACTTAGGTCTTTGGTCTTAGATCTTGTGCTTGACTATTTGGGAGACACTTGAAAACTTTGAAGACCAAAGACCAAAGCCGCTATGCGGCTGCCGAACATTCACTCTGCTTCAATAACTTATGGACTGAGTTAATAAGTTCTTCAATATCAGGTTTCGCAACATAAGCTGCGGCGCCGGCTTCCATCGCCTCATGACGATGAATCTCGTAAGCGTCTCCAGTGTAGAAGATGCAGGGAACTTCTGGTTTCAGCACATGTAGGATCTCACATAACTCTATTCCGGTGCCGTCTGGTAATCGCTTATCAAGCACAAAGAGATCGAACTCAATTTCTGCGGCAAGAGCACTCCCTTCGCTCATCGTAGCTGCGGTGTGTACCTCGTAGTTCTCCTCTGCCAATAAAAGCTGCAGCATTTCAGACGTGTCGCGGTGATCGTCCACACAAAGGATCCTGCACTTTGATTTAGACATTAGGGGAAGCCTCCTTGTTCGGCCAAAAATTAGTTAGCAACTCGACTGTGATGTAAAGCGCTGCGGTTTGAATTGGATTATAAACTTAGCTGGATTCCTACGCTATCCCGGAGACGGAACAGACCGGGTCTATTGATCAATTGTTATTTGATAGTTATCAATTAGTCTGCCGTTGCTCTGCTGACGTCCCAAGAACCAACACTGCTTTTCAGTCGACAGCTGTGGGTTTTGGGGCTGAGTCCTCAGCTGACCAATTGGCGCCGCCAGCCCTCCTTGACAGTCGGGCTACTGCCCCAAGCCGCGGTCAAACTCCGAGCTCGCTCACTTGCAATTGGACCGGATAGTCCATTTCTGGAACCACGCCTGTATTCGCGCTTTGCTTTAGATGCAGCGTATCCAGGATCGTTCCCTCCTTTCTTGCGATCCCGATACCAAGCTCCTATGGTGGGCAGCCCTCCTGCCCACCCACGACTACTTCTTTGAACGCTCTTGCTGTTGCTGAAGACTCAAGGACTTCTGCATCGCCTTGAGAATCTGCGTCAATACTTCAATATCCTCATCATCCGGTTCAAGTGCACTGTACTTTTCGAGCGTGGCGGATGCCGCCGCGAGATCTCCAAGTTTGTGATAGACCAGTGACAGGTTGAAGTAGACAAGCGAGAAGTTAGGCTCAATCTGAGCGGCGGCCTCGTAATGGAGCTTGGCCAGATTCAAGTTTCCGGCATCGTAATACAAATTGGCCAAATTGTAATGAGCCTCAACGTGTCGAGGATCATTCTTCAAGGAGAGAGTGAAGTTGTCGAGCGCTTTAGTGAGTTGTCCTTGTTCGAGATTTATTATCCCCAGGTTGCAATAAGCCTCAGCAATATTGTCGCCTTCGCTAATTGCCTCTAAATAATGTTCGGTCGCCGAGGCATCTCCACGCTCATGTAATAGCAGTGCTTCTTCAAAAGGAGTCAGCAGACGAGCGAGCCTGCTTGGTTCGGCGCGAAAGAGGTTCAACTGGCCCTGGAGCTCAGCTTCGATCTGGCGAATGCTGTGACCTTGAGCCCGAAGTTCTCGAACTCGGCGAAACTGAGTCAGGGCTTGAAAATCGTAGGTGAGTTCGTCGTCGTCGCCGGAGGCGGCGGATTGAATAATACCTTGCTCGGTCCAACGTCTGACGGTCTTCTCACTAAGACCAAACAGTTGTTTGATCTCCTTTAGTGAGTAAGAAGATTTGACGCGTTGATAGTCCGCCTTGAACGGGACAGGTGAGGGAAACGAAATTACCTTGATGTTATTTTCTTTCATCTAAATCGCGAAATCGCCGGTTACCTCTTGTTACGAGGCTTTTCGCTTCTTGGCCACCTTTGGCTTAACCAGAGTGATTTCTGGTTTCTTCTTGGTCGAAACCGCAGGCGCTTTCACCATTGGTTTACGATTTGACTGCTGCAAACTTTGTTTCAGCGCGCTCATAATATCAAGTCTAGGCAGTTCTTCAACTTCAAATTCTGCTACTTCATTGCCCTGGATCTTCGAGTCAATCAGCTTTCTGAGCGCCGTATGATAGTTGTCCTC
>DATIBX010000595.1:0-3731 GCA_035457105.1 Pyrinomonadaceae bacterium
TAAATTTTGGATCGGAAGGTCTTTACGCCTACGACCTCGATGGCATGCTTATATGGAAGCAAGATCTGGGGGTGTTGGATGCTGGTTGGTTTTACGATCCCGATTATCAATGGGAGTACGGCAGCTCGCCGATTATCTACAAGAATTTCGTCATTGTTCAGGCCGACATTCAGAAGAATTCATTTATCGCCGCTTACGATATCAAGACGGGAAAGCTCGCCTGGAAGACCGCTCGCGAAGAAGTGCCTTCATGGGGAACGCCAACCGTTTACGAAGGTGCGCAACGCTCCGAACTTATCACCAATGGAACAAAAGCGATTCGCGGTTACGATCCTGCGACCGGAAAAGAATTGTGGCGGCTGACTCCCAACTCCGAAATAACAACACCAACTCCTATTGTGGCTCATGATTTGATCTTCGTGACCGCGGGTTATCCGCCTGTCCAACCAATCTACGCCATCAAGCTCGGAGCGTCTGGTGACATTTCGTTGAAAGATGGAAAAGAGTCGAATGACTTCATCGCCTGGAGTAAACAGCGCGGTGGGCCCTACATGCCAACGCCCCTGGTTTACGGGGATCTGCTTTATACCTGCTCCAATAACGGCGTGCTTACTGCGTATAACGCCACGACTGGTGAGCGCGTTTACCAGGAGAGACTGGGTGGCACCGGCGCTCCATTTACTGCATCGCCGGTCGCTTCGGACGGAAAGCTGTACTTCTCGAGTGAAGATGGAGACATCTTTGTCGTCAAGGCTGGTCCAAAGTATGAGTTTCTATCTAAAAATCCGGTTGGCGAGGTCTTGATGGCGACTCCCGCATTTTCAGATGGTTTGATTATCGTGAGAGGACTGAATCACCTCTTCGCGTTTGGCGAGTCTCCAGCCACAACGAAAAAGACCGGCTCTCAAAATTGATCGATAAAGACATAAGACAAAGGTTCAAAGCTAACACTGTTCTCAAAGGAAACTACCGTGGAATCCAAACGTCGCATCGCCACTGGAATTGCTATTGTCACCACACTTAGTATCGGCTTTCTCTCCCTTATCAACACATCTTCGGCTGCTAACTGGCCTCAATGGCGTGGTGCAGATGGCTCAGGAGTTTCTACTGAGAAGAATCTTCCGAGTGATTGGAATGTTTCAAAGAACATCAAATGGAAGACTCCAATCGAAGGGCGTGGTCATTCGTCTCCAATTGTTTGGAATAATCGTATCTTTCTGACTACAGCAGTTGAAGGTGAAGTCGTTCCCGGCGCCAAAGCAATCAAACATATGGATGGCGACAAAGAGTTTCTGCATCCGGACAGCGTTGGCGCCGATCGCAAACACACCTTCAAAGTAGTTTGTATCGACCGTGTCAGCGGAAAAGTTTTATGGCAATCGGTTGCGTGGGAAGGAACTCCTTACGACAACCGCCACCGCAAGAGCTCTTATGCAGCTTCGACTCCCGCGACGGATGGCGAATTCGTCTATGCATTTTTTGGTACTGAGGGGCTTTACGCCTACGACTTCAAAGGGAAGCTCGCATGGAAAGCCAAACTCGGTAATCTCGGCACGGTTGGCATGGGGACTGGTACGTCACCCGTTCTCTACGACAATCTAGTGATTGTTCAGTGCGACGAAGAAAATGGCGCGGCGTCTTTCATAGTCGCACTCGATAAGAAGTCGGGCAAGGAAGTTTGGAGAACTCCACGAAAAGTACAGGTGAGCTGGTCCACTCCGTTGCTCGTTCGTACTGCTCAACGCACTGAACTGATAACGAGTGGAACTGAAGCCATCATTTCATATGACCCGAAGACTGGCAAAGAACTCTGGACACACAAAGGAGTAGAGAGCAACGCGATACCTTCTCCGGTCGCGAATAGCGAGATGGCTTTTCTCGTGGCCGGTTTTCCAGCAAAGATTGCCATGGCTCTCAAACTTGGTGGTTCAGGTGATTTGACTGGCAGCGCGAGTGAAGTCTGGAAGTACAGCAAAGGTACTGCCTATGTTCCATCGCCGATTCTTTTCCAGGATTATCTATACATCATGACTGATCGTGGCATTCTCACCTGTCTCGATGCGCGCACTGGGGAAGTGAAGTACGAAGGTGGACGCATTCCTATTCCAGCTACGTTTACAGCTTCTCCGGTAGCCTTTGACGATAAGATTCTGCTCACCAGTGAAGACGGCGATACCTTCATTATCAAGGCTGGGCCCAAACATGAAGTGCTGGGCACGAATTCAGTCGGAGAGCCAGTGTACGCGTCGCCCGCAATCGCCGACGGCCGCATCTTCATCCGCGGTGAACACAATCTCTATTGCATTGGTTCGTGATCTTCGAGCGTCAAACCGAGAACACCAGAGAACAGTCCACAGATTACGCCGATTCCACAGATTCTTAGAAGGCACAGCTCTAAGTTGTTCTAAGAAGTATCTGCGCGATCGGCGAAATCTGTGGATTGTATTGTCGCCTACGGAACATTCGGCTGGATTCGTGCGTCTAAGTGGTTAATAATCTGTCTCTTCGAAGCGTTCCGAATATCGAGCCCGCATTACTGATAAGAAATGGGAGGATGTGTATATGTTCGATGAACAAGCCTCAACCCCGTGGTACAACTCGACTGCGATTCTGATTGCCGCATCGATAGTATTGCCGCCAGTCGGCCTCGCGCTGATCTGGCTCAGACGCGATACGCTGCGCACAAAGCTCCTCGGAACACTTTGCATCCTCGTCATCGCCATCGGTTATGTATTCACCTTCAACGTGCTGCGCCGCTCGCGATCGGCAAATGAGGCTCATTACGCAGAACTTGAACAACATCGACAACAACAAGCTGCTCAAGCGACGGCTGGCAATGTGACGAGAGCTCCTGCAACCGCTTCACCGGCGGCCAGTATCGCGGTAGCCGGGCAACAATCCAGCCCCAACTCGCCGGAAGCTGCCGCCCAGACGGCGTCTAGCCACGCTTCTCGAAACTATTGGACCAGCTTTCGCGGACCAAAGCGCGATGGGCAGTACGACGAGATGTCGATTCTTACCAATTGGCCCAGTTCCGGCCTTCCGCTCGTCTGGAAACAACCTGTCGGCGTGGGCTACTCGTCGTTCTCAGTTGCAGATGGAGCAGCCTACACGATCGAGCAGCGAAGACGTCAGGAAGTAGCCGTTGCCTACGATGTGGCTTCTGGAAAAGAGATCTGGACGCAAGCATGGAACGCCGAATACAACGACGAAACGGGAGATGGGCCACGAGCCACCCCAACCTGGGATCAAGGTCGACTCTACGCGCTGGGCGCAACCGGCGAGTTGCGCTGTCTCGATGCAAAAACTGGCTCGCTGATTTGGGGCAGGAATATTCTTACGGAAAATCAGGCGCAGAATCTTCCGTGGGCCATGGCCGCCTCTCCGCTCGTAGTTGACGATAAAGTTATCGTGTTACCGGGCGGCACCGGCGGTAAATCTGTTGTTGCCTATAACAAGATGACGGGTGCACCAGTCTGGAAAGTACTTAACGACACGCAGGCTTATGTTTCGCCGATGTTGGTTGAGTTGGCTGGGAGGCGTCAGATAATGATTGTGAGCTCGTCGCGCGTGGTCGGATTAGTTCCTGAAGATGGCTCGGTGCTTTGGAGCTATCCGTGGGAAACCAGTAACGGAATCAATGTTTCGCAACCTCTGATCGTCGACAAGAATCGGTTCTTTATTTCCTCTGGATACGGCAAAGGTGCAGCGCTGGTCCAACTCTCGGGGAG
>DATIBX010000596.1:0-2472 GCA_035457105.1 Pyrinomonadaceae bacterium
ATTTTCGCCACCATATCTTCTCCCGGAAGAGAACGAACTGCACATACATTCTTTCGGACAAACGAGCTTTTTCCTAGGATGGTCTATTCCTGTTTTTTGGGCTACTTGTTTGTCTTCTTCGGCACCCCATTCAAGATCGACCCTCGTCTTCAAATGCCCTGCGTTTACCCGCGATAAAGCGCCTGTAACCCTCTGGGTCGACCAAGGCGTTGACGCCTTAAGCCTGAATTGCACACCCAATCGCTCTCAGTTCAATTTTGACGATGAGGGATTTTTGTTAACGTTCAGTGCCGTTGTGCTTGGTCCAAGTTTGTCCCGCAGTTCTTTACAAATTGACCACTTCAAGCACAATATGCAACGCATGCACACGCATTTTTGTTAAGCTTTTTCGTAACGGTCTCGTTCATCTGCGACCTGAGGTGTTTGGGTTTCGCATTCTGAAAGATGGAGGAACAAGCTGTTTACCAGAAACGGCGCCATGAAGGGCATCAGTTTTCTTTCCTCCTATAGTGTCGGATCACCTTCGGAAGTTCGGTCCAAGGTTTTATTTGCTTTCGTTCTGTCCCTGTTGCTTTGTCTGTACAGCTTTTATTTTCGGACCTACCAGGTAACAGAACATTTCCACTTATTAGGAGATCAGGTTCGCGACTGGAATTGGGCAGTAAAGCCTTTTCGCGAGTTGCCAAGAGTCGGAACGCCTACCAGCAAAGGCGGATATTGCTTAGGGCCAATCTTTTATTGGACCTTATGGTTGATCAGAATCACTATCGGGCGATTCTACGACAATCTCCCACACGCCGGTGGCATTGGCCTTGCAGCCATCCACTCCATCGCCGACGGACTCCTGCTGCTTGCGATTCTTAGGCGAGGTATTCCTATCGTCGCGTCCGTAGCGATCATGCTCCTGCTTGTATCCTCGCCTTTTGAAACATCTCTATCGGGGACTATCTGGAATCCTGGGCTCTCCGTCTCATTCGTAGAACTGGCCACTGCATCCTTTCTAATGATTCCGAACTCTCATGGCGCTTTGAAAACGCTAGTGACGTCAACTGCGGCATGGCTGGCTGTACAGGCTCACACTCAGGCAATTTTCTTTGCGCTTTCATTGTTGGTCTATCTCATCGTGGAACCGTGGATCGTCACTGGACCGCGCCGCGCTCTCAAACGCCTTCTGATAATTATTGCAGTGATTGTAGTGCTGCAAATTCCATACGTCACTGAGATCAACAAACACCACGATGTTCCTCAAGAGCAATTGGGCATTGTCGCAACGAGTTTCAATTCGCTAATCAATACACCATCATCATTCCACCCTTACGCCAGTTTCACTACTCTAGTTAATGCGTTGGCGGAGTTGTTTGGACCACATTTGTCGCGGATTGTAGTGATTGTGTTGATCCTGGTGGCCGGCGGGGCATTACTCGTTGGATTTCGGAAGCATCATGAGGTCCTGGCTGTCGCGCTTCTACCTTTATTTCTTGCGTGGCTTGGATATAGCTTTCTGTCTGTCGGCACACTTTATACCTACTGGTACATGAATCTCATGCCATCCTTCGTTCTGCTACTACTCTTCGGTTTTATTAAGAGCCCTTTCCCAATACTTGATAAAGTTTCCACTGTACTGGGCCCCTGCGTATTGCTATTGGCGTTCGTATCACAGCCTGCTCGACTTGCAACGCGAGCTCAGTCTGCCAGCTATCCTTATTACGCAGCCGTTGTTCGGGGTGCTAAAGAAATTGTTCGTAATGGCGTACCGGTGCGTTCAGTAATACCTCCCAGTTTTCCGAATAAAGTCGAGCCAGCTTACCTGGTACAGTGGCTTGGAGGTCGAGTTGAGGAGTCAGCCGCCTTAATAGCGATTATTGGAGAAGACGGCAGCGTAACCTATCAGACGGCGGCTGACGAGCAACACAAGTAGCAGACGCCTGGGTTGTATTGACCTGCGCGACGCGGGCAGTTTTGCTACTGCCACAAACCGCACCTCTGGCCCCGCACAAGCTGCTAATATACAAACCTGTTCCCAGGTTCTCCGGGTCCTGCGAACGACTTATGTTACCTGCAGAACGAGCCCTCTTAATCATTAACCAGACCTCAGGAACCGGTCACAAAGAATCCATCGCCGAGGAGTTGAGCTCTCTTTTCAAGCAAGGTTTGAATGAAGTCACTGACGTGCGCGTCGAGTTGGTCAGCGATCATGCAACTGCTCGACGTTACACCGCCGAGTTCATCACTGAAACTGATACGCCTGCGGTCGTGGTTGCTGGCGGCGGGGGCGGGACTCTGCGTGCAGTGGTTGAGGGAGTCTGCGATGCATCTGGCTCCGCCGGGCTGCCAGGACCTGAGCGCGTGCGCGTCGGAGCGCTGCGTATGGGATCCGGCAATGTGCTCGCCAAGCAGTTTGGCGTCCCGTCAGATCCCGAAGCCGGGCTCCGCGGTCTGCAAGCCAGCTTGAAAGCGGGACTTACCGTACCG
>DATIBX010000597.1:0-8380 GCA_035457105.1 Pyrinomonadaceae bacterium
GATCGAGCACGCCTACTCTGACCCTAACTCTGGCCCAGTCGATCAGAGGCTCAAATCCGTTGAGATTGTAGGTGTTCGTCAAAGAGTCTTGGACACTTTGGGCAACTTCTTTTCCACTGAATCGATCAAATAGCGGTTTACCCTCAGCGCTCAATAACCCTTTAGCGATGGCTTCGTCGAAGGCTTTCGCAACAACAGTCAATAATTCTTTCTTCACGCGAAGTTCGGCCGCCTCATCGCTGTTTATGTCCCGGTCTCGCTTCGCATCACGGAGGTCAGCTGGCGCATAGCTGATGTTGACGTGAATGTGGCCTGCGAGCGCATTCACCAAATCGGGTTTGGCATCAGCTAGCTCAAGGGTTTTTTCTATGCGAAGTGTTGTAGTTTGTGCCGCAGCCAGAGTATGAATCTCGATTTGAACCGACGAGGGGATCGTGGGAGGCGCAAACTTCAGGCACAGGCGAATTGAAAATGTGCGGCCAAGATCAGCGGTGCCAGGGGGACTGTTGAGCTCCGTCGGCAGCACCAATTGAAAGCCGGATCGCACTGAGTCGAGATCGGCGAGAAACAGTTCGAGCTGTGGCGGATCACCGGGCTCTGGGTTTCCACCTTTCCCGATGCCAACCTCAGCGCCACTGTCTACGATCTCCTGCATTAACTCCATGATGCGCGCTTTCAAAGCATCATCGCCCGGTACAACGACCTGGTCTGGACCAGGAGTACGCACCAGGATCCAGATGTTTCGCGCAGGAATGTTGTCCGATGAGGCAATGGTTTTAGGAGTGATACTGACTTCGATGAACTTGTCAGCTGGGATGCAGGGGGTGAAACGCTCCTGACCGCTGGCCAACACAAACGAGAAAGTTAAGAGTGTCACCAGCATTAAAGATCTTAGAAACATGTTCACCCCGCGCGCGAAGTTAATCGGTTGTTCCGCGAAACTCGCCAGCTAACTCTTCCTTAAATCTGCGGAACAGCATCCCAAACTCCCTGCAGACCGTCTTGCTTAAAGATGCTGAAGCATTGAGTTACGGTCAATCCCGGAAGTTGGACGTGAGGCTTATCGATGAACTTCTTCCAGTTGCCACCCCACTCAAGGCCACGCTTTGTCGCTTCTGTGCCTATTGCGAACCACACCTTGGGACCCGCGTCCCATTTGGGCTTGTTATTTACGAACGGACAAAGATCAACTGCAAGGCCGTAGTTGTGATTTGACTGACCACCTTTTGCGTTCGTAACCACCTGGCCAGGTTTCGAGCGACCTTGTCTAAAGAGCTCATCTTGTTCAGCAAAGGTGCGGAGACCTTGCACAACTTCGATGACATATCCCTGTTCAGCCAGCGACTCGATGAGAGATTTGACTCGCGTAGCAAGTTCGGGGTGGACTTTTGTGAGACGTTGTTGAGAGGCGTTATTCATATGCTTTCCTTTCTAATGAGGTTAGTTGTCTAAGGCTTCTGTTGACCACCAGAATCTTCGACATTCTTAGTATCCGTTTTCTTCCGGAGTAAGTTCTTGACGCCAAAGAGAGATTCGAGTGCGTCTTGCCAGAACGGAGCACCGACACTGAGCAGCATTACCATAACTGCCCAACCACTCAGCACTTGCAACACTTGAATGAACCATCGGCCGCCGGGTGGTCCTGACCAGTCGCCTTGTCCTAAGGCAAAATCCTTGAGGTCCCTAAGCTTGATCGGCTCGAGTCCAAGATTTATTGTCTGGTCCATTGCAGCCTGCAATTCATTAATCTCTAGTTTGAGCTGTTCAACCGTGGCTTCCTGTGGTTGGTTTGGTTGGACCGAATTCAATTGTTTTTGAACTTCGGCCTGTTTTTCGATCAGGGAATTTCTCAACACGTCATTGTTGGAAATTTTCCGGTAGACCTGAAAGAAGTTCGCGTTAAAGAAGACGACCACCACGATCGAGATACATATGGCAATAGACTTCATATGTCGTGTGTAGCGTTCTTCAAAACCCTGCATCGCCGTGTCGTACCATTTCTCAACCTCGTTAGAGAGCGCGTCCAGGTTTTTCTTACCGAGAATTTTTATCAGATCCTCTTTTGCTATCGAGTCGATCATCGGACGCTTAAATAAAGAGACGCGTCCAAGCTTACTGAACTCTTCTTTGATCTCTGTTACCAATGCTGATGCCGACTTATTAGTTAGAGCCTCTGCATCAATGTATTTGAACAAGTCCTCAAGCGAGTTAAGAAGGGAGCGAGACTTTAACCGGAGCCATTTCTTTACGATTGATTGGATGGATTGGACCACCAGACTCAGAATCAACAAGACAATAACCAACGCAATCACAGTATCGAGCGTTTTAAGATTCATAGGTTCTCTCCCAAAAAAAGACCCGAAGTCGTTCGAGGTTTTAAATCAAGTAACGCTGGAGTGACACTCTATTGGCATCGTTTACAGATGGAGACGACGACTCTTTAAAAACTGCGAGGAGCGGAGCCGAGTGAGTTCCGTCAGAAGTATAAAGGCCTACCACTAACGACCTCTTTATGCCTGAAAACTATCATGAGCATGGCTCAACGTGAAGATTGGCGGGATGAAATCCGGGGCAGGCTGCTGTGAGCTTGCTGTTGAAGTTTTGCAACTGAAAAAGTATTTGACAGTGCAGTCCATCAGAATTATTGTGCCTTACGTTTCTAATCGATCCTTACAAGGGTTATGCATTCGCCGACCCATCTTTTTATCGACGTGCTTCCGCAGTAAGAACTGGCGCTGACGCTCTCAAAGCTTCTAAGTCATATGAAAATTCTCAAACCACCTCGACACTTGAATTAACTAAAGTTGTCAACGCGTCACGCTGCAACGGCACTCAGGTTTCCTCATTTATTAACTCAAGTTGCCTTAGCACTGACGCAGGAAGGTATTTATGGACACACAACAACTTCCCGCAACCCCCACAACGACGTCGGATCCAAAACAGCGTCGGCTCCTCATCTGCGAAGTTCTAATGGAAGAGTACGAAAGTCTGGCCCAACCATTAATAGACTTCAGCGATATCCGAACTCAGATTGCACAGCATCGCATCGACTGCGAAAGACTCAACGGAGACGAGTTAATACAGCGGGAATACGAATTCAATGACCGGATCCTGAAGCAGTTCTACTCGATGATGGCCGGTGCTCAGCGTGAAGCTGCTCAGGATTTTGCCGCTGCCGAATATGAATTACGTCATAGCGCTCTCGCTGAGAACTTTAAAAACCTATCGGCTGACGAGCTTAAACGAGTCTCGGAACGAGCGGTGGTCGCACAGATCTACGGCCACATGGCCGAGCTCAGATCTAAGTTTACAGGGCAGTTCATTGAGGTTGTCGACAAGCAAAAGCGCGAAGCGATGGTGGACCAGGCAGTCCTCGAAACGCTGATCAAAGAAACCGTGGGTGCCCAACCCAACACGCAATCCAAACCACCAACTGGTAATGGCGATGGGCCAAAAAAGAAAGAAGGGATCAGTAGAAAACAGGCCGAACGAGTACATGCGGGAACTTTGCGGTCGGCACTCTGCTTATCAGGGGGTGGTATTCGAAGCGCCACGTTCAATCTCGGTATCCTCCAGGGTCTAGCTCGTCACGGGCTACTCGAGAAATTTGACTATCTCTCCACCGTTTCAGGCGGTGGCTTCATCGGGGGCTGGCTGTCTGCATGGATCTGTCGCGAGGGTATGCCGAACGTGATGAGCCAACTCCGGGCGCGGGCCAATCCCATGCAACCCGATCCGAAACCGGTTGAGTATCTACGTGTGTATAGCAATTACTTGAGTCCGCAACCCGGCCTCTTGAGCGCCGACACGTGGACCCTGGTAGCGAGCATTTTAAGAAACCTGATGCTGACGTGGTTGGTCTTCCTCCCGGTCCTGATGCTCTTTCTGTTACTCCCGCGCTTATGGACCTCTATCCTGCTGCGCAGTTTCATGCATGCGCAGTACTCGATTCCTATCTCACTGGTGGTGGGCGCCTTTGCGGGTATGTGGGCCTTGACGTATATCGGACGAAGCTTACCAAGCGCCAATGCTTACGAGTCAGGCCCGAAAACTGAACGTTACAAGGGAGGACAAGGAAAGTTCATTCTGCGATCACTTGTCTGGTTGGTAGTCAGTGCCGCTGCCCTCTCAATTTTTTCGTGGACCGCGTTCCACTTAAAGTGGTCTTTGCTGGATCGCTTTCCATTTTACTTGTTGGTCGGGGCCGTCGTTGTTGGACCAGGCTGGCTCGTTTGCCTGGCAAAAAGTATCAGTGCCACGCCACCGGAGAAACGCACCATCAGGTTCTTCTTCGGACTGGGGGTAGCATCCGCTCTAATCCTGCTGGCGCTCTTCATAATTGCTTATATTGCTCGTTATGCGACTCATTCATTCTTACCGGGAGACAACCCGAATGAATTGGTCTACTCGATTTTCTCTGTTCCGCTAATTCTCTTACTGATGCTGGTGGCCGGCGCTTTGATAGCCGGATTCACCAGTCGGTTTTCAAAGGATGACGATCAGGAATGGTGGGCTCGGGCGGGCGCCTGGGTATTCATCGTCATTGTTGGTTGGAGCATCATTCATCTACTCGTCCTTTACGGACCACTCCTGCTCCTGACGCTCGTGCCAACTCTACAGGAACTGTATAGCTCTGGCCTGAAGAGCCTGGGCTGGGGTGACATCGGAAAGATCGGCGGAACGGTATTGGGCCTAGTTTCCGGGATCATCACGCTCGCCGGTGGCTTCAGCGCCAAGACTCCTGCTAATGCAAAAGAAGCTCAACGAGTTGGGCCAGCGGCAAAACTATTGTCAATCCTCACTTCACTGGTTTCCCCAATATTTCTCGCGTTTGTCTTCATCGTCATTTCGCTTGGCACAAACTTCCTGATTGTCAGTCGTCCAGGGCAATTCCTAAATCGAGCCGTAAACAGCAATGCCCTTCCCTATCCGGCAAATCCTGCGCTCTACGCAGACTGGCACCTGACTCTATTAAGAGAGACTCCTTTTAGACTGATCGTTCTGCTCTCGATTGGCATCGTCTTGTTGGTGGTCTTTATTGGACCACTAATCAGCACGAATGCTTTCTCGCTCCAGTTCATGTGGCGTAATCGCATCATTCGGGCCTATCTCGGTGCGTCGCATGACAAACGGCGGCCTAATTCCTTTACCGGCTTTGACACGTTCGACAACCTGCAGATGTTCGAGCTGAGAAACCAACCCGAAGAAACGGATGGACGACCCCTCAGAGAAGGAAGGCCAGCGGACGATATTCGCCGCGAACCCGATCGAAAGTTACTACACATTTTGAATCTCGCCCTGAACCTATCCGGAGGAGAAAAGCTGCAATGGCAGGACCGTCGGGCCGAATCGTTTACGGTGTCGCCACTGCACGCCGGCAGTTACTGGCTTGGCTACCGCCGCTCATCGCATTACGGCGGACAACAGGGAATTTCGCTGGGCGCTGCTATTGCGATCTCGGGAGCGTTTGTTAGTCCCAATATGGGTTACATGATGACCTCACCCGTTGTCCGTTTTCTGATGGCGCTTTTCAACGTACGATTTGGCGCGTGGCTCGGCAATCCTGGCCCAGCCGGCGACAAGCCTGACTTGCTTGAGCGGATCCTCAGCATGCCACTGCGGTTATTTGGCTCGCGAGTCGGCTGCCCATTCTTACTCGCTTCGCCGAGCCTTTCGGTGCTTCCATTTATTTCTGAAGCATTCGGCAACATCGACGACAAATCGCCATATGTGTACCTGTCCGACGGTGGCCATTTTGAAAACCTTGGTCTGTACGAAATGGTCCTGCGGCGCTGTCGCTTTATAGTCGTAAGTGATGCGAGTACTGATCCTGACTATGCCTTTCAGTCACTTGCGATGTCTATTCGACAGATCCGGGTAGATCTGGGTGTTCCGATAGAGCTGCCCGAACTGTCGATCAACGCTCCCTCGCAAGACCTTAAGAATAAATATTGTGCGATTGGAACGATTCGTTATTCGTGTGTCGATCGTGATCCCGAAGACTACACCACGAGGGACAAAGACTTTGACGGCGTTTTGATCTACTTGAAACCTTCGCTCATCGGCGAGGAACCTCGCGATGTGGTGAACTACTGGCAAGGTAGTAATTCCTTCCCACAGGAAGTGATTACGGACCAGTGGTTCAGTGAAGCTCAGTTCGAAAGCTATCGGGCGCTGGGTTCACACATGATTGACACGATTTGCGGAGGAGAGAGTCGCAATCCGATCAATCTTGCAGCGTTTGCTACGAGGGTGCGCGACCATAACGAGATCGACTTTAGATCGTTCCGCGAGAAGATTAGCTACATGGCCCTTGAAGAAGTGTTCAAGGAAGGAATGAAACAAGAGAGCATCGATTCATTCCGTCTGAAAGTGAGGCGCTTCGCCGAACGGATATTCCGCTCGTAAGTGTTACGGTACCGCGAGCGAAGCGACCGGATGGGACACTCACGCGCGCGATCACTAGAATCCGGCTTTCGCTGCATTAGTGGATTTCTTCGTGCAACCTTTGTGTTCTCGGTTGCTCCGTGGTGGTTGGTGTACAGATTAGACTCCACCGCAGAGGCACAAAGACCACAGAGGCGGCACAGAGAGAATTTAACCTATGGTCCAATCCGTGATCCTTGGTTGCGGTAAAACAACGATCCACGAAGCCACACGAAATCACACAAAACGCTGCTGAATCTCGCAAGAGTTCTCTGCGTCTTGTATCTCTTGATTCGTAACGCTAATAGGAACACTGCGCAGACGCAAGAGGACGCAACCGAAAACCAAACTGAACCAACCCTGTAACGGCGCGACTTGACCAAACATCCAGCCTGACCGGATGATTGTTCCATCTTTTCCAGAGGTATCAATCATGCCGGTCACTCGCTTTATCCAACTCGACGTCTTCACGAGTAACGCATTCCAGGGTAATCCCCTTGCCGTCTTTCCCGACGGCGATCACATTACCGATGAGCAGATGGGAAAAATTGCACGGGAGATGAACCTATCTGAAACAGTATTCGTGCAAACGCCGACTGATGCAAAAACTCGTCGCAATGCTAATCCAGAAGCCCCAGCTCCAGAGGTGTTAAGACGCTTACGAATTTTCACACCAATGCGCGAAATTCCTTTCGCCGGCCACCCGATAGTTGGAACGTGGAATGCCCTCGCGCGAGAAGGACTTGTAGCGCCACCTGAAGGCGGCAACGGTTGGACGCGCATTTATCACGAGGTCCAAATCGGCATTCTGCCTGTGGACATCGAATTTCGTAATGGTCAACCCAGCCAGGTTGTCATGACGCAGGGAGATTTTAACGTTCTCGTCGAGGTTAAGGATCAAGATAAAAGAGCGGCGATCGCCCGGGCCATTGGTCTTGGACCAGAAGACCTCGATGATTTTCCAATCCAGGGGATCACAACGGGTCTATCGTGTTTGGCCGTCCCCATTAAATCCATCAAACGTCTACAGCAATGTCGAATAGATGCGACGCGGCTGGCTGACATTTATCAAGGGCTTGGCACTACTGGATGTCTCGCCTTTTCGCGAGAAACCCTTGAAAGTGGTTCAAGCACTCACGCTCGTTTCTTTGCTCCGGCTGACAACATCCCGGAAGATCCGGCAACCGGAAGTGCCTGCGGAGCTTTGGGCGCCTATCTGATTCATCACAACGCTTTAAAACTAAAACCTGAAGAAGGCCGATATAAGTTTGTGATCGAGCAGGGTGATTTCATAAATCGTCCCAGCCGAATCAATCTAAATGTCAAAGGAACTGCGGGCAAAGTAGAAGAAGTAAGAGTCGGTGGGCCATCAGTCGTCGTGGCAAAAGGCGAAGTCTTTCTCTGAGACTGGTTTAAGAATGAACGAGTTACTGGATCTACTTATCATTGGAGCTGGACCTGCGGGTCTTTCGGCGGCTGGAGCCGCGCAGCAAGAGGGCTTGAACTACCTAGTTATCGAAAAAGGCACGATTGCCAACACGATCCGTCAATATCCGGTGGGCCGCACCATGTTCTCCACTCCTAATGAAGTGGAAATGCACGAAGGCACTCTGAAGCCTGTACGCGAAAAACCTACTCGCGAAGAACTGCTGTCGCATTACATACACTTTGTGCTGGACCATGACCTGAAGATCAACACAGGAGAGCGAGTAACTGACGTTTCCGGTGATGTGGACCATGACTTCTTAGTTAAGACTGACAAGACTGAATATCAGGCTAAACGAATTCTGTTCGCGATCGGCGCAATGGAAAGATCGCGGCTGCTCAACACGCCCGGAGAAGATCTCCCCAAGGTCCATCATCGTTTCGTCGATCCGTATCCCTATGTGCGCAAAGACGCCCTTGTCGTCGGCGGAGGTAACAGCGCGGCTGAAGCCGCCTTGTTCCTTTCGGA
>DATIBX010000598.1:0-2909 GCA_035457105.1 Pyrinomonadaceae bacterium
TGGTGGGATGGGTGTTGTTTATAAAGCTCAGGACTTGAACCTCAACCGATTTGTCGCCCTCAAATTCCTCAGCGAGGATCGCTCACAAAATGAAAGCTCATTAATCCGATTCCGGCGCGAGGCTTGGGCCGACTCAAGCCTGAATCACCCTCACGTCTGCACAATCTACGAGATCGGCGAAACTGATGGCCTGAGCTATCTCGCGATGGAGTTTCTTGACGGATCGACACTGCGTGAAGTGTTGCAACGCCAACGCCTTGAGCTGGATAGGATCATTTCAATGGCGATCGAAATAGCAGATGCGCTCGATGCGGCTCACTCCAAAGGCATTCTTCACCGAGACATCAAACCCACGAATATCTTTGTGACTGAACGAGGTGGTGCCAAGATCATAGATTTTGGTTTAGCTAAGTTCATTCATTCGCAGACCGCACAGTGGACAAGGCCAATAGATAAACGAGACACAGATCTGACGAACCCAGGCGCGCCGATGGGAACGTTAGCTTATATGTCACCTGAACAACTGCTCGGATTTGACGTAGACGCTCGTAGTGATCTGTTTTCATTTGGCGTAATGCTCTACGAAATGATCTCGGGACGCGCGCCGTTTCGCGGAGCGACTGTTGCGATGATGTTCGACTCAATCCTAAATAAGGTCCCGACGCCGCTAGTGCAGCTTCACCCTGCTGTCCCTCCAAGGCTCGAGGAGATCGTAAGTAAGTGTTTAGCGAAAGATCCAAACCTTCGCTATCAACACGCGGCGCAAATTCGCTCTGACTTGAATCAAGTTCAGCGCGACACGGAATCACTTGAGCGCTTTTCTGGATCAGCAGATTTTGGAGATTCTCAAGGGATCAACGAAGAACTGACATTGATTCCCACTACGGTCGCTAATGTTTCGAGTGGTTCCCCCGTCAACCCCGCAGACATTCGCTCGCGCAATTGGCAATGGATATCTCTCACCAGCATCGTGTTGATTCTGGGAATTGTTGCGGCTTCTACCATCTACATCCGCTCTCGTCGCATTACGAAATTGACTGAGCGTGACTCAGTGTTACTTGCCCAATTCACCAACTCCACGGGTGAGGCAGTCTTCGACGATACCATGCGGACTGCTTTGAATATCGCTCTAAATGAATCGCCTTTTCTCGACGTTTTATCCCGCGCGCGAGTGGATACAACGCTCCAATTAATGTCCCGGCAGCCCGGCACCGAGTTGACGCCTATTGTCGCTCGTGAAGTGTGTCAACGTTCGGGGAGCAAGGCTTACATCACCGGAAGCATCGGTACTTTGGGCAGCCGGTATGTTCTTTTGCTTCAGGCCGTTAACTGCGAGAACGGCGATGAGATTGCGAGGAAAATGCTTGCGGTCGATCAGAAAGAGAAAGTGCTGGATGGGCTGGGAACAGTAGCCGCGCAATTGCGTCAAGCAGTTGGTGAATCGCTTACGTCGGTTGAGAAATTCCACGTACCTCTGGCTGAAGCCACAACGGCTTCGCTCGACGCACTCAAGGCGTACAGTCTTGGAAATAAGGTTTACGACGAAAAATCTCCCAGCGCGGCCTTGCCCTATCACCAACAAGCAATTCAACTCGACCCTAACTTTGCGATGGCTTACCGTGCAATAGGACGCGATTACGAAACGATCGGAGAATCAGGAACCGCTCGAGAATACTACGCACAAGCCTTCGCCTTACGCGAACACACTAGTCATATCGAGAAGCTAGTTATTACAACCGAATATTTTCAACACGTCACCGGTGAATTGAAAAAAGCTGAGCAAACAGTTCAGGAGTGGATTGGAAATTACCCACGCCACAGCTCACCGCACGTACATCTCGGCAACTTATATGCGGGATTGGGACAGTATCAGAAGAGCTGCGACGAATATCGTGAAGCAATACGCCTCGCTTCCTACAGTCGGCCGGCACATATCAACCTCGCATATGTTCTATTGGCCTTAAACCGCTTTGACGAAGCGCGAGAACTTCTTCAACAGCAGGAAATAAAGCTAGCGGACTCACACTTGTTTCATGCTGATCGTTACGCCCTCGCGTTTCTCGCCGCAGATAAACCGAGCATGCTCGAACAGCTGAAATGGTTCGAAGGGAAACCCGAAGAACCCAAGGGCCTCTCATTAGCTTCTGATTCGGAAGCATATGCTGGTCGATCGTCCATAGCCGGGGAACTACTTCAGCAAGCGGTCGATTCGGCAATTCGAACTAACAACAAAGAGACAGCTGCCATTCTGCTTGAGAATGAAGCAATCCGCGCTGCAGCCTTTGGCAACGTTGGTTATGCCAGAAAACTCGCGGATCAGGGTCTAAAGCTTTTTCAAAAGAGTCCGAGCGTTAAGATTGAGGCTGGACTAGCGTTTGCAATGAGTGGTGATGCCACACGAGCAAATGCGTTGGTTGCGAACTTGAGTTCTGAATTTCCGTTGGATACTCACGTGCAAGAGCTCTGGCTACCGACCATTCGAGGTCAGTTACTCTTGAACAAAGTACCGGGACAAGCTCTGAAAGAACTTAATTCTGTCACGCAACTCGAATTCGCAAATCCCTCGTTCACATTAAACGTTTCATGTCTTTATACGCCGTATATTCGAGGACAGGCGTACCTTGCCAACGGACAAGCGGCTTCAGCCGCTGCTGAGTTCCAAAAGATACTGGACCATGGTGGTACTGTCTGGAATTGTTGGACCGGTGCACTTGCTCGATTGGGTGTCGCGCGTTCGAAAGCACTCTTGGCAAAAACAGGTGATGGAAAAGAGGCAAAAGAAGCGAGACTCGCCGCGATCGTCGCTTATGAAAAGTTCCTTACGCTATGGGAGCACGCTGATCCGGAGATTCCGATTTACAAGAAAGCGAAGGACGAATACGCGAAACTCAAAACGAAAGGTTCTGGTT
>DATIBX010000599.1:0-2893 GCA_035457105.1 Pyrinomonadaceae bacterium
CATTAAGAGCACCGGCGTCAATCTGCTTGAGTTGTTCAAACGAAGGACTTGTTGCGTTGCCCTGGTCGAACGCTTTGAGAGATTGGGCGGGCAACATGATGAGTTGGGAAGCTACGATTGTTTTGGCGGCAGCCCCCAGGAATTCCCGGCGCTCGGATCTCTCTGACATATTCCCTCCACAGTACCGCTCGCGGTACGTAAAAAGGTCGCGGCGCTCACGGCCCTGTACTACCTCATGAAACCACGGACGAGTTGTGCGATCTCGTCGGCCGCGGTGTCCAATGCGAAGTGGCCCGCGTCAAGAACATGAACCTCAGCCTTTGCCACGTCCTTGCGATATCGCTCCGGTTCGCCAAGATCAAAAGACAAATCGTACTTGCCCCAGATCACCAATAGTCTTGGCTGCGTATCATGCATCCAGGCTTGCCACTTTGGATATGACTCTACGTTTGTGCGGTAATCGTAGAAGAGGTCCGTTTGAATCTCTGATTGGCCGGGTTGGGTCAGAAAACAAAACTCATCAGTCCACAGATCAGGATCATACTGGTCAACATTAGGATCGTTTCCGACGTGCCGAGTCCTGGTGGTTTGAAGCGACAAAAGATTGGTTTTGAGAGCGCTTTCATTTGCAGTTCGGTCGGCCCAGAACGCACGTCGCGTTTTCCAATTCTCACCAAGTCCTTCGTTATGAGCCACAGCGTCCTGGACGATCAAGGCTTCAATTCGATCCGGATGGGCCAGCGCCATGCGAAAGCCAACAGGTCCACCGTAATCCTGCATGTAGAGCGTGTATTTGGTTAGACCAAGCGCTTCAGTGAAGTGATTCATGATTTCCGCGAGGTGATCAAATGTGTAAGCGAATTGCTTGGAGTCAGGCCAATCGCTATGCCCGAAACCGGGATAATCAGGCGCGACGAGGTGATAACGATCCGCGAGTCTCATGAATAGGGGTTCGAACATTCGTGATGAAGACGGCAGTCCATGCAATAACAAAAGTGTTGGCGCGTTTTTTGGACCAGCTTCGCGGTAAAAGATTTTCACACCGTCGATTTGGACAGTTCGGTAAAAATGATGTTCCACGGAATGCTCCTTCCGTTTTGGTTGGGCAAATGCCTGTATTGAAAATAGAAAAATGGAAACTATTAAGGCGATGCGATTCGTCTGTCGCACGATGTCCTTTAGAAGCCCACGTCTCGCGACACGCTCCACAACGATGGATACTTTCATTGTTGACCTCCTTTCCAGTCTTCAAGACGACCTTAAGGGACAGACGTCGATTTCGCGCGTTCGTCTAATTCTCGCATCTTCGCAATCATCTCATTCTTACCGCGGCTTTAGCCCGGTGTTGAGATGCGCTCATCGTCAACCGAACCGTATAGAACGGTTTCTCCACATCGTTGACATTTCGGTCGCAAAAGGAAACCGTTGAAACGGTTCAAATCCATTTCCGCGCTTCCTGAACACCGGGCTAAAGCCACGGTGAGAATGAGACAATCACTGAGTTTCGCAGCGTCTCGGCCATGAAGCATGGCCTCGCTTGGACCTCTACTTGGGAAATAACCCTACCCTGTTTCTGGTTGTCTCTGGGTGCACTGTAAGTCGTGTGCACAGATGCTCTTCATTGAATGAACGGCAGAATTGAACGCGGTTATGATCGAACCACCTTTCTTGCCGACAACCAGGTCGCCTATTAGATAGAGACCATCGACATTCGTCGCACCATAGTCATCGAATGTGGGCCCATCACCATCAAACGCAATTCCTAACGTGTGCAGGAAATTTGTCGGCGTAGTTCCGCCCAGC
Organism: Pyrinomonadaceae bacterium; assembly: GCA_035457105.1. Classification (GTDB taxonomy): domain Bacteria; phylum Acidobacteriota; class Blastocatellia; order Pyrinomonadales; family Pyrinomonadaceae; genus PSRF01. The sequence continues at coordinate 1,804 of DATIBX010000599.1, forward strand.
GCGAATATCACGCGGCCGAAGGTGCGTGGCGAGTAGTGAGCCTCACCGAAGATGATGCGAGGCTGACCATTCTCATCTGCAATTTCGACAACGTTTGAACCTCGAAGTATTTCAACCTCTCTGCGGAGCTCCATGGCCATCAACGCTTCCAGGTTTTGGGTGTTGAGGCGGCTGAAATCGGATTTTCGATACGACAGAGTCACGCGATTGCCCTGTTTGTGAAGGTATTGAACATACTCTGCGGCTGTGTCTCCTCCGCCAACCACGAGAACGTCTTCACCTTCGATTTGATACGACGTCATATCGAATAACAGTCGCTCTCTAAGAGTTGGCGGAAACCGATAATCTTTTGGTCTATTAGGTCGTCCGAAGACTCCAATCGCAACCGCTAGCACCTTACTCTCGTGGCTGCTTTGCGACGACTCAACGCGAAAACGGGCTCCTGCTTCGGAATCAATTCGAGTCAATCCGAAAACTTCGGTGTTGAATTGAATGTTGATTTGATAGTCGCTTATGACTTTATCGAAAAACGCAAGCGTCTCATTTTTTGACATATCGTTGAGGCACAAGAGTCCTTCGCAGCGTGCTGCAAAACCTTTGTAGTTTGCGGTTGTCAGCTTTTGCTCCGGGTAAAGCTGCCGGATTGCTGTGTTGTGAGTCGGTCCTTTTTCCAACACCAAAATTTGAGACGGCGCGATGCCACAGACATTCGCTTCGGCTGCTAGAGCAAGGCCACCTGGACCAGCGCCGATGATGATTAGATCGTACATAGGTGAGACTCGTGACTCCTTAGCTAGTCTGTTCCGCCAGAGTTTGAAGCATGGTCTTACCGTAAGGATAGAAACGATCCTTTTCTCCCTGGTCCCAGGCTGCCTTGAGTTCAGGATTTGTAATGTCCCAGTCTGGCCGGCATTTTTTGAGAACCGCACGCAAGTCCAGACGAAGTTCTTCAACTGTGGGTCGGCCGAAAAACCAGTAGCCCATGTAGATCTTGTAAATAATGAGACCCGGCTCGAGCACAAGGGTGTGCGGAATCATTGGGTTGTGCAGAGGATCAGTGTATTCAGCGATGTCGAGATCTTTTTGGATT
>DATIBX010000600.1:0-8272 GCA_035457105.1 Pyrinomonadaceae bacterium
TACGGGTGCGAGTATTAACGATCTGACTGACAACCAATCGATCGATGAAGTGTGCGGCACAGCAGCATTTAATGGGACGTTGGTGAGCGTCGATAGAGTACGGGGTTGAATAGATTCGATGGTTCCGATTTCTATACTCGATTTAGTACCTGTGATTCTTGGTGAAACGCCACGTGAGGCGCTCCACAAGAGTCTCGCGCTGGCCCAGCGGGCCGAATTGCTCGGGTACACGCGCTACTGGGTTGCTGAGCACCACAACATGACTGGCATTGCCAGTGCTGCAACCTCTGTTGTGATTGGCTATCTTGCTGGCGGGACTTCGACTATTCGGGTTGGCTCGGGCGGCATCATGTTGCCGAATCATTCTCCACTCGTAATCGCGGAACAGTTTGGGACCCTTGAATCACTTTATCCGGGACGGATCGACTTAGGACTTGGTCGAGCGCCGGGTACTGATCCGCTCACCGTCAGGGCGTTGCGACGCACCTCAGTCCGCCCTGACAGTTTTCCCGAAGACGTAATGGAGCTCATGTTGTTGTTAGCTGAGGCTAAGCCTGGTCAGCCTGTGCGCGCCGTGCCGGGCGCAGGCACAGAAGTTCCAATCTGGATCTTAGGCTCGAGTACATTTGGGGCTGAGCTCGCAGCAGCACTGGGGCTGCCTTACGCGTTTGCGTCTCACTTTGCTCCGGACGCATTATTTGAGGCGCTCGAGATTTATCGGCGGCAGTTCAAACCTTCTAAGCAGTTGGACCATCCGTACGCAATGGTTGGTGTGAATGTGGTTGCCGCCGATTCTGACGAAGAAGCGCGACGTCTGTTTACTAGCGTCCAACAGTCATTTACGAATTTGGTACGCGGCGCTCCTGGAAAACTGCAGGCACCCATCGACGATATCGAGGAATACTGGACCGCGGCAGAGAAACATCAAGCTGAAAGAATGCTGAAGTATTCGATCGTCGGTTCGCCCGAAACAGTGCGTAGGGGATTGGAAGATTTTGCTGGTCTAACTCGAGCAGATGAATTAATGCTCGTTTCTCACATCTACGATCATACTGCCCGCATCCGGTCGTACGAGATCATCGCTGAAGATCATCGAGATATTCCCAGCGCAGCCGCAACGAAGGATTCGGATTGGACCAGTAAGTGAATTTCTCTGTGCCACCTCAGTGTTCTCAGTGTCTCCGTGGTGGTTGCGCTTACAATTAGAGTCCACCACAGAGTCACAGAGAACACTGAGGTGGCACAGAGAAATTCAACTATTGGTTCAATTCAGATGCTGCGATGCGGCTGTGCTGCGTTATGAAATCGGCGGAGTCTGCGGATGTTTTTTACCTAAATCTCAACCTTAACTGGCTCGGCATTCCAAATCTTGTCGCAGTATTCCCGAATCGACCTGTCGGATGAGAAGTAACCCATGCGTGCTACATTCAAGATGGACATCCTGGTCCACGACCCAACGTCCGCAAACGCGTCAGTCACACGTGCTTGTTCTTCAACGTACGACTGGAAGTCCGCAAACAAAAGATACTCGTCGCGCTCGAGCAGGGAATTAATCAGCGGTTTGAACAGCTCCCGATCGCCCTTTGAGAAATCTCCGTTTGCGATTACGTCGATCACATCGCGAAGCTGTTCATTGTTCTCATAATAGGTACGCGGACGATAACCCTGCGATTTCAAGTTCGCTACTTCCGAACTGCTCAGTCCAAACAGAAAGAAGTTTTCTTCTCCAACTGCATCTCGCATCTCAACGTTGGCCCCATCCAAAGTGCCGATGGTTAAGGCTCCATTCAACGCAAACTTCATATTACCCGTGCCGGATGCTTCCTTGCCCGCCGTTGAGATCTGCTCAGACAAATCAGCTGCGGGATAAATGCATTGTGCATTTTTCACATTAAAGTCCGGTAAGAACACAACCTTAAGCTGTTCACTGACTGTTGTATCGTTGTTGATTACGTCGGCAATCGAGTTGATCAACTTTATGATCAGCTTGGCCATCAAGTATCCCGGCGCTGCTTTGCCCCCGAAGATGAATGTGCGAGGCGCAATCGTAAAGTTTCGGTCTGCCTTTAGTTTTCGGTACAGGCTGACGATGTTCAGAGCGTTCAGATGCTGACGTTTATACTCATGGATACGCTTGACCTGGATGTCGAAGAGTGATTGTGGATTCACCCCGACTCCAGTGCGGTCTTTGATCAACTTAGCGAGTCTATCCTTGTTATCGCGTTTTACCTTCTTCCATGCATCGGTGAAAGACGGATCGGCAGCGTGCTGCTCGAGTTGTCTCAATTGGTCGGTGTCGCGAATCCAGCCATCACCAAGGAAGTTTGAAATCAACTCTGCGAGACCAGGATTGCTTAAGGCCATCCATCGTCTTGGTGTGACGCCATTAGTGATGTTCAAGAACCTTTCCGGATACAAATCATAGAAATCACGCAGCACACTTGCTTTCAGAAGTTCGGTGTGAAGTGCAGCGACACCGTTGATCGCGTGGCTACCCACACTTGCCAGGTGGGCCATCCGCACATACTTCTGATCATGTTCATCGATTAAGGAAAGGCGTTGGACCTTCTGCTCATCACCTGGAAAGCGTTGACGAACCTCTTCGAGAAAGCGGCGATTGATTTCGTAGATAATTTCGAGATGGCGCGGCAAGAGTTCACTGAAAAGGGGCAACGGCCATGTTTCTAATGCCTCGGGCAACAGTGTATGGTTCGTATAGCCAAACGTTTGCTGCGTCACAGCCCAGGCCTGATCCCAATCCAGCGAACGAACATCGACGAGCAGCCGCATCAGTTCGGCAACGGCGATCGAAGGGTGAGTGTCGTTGAGTTGTACGGCAAAAAACTTGTGAAATTCTTCGGGTTTATTGCCTGAAAAATCGTTAATGCGGAGCATGTCCTGTAGCGAGCAGGAAACAAAGAAATACTGTTGCTCGAGTCGCAACTGTTTTCCCTTATTCATCGTGTCGTTGGGATATAAGACCTTGGTGATTGTCTCTGAAGCTACCTTAGCTTCTACTGCTCGATAATAGTCGCCGACGTTGAAAGCTTCGAAGTCGAATGACTCGGTTGCTTCTGCTTTCCAAAGACGTAAAAGATTATTGTTGCCGACCTTGTACCCTACAACCGGTGTGTCACACGCTTGTCCTTTGACGACGCGGTGCGGAAGCCATCTGACGCGGTACTGCCCGTTCGCATCGACAAAGCTTTCGGTATGGCCGCCGAGGTTTACTTCATAACTAATCTCCGGACGCTGAATCTCCCATGGATTCCCAGGCGATAACCATTTATCAGTGACTTCAACTTGCCAGCCGTCGCGTATCTCCTGATCAAAAATTCCAAACTCGTAACGAATGCCGTAGCCAATGGCCGGCACTTGCAAGGTTGAGAGAGATTCAAGATAGCAGGCAGCCAGACGCCCGAGACCGCCATTGCCGAGTCCCGGTTCTTCTTCCTGATCGAGTAGTTCGTCGAGCTTGAGCCCAAGATCTTCTGTCGCACGTTTTACTTGATCATGAAGCCCGAGATTTACCAGATTGTTGCCCATCTGCGGTCCAATAAGAAATTCTGCGGACAGGTAGGATACAACTCGAACATCATTTCGCATGAAGGTGCGAACTGTCTTTATCCAGCGGTCGAGCAGTCGATCGCGAATAGCGAATGCGAGTGCCATGTACCAATCATTGGGTGTGGCAATCTCCGGCAGTCGCGCCCGACTGTAAAAAAGGTGGTCGACTATGTCAGTTTTGAGTGATTCAGCGTGGGTGGGGGTATCCAGGCTCGTTATTTGTGGGTCCTTGGTCATTTCTTAGCCTCGACGTTAGGTAAAACAATCATTTTAATAAAGACTTGTTTGGTCTAATCAAGACTGGCAAGATAGCTCGAACCTGAAAAGCTGACAATGGCCCTGTGTAACCTTTGTCTCCTTTGTGCGTTTGTGGTGAGGAAAGTGCTGAGAGAAATGACCATGGAGACACAAAGATCACAAAGGTAGCCCCAGAACAGTTCGGCCTGGGACACTTAAGTTTCAAAGTTTTGACGTCTCGTAAATAAACGAATGATCACTTTCAAGCTCTGGTCCACACCGAGATTGAGGTCTCTTTTAATCGTATCCGCAGCGCTAACGATCTGGGGCGTACAAGGTGCCGCGCAGCAAAAACGCGAGCCTTACCTGCGAAAGCAAGGCACGGCGACTCAACTCATCGTCGAGGGGAAACCATTCCTTGTGCTCGCTGGTGAATTGGGAAATTCTTCGTCGTCCAGCCTCGAGCACATGACGCCAGTATGGCCCAGGCTGGCTGCACTCAAGCTGAATACCGTGTTAATGCCGGTTTATTGGGAACTAATAGAGCCGGCCGAAGGAAAATTTGATTTCACGCTCGTTGATGGGCTTATTCAGGATGCTCGTAAGCACAACCTGAAAATTGTGCCGCTGTGGTTTGGCTCGTGGAAGAACAGCATGTCGTCCTACGCACCGGCTTGGGTAAAAACAGAGCAGCGCCGCTTTCCCCGGTCGCAGGATAGCAAAGGCTACGGAATGGAAATTCTGTCGCCGTTCAGTAAAGAGAATGTCGAGACTGATGCGCGTGCGTTCGCCGCGTTTATGCGACACTTGCGTGAAGTCGACGCGAATCAACAAACAGTCATCATGGTCCAAGTCGAGAACGAGATCGGGATGATTCCTGAAGCGCGGGACCGCAGTTCGATTGCGAATGAGCTATTCAGCCAATCTGTGCCAGCGGAGCTTATGAATTATTTGCAGCAACGCAAGGAACAACTAATTCCGGAGTTCCGCACAGTTTGGGCTGCTAATAATTTTAGGATGACCGGTACCTGGGAGGAGATCTTTGGACATGGACCAGGAACTGACGAGATTTTTATGGCCTGGTATTTTGCCCGCTTTACAAATCGAGTCGCTGAAGCCGGTAAAGCTGAATACCCGCTGCCGATGTTTGTAAATGCCGCACTGATTCGGCCCGGACACCAACCCGGTCAATATCCAAGTGCAGGCCCACTCCCGCACTTGATGGATGTCTGGAAGGCGGGGGCTCCAAAGATTGATTTTCTTAGTCCGGACATCTACTTCCAGAATTTCGCCGAGTGGGTCCGACGATATGATCGGTCAGGAAATCCGGTGTTTATTCCTGAGGCAATGCCTGGTCCCGTTGACTCGGTAAACGCGCTCTATGCGATTGGTCAACACAATGCGATTGGCTTTAGTCCATTCAGTATTGATTCGCTGGATGAGGAAACGACCACCGCGGTGACGGCCAGTTACGATTTACTGACTCAACTGGCGCCGTTGCTCTTAGGTAATCAGGGTAAAGGAGTTATGGCGGGTTTGTTGCCGGAAGGTCCCGAGCAGCGCCAACCACAACAGTTGCGGTTGGGAAACTACGTTTTGTATGTAACTTTTGACAAGCCTACGACGCAGAACCCTAAAGTGCTGTCGGGAGGACTCGTGGTTGCCGTTGGTCCGGATGAATATCTCTTTGCTGGTACTGGTTTGACGATTACCTTTGAATCTCCGGGCTCGACAGAGCCGCTGGTTGGTTTGCTGGCCGTCGATGAGGGAAAGTATGTGAATGGGCAATGGGTTGCGGGACGCCGATTGAATGGCGACCAAACGCATCAGGGCCGGCATGTCAGGTTGGGCAGCTTTGGAATTCAGAGAGTAAAGTTGTATCGGTATGGGTGAATAGGACCTATAGGACCAATAGGACCAATAGGGAATAGGACTAATAGGGAATAGGACCAATAGGACGAATAGGACCAATAGCCAATTATGAGATCCTTTTATTCAATCATTGTCTTAATACTTGCATTATCATTTCAGAATCAAATGAATAAAGAAGCTGCTGATAAGCCGTCGCCTCGAACTGACCCTAACTCCATGATTGCTCACGAAGAGTTGCTAAAAAAGGCTAAGACAGGTCGTATCGACATCTACTTCGAAGGCGACTCAATCACCAGACGCTGGGGTACAAGCGATGAACAGTACAAAGATTTTCTCGCGAACTGGCGTGAGAACTTCTTTGGCTGGAATGCCGGCAACTTCGGATGGGGCGGCGATAAGACCCAGAACATCCTCTGGCGTCTCGACAATGGCGAACTCGATAACGTAAAACCAAAAGTGATCGTACTCCTCGCCGGAACGAATAACGTTGGAAACAGTGCGCCGCAAGAAAATGATCCAATGGCAGCAGAGATTGCTCGGGGCATTAAAACAGTCCTGAATGTCCTTCATGAGAAGGCTCCAAATGCCACGATTATTCTCATGGGCATCTTTCCTCGTAACGACAATATGGCGGCGATGCCGATTATCAACGATATCAACAAACGAATCTCAAAGTTTGCTGACGGTAAGCGAATTCGATATCTCAATATTAACGATAAGCTAGCGGATAAGAATGATAAGTTGTTTGCAGGGATGACGAACCATGATGGTCTACATTTGGACGTCAAAGGCTATCAAGTGTGGGCGAATGCGTTAAAGCCAATCTTCACCGAACTGCTTGGCCCTCCCGCAAAAGAAGACCATGCACCTCCACCAACCGGCGATCCCGACTCAAAAAAGCCTTGACTCTTTGGAGTGCGACGGCCCAGCGTCGCTTTTAAAAACATCTCGGCGACCAATCCGAGACACCACCGCCTTCAGCCGCGTGGAGTTTCAACTGCTACCTAGCCCCGAGAATCCAAACTTAGCGACACCACCGGCTTCAGCCGCGTGGAGCTTCACCTTCTGCCTGATCGCCACAAGTTGGAATATCACATTAGGTTGAAATTGAAATTACCACGCGGCTAAGCCGGTGGTGTCGGAGTGTTGGAGGTAGAGACGTGGGCTAGGTTTAAATTGAAATACCACGCGGCTAAGCCGGTGGTCTCGGGAGTGTTCGAGATAGAGACGTGGGCTAGGTTGAAATAAACATACCACGCGGGTGAAGCCGGTGGTGTCCCGACTTTCCATTCCAATACCATGACAACTAAAATCTTAATTGCGGTGGGGATGTATCTGTGCGCTTTAGCACATATATGATATGTTTCGCGTGCTGAAAAGTGAGGTCGTCGCTGAAGGACTCAAAGTGAGATCCAGTAAGAGCAAAGAGCACCATGCCTGTCCCTGAACTAAAAGATCCGAACTCTCAAAACCGTCTACTGGCTGCTCTTCCGCCACATGAATTCGAACGACTGCGACCTGCCCTGCAGGAGATTTCATTCTCGCTTGGTCAGGTCGTATACGAATTCGGTGGCCACCTCGATTACGTCTATTTTCCTACCACTGCAATTGTTTCATTGCTTTACACAATGGAAAACGGAGCAACTGCTGAGATGGGACTCACCGGCAACGATGGCGTAGTCGGCATAGCCCTCTTCATGGGCGGTGGTACGATGCCAAATCGTGCCGTAATTCAGAGTTCCGGTGGCGCTTTGAGAATGCCTGCAAAGGTTTTGCAGGATGAATTTGCGAGGGGTGGAAAATTCCAAGGATTGCTACTGCGTTATACGCAGGCTCTGATTACTCAGATTTCTCAGACTGCAGTATGCAATCGGCTTCACTCAGTAGAGCAGCAACTCTGCCGTTGGTTGCTCTTGAGTCATGATCGAGTGCCAGCTGATGAGTTGGTTATGACTCAGGAGTTGATTGGTGACATGCTGGGTGTCCGGCGCGAAGGGGTGACGCTCGCAGCAGGCAGGCTTCAGGCGGAAAGAGCAATTAGCTATGTCCGCGGGCACATAACAATCCTTGACCGAGCAAAGTTAGAGCAATCGGTTTGCGAGTGTTATAAGGTCGTCAGAGACGAGTTTGATCGTTTGCTAGGATAGAGAGATCTGTCCTTTGTTCCTTTATCACTGTGTTTTGTGTGTTCTCGCACAGACGGCCTCGCCAATCTTCGCCATCATCAAAGACGATTTCCCTTTTCCAATTGATCGCACTCATATCAGCTTACTCAAGGTATCGATTAGGAGTGAATAAAGGACACGTGTGACTACTGCAAACCGACTATTGGCATCTCTCCCATCCGCTGAATATCGACATTTAGCTCTCGTTATGAAACTGGTGCCGCTAACTTTTGGCGATGTTCTTTACGAACCAGGCGAGATAATCAAGTTTGTCTACTTTCCACAGGACTCGATAGTTTCCTTACTCTCTCCAATGTCGGCACGTTCGACGATCGAAGTAGGGATGGTCGGGAACGAAGGGATGGCTGGCTTGTCGGTATTTATGGGTGTTAACAGCTCGTCGACACGCGCGATTGTGCAAGGTTCTGGTT
>DATIBX010000601.1:0-2866 GCA_035457105.1 Pyrinomonadaceae bacterium
CGTATTCGCGATAATTTCCCTTAAGCCATTTTTCAAGGTCATCTGCGATATCGGCAGTGGCTTTTCCCGGATTCTTCGCCGCCGTCATGCGGAGCAGGATATCCGCGAGCGAAAGTGGATGATCTAAAGCCAACGCCGAACGATAAAAAAGATCCTGTTCTAGTACCTTTCTGAAGTCTTCCTTCAGATCCTCTTCCGGTATCCTTCTTCGTGTAAGGTTCTCCAGATAGGTATAGGTGTCGCGCACAGCTTGCTGCGTGCGATTGATTTCCTGGCGAATCAGGGCCATCGCTTCCGCCATGTCATCCGGTTTCTTGCTTGTAACCTGGATCCCCCACATCTCCATCATGATTCCGGGTCGAGGGAGATCGAGAGTGGCTATTACTCGCCGTGCCTGACTTCTTTTTTCGCGCGGGCCATAAAGGATAATCTCGTCCTCCGTCGCGTTTTTCATAATGAGACCGTTCAGTACTGAATCGGCCGGAGTCGCGATAGCAGTGAGGATTAAGTTGATCTTGGTCGCCTCGCGCATGTAATACAGTTTGACCTTCTCGCCGGCGTCGGAGGGAGGAGTCGTGTCTGGGGAGACTACGGCAGTGTTTGGGGTTGCGTTTTGCGCTCTCACAAGGCTTTGCGGGCAGAGCAATGCGATGAGAACAACGAATAATGTCAATTTGGGATGATGCGGGTTCATATTCTGCTCCTTGGGGTCTGTGTCTACCTTCTATGAGGATTGAGCAGAAAATGTTTCCATCAGGGGAGTTTTCAGGAATTCGGTTGCCTTTTATGTAGGGGTCATTGGCGTTTAATCCACCAGGACGTGTAACGGCCTCCGGAGAGATAGTCGACGATGTAATTCATCGGATCAGTTTTCTCGCGGATTTGGTGACCCTGCAATTCGATGCGCCCTCCTTTTACGACGAACGGATACTCACCATACTGCTTGTTGTTTAGCATGAGTCGAATACTGTAGCGGCCGTCCTCACGCAACAAATCACCGGCTTTGAAATAAGCATTTGGCTCGCCGCCCGTGGGCGTAAAGTACAAATCAGCTTTTAACCATCGTGGCTCGAGGCGCAAGCTGCCGGACTGTGAAGCGAGTACGCGTCCATCACGCGCGCTGACCAGCTTTACATCGTATGGCACTGGCGTCTTGTTCTGATGGCCCGCCTTGTCCTGGACCCAGGTTGTGAATCGCAGCGACGACTGCGGATCGTTTCGCTGGTAGAAGATGTTGCCGTACTCGTTCCACGGTCCTTCGACAAAGTAGCGATCGCCTGCCGGTTGATATGGATCGTCACTCTTGATTTGGACCACCGAAATTGGAAACCGGTAGAAGGGTTTGTCATCAATCGCAAATTCCAAAACGTAATTCCCCGCAGCTAACGGTTTCACAGTTTCATATCCGCCGACGACTTTGTAACGGCTCATTTCCCAAAGCCCGCTAATGTTTTCGGCGTACCAAACGTAAGTATTCAGGGCTTTGCCGTCCGCAGTTTTGAGGATTGTCGAGAGCTTGCCGCCGCCATCCGGATCATAGGGATAGTTTGATGTGCTTTGCCGCGGCGGAGTCGGAAGACAGACCGCGTACAAGCGACCGACGCCAAGCCTTCCGTCCATGTAACCAATGCGAACTTGGTCTAGCAGGTTCCAGAAACTAACGCCCGGCGTGCAGTTTGTTTTGCTGGGAGAGTGGGTGTCAGGAGTTTGAAATAGGGTGAACGCTAAAACCGGAATCAGGGCGATTGAGCGGAGCAGCATCGTTTACCTCGGGGGGTTAATTTTCGCGCGCATTATTCACTAACGGCGCGTTGCGGGCAAGGCACTTCTGTTAAGAGATCGGGCTGAGGAAAATGTAGGCTGTCTGGAGTGAAGACCTTTCAGGTCACACCCAATCGTTTGAAAAAAAGGTGGCGTCTGAGTCTGGGACGGAGGCTACACCCATTAAGATTTTTCCGTGTCGTAACCCATCCACGTACGTTTGCGCCTGATCCTCAGTGAAACCTGCCGCCGTGAGCCCGATTAGGGGGTTTGCCATCATATCAGTGCCCTGCGACATCATATCAGTTCTTACCCCACCAAAATTTCTCGCATAAGGTCCGGCACAAACAATTTTCAAATCACCTACGCGTGCGTACTCGCGATCTTCAAAAACTGACAAAACAGATTTAGGGTCAGGCTGGTGAGTCGGGGAAGAACCTTGCAGCTCGGGGAACATAGTCAGAAATGCTGGGTGCGCCATGAGAATGCCGATATCCCTGTAACTGTAGTTCCTGTCTAAAAGCAACTGGTACGCAGACTCAAGTGAGGCTCGTGTGCTCAACAGCGCCACCGCAACTAAAGCTGTGCCCATCGCGGCCCCGGTTGCGGATCCGCCACTGCTCTGAGCCGGAGCAGTGATAAAACTGTGTCCGGCGCGGGTTACGGCAGGACGTCTTAGCTCCTGAATTCGAATGAGAACTTTCCAGGTAGGCGGAAAGAAAAACTGATACTCCTTATCGATCGACGACAACAACGCTTCCCGTTGTCGCTCGTACCAAACATCCAAGAATTCTTCCGAAGTGCGTCTCAGAGTCGCAACGCAGTTATATAGTTCGTCGATTAAGACGGCAGGTTGAGACACCACTTTTGCCAATGAGAATCTTAAAAACGGATTATTACTGGAAAACTCAGGGTCGCTTAACAGGTGAGAGAAGTATGCAGCTTGGTTGGCGACATGATAAATGGTTACGTCCTCCTCAGAAAAAGCAAAGAGGCGATAAAACCGGTAATCAAACCACTGGCGCTTAGAAGCTAGTGCGCCGTCGTACCTAACGTACCCTGCATCATCTGCTACATTAACGGGCTCAGGGCCAATCGCTCCTTC
>DATIBX010000602.1:0-2752 GCA_035457105.1 Pyrinomonadaceae bacterium
AGGACCTCGTCTATATGTCTCGCCGCCCGTTCACGTACTTGATCGGGAGGCTCGACGAAGCCAAAGTCGTAGTGACTTGTGGGAATGACGTAGACCGTCTTGATCGGACTCTCAGGTAAACGCGCCTTTGCGGGCGTTTGCGCCCTGCTTGTGATTGCGAGTAACAAAACAAAAAGCGGCAACCACCGGAAAACCCGGTAGCTGCCGCTTTGCGCTGTCAATTTTTTGCCAGCCAGAAGCATTCAGTTGGTGTCCTTGTCAGAAGTTGTATCTAGCAGAGATCTGGATCTGACGCGGCCCACCTGGACCAAGTAGACCACCAAGTTGATTTCCGACCGTCGAAATACTCTGACCAAAGAACGCGGTGGGATTGAGACTGTTGACAAGAGTATCCTTGTTCAGACCACCTGACGGATCGGCAAAGTTAGCGTGATTGAACAGGTTGAAGAATTCGAAGCGGATCTGGAAGCTTTGAGTCTCCGTTATCTTAGTGTCTTTGGATACCGAAAAATCTACCTGGGCAAAACCTGGACCGCGCAGCGCATTACGGCCAAGGTTTCCAAACGTTCCGGCAGCAGGTAAAGCAAAGGCTGCCGGGTTGAATTGATTCTTCGGCAAGTCGTAGTTGGCCGGACGAAGTGGCACACCTTCAATCAAGTTAGGTCGCAATGCTCCGCCGAAGATACCTCCCGTAACAGTTACGTTGACAGGAAATCCGCTGCGCCACTGCGTCAGGGTATTCAGCTGCCACCCATCAGCAATCCAGCGAGGTGTTCCGTCGCCAAAAAGCTCGCGCAATGACGGAACATCGTAACCGGCATCGAAAGTAAAGTTATGACGGATGTCAGCATCGCCACTGGAGCGGTCAGCATTTAGATCCTGGTAGTTTTGATAATCCTTGAAGAATCCGATCACATTATCAATCTCATGTGACCAGGTGTAGTTTGCGTTGATACGCAAACCTCTTGTCAGATTTCTCTTGAACGTTGCCTGCAGCGCATTGTAGTTGGACTGAGGATAAGTTCCGATATCCAGGATATTGCCGACACCCGGAATTGGTTTGGTACCAAACACGTCTAGATTCGGATTGATGTTTCGAGGAGTAACTACCCCATTCGTGAGAATGTCGAGCACATGGTTACCAACGTAACCAACCTGGAGAATACCGAAGCGAACATCTTGCTGCACATTCAACGACCAGTGCTGCGCATATGTAGTTGGCAGATCGGGATTGATCATCAACACTTGCCGTCCTTCCAATCCCGCGGGATTGAACTCCGCCGGGTTGATCGGGAACGACGGGAAGAAGATCTGGACTGATGGAAATGTGTTGATCTGAGGCGAGCCAAAGCTGGCCGGCAAGTCGCGGTCATAAAAGATTCCATAACCGCCGCGCAGCACAGTCTTCTGCGTGCCGAAGATGTCCCACGCAAATCCAAATCGCGGTCCAAAATTGTTCTTATCGACGTTGTAGATCTTTTGTCCCAACGGCGTAAAGCTCTTGGTGGCGAGAATAAAGTTTTGTAAACGTCCTTCGGCTTCACGACTTACGCTGCTGACGTCGTAGCGAAGTCCAAGATTCAGTGTCAGACGCGGATGAGCTTTCCAGTCGTCCTGAACAAAGAATGAATAGTTCTCATTGGCGTAACTTAGCTTTGGATTGCCGGAGCTCTGCCCGAGAAGTGCCGCTGCGTTCGCGAAATCCGCACCACTAAAGAAGAACAGTGTGAACTGAGTTACTGATTCAGCGTCCCGACGATTCAGCCTTATGTCTGTTCCGAGCTTGAGCGAATGGTTACCCTTCAAGGTGCTGAATGTATCGAGAAACTGATAGACATTGTTGGTCCGGAATTGATTAAACTGGGCTGGACCAGGTCCTGCGATTGAAGAGTCAGCAAAAAGAAAATTGAAGATTGGCAAGTCGGATGGACCAGCACCTGGATTGGTCACGTTCCGATTGATACCAAAGGCAAACTCGTTTACCGAGGCACTCGATAAGGTGTAGTTGTGCGAGAGCTTTAGGAGTTGAACTCGCAGCGATCCCTCAGCAGTCTGATCTGTGCCTACACCATAGGGTGTCGTCGTATTCGAGTCATTCAGATTGTAACGGAACGAAAACTGGCTACGGTCGTTGTATTGATAATCGAGCTTGACCGAGCCCGTGTCTTCTCGCAACTTACCATTCTTCAATACTCGAAACTCACCATATTCAAACGCCGGATCTGCATCGACGTTTAGGAAATTGTTTGTATTCGGGAGCGGCAACGTCGCCAGGGCCGCATTCAAAGACGGCACAAACTCTGTTCTGAATGAAGCAGTCGGAGTAAAGCCTCTAAAGAGACTGCCGCGAGTTTGTCTGACGCCTTCATAATTTCCGAAGAAGAAGAGCTTGTCTTTAACAATTGGGCCACTGACGTTCCCGCCGAACTGATTCAAGCGAAACTTATTTCGAGGAAACCCAGATTCGTTATTGAAAAAGTCATTCGCGTCCAGTGCTTCGTTGCGAAAGTATTCGAAGGCGCTTCCATGAAAGTTATTTGTACCCGATTTTGTGATCGGGTTAATAACCGTGCCGATTGCCTGTCCATACTGCGATGAATAGTTCTGCTCGAGTACCTGCACCTCCTGGACGCTGTCCATACTGACCCGATTTACACGCGATTCAATGCGGCCGAGCACATTTGAAGTTCCGTTTAAATCGACGCGACCTGCATCAATGCCATCGACCAGAACACTGCTGCCACCGAACGTC
>DATIBX010000603.1:0-4514 GCA_035457105.1 Pyrinomonadaceae bacterium
AGATCCTGGGAAGAGTCATAGATGATTCCTCAAGCAGATGACGTTCGAATTCACGATGTGAAGAGATGTTAACACGAGTCAAACGTCTCATCGACAATCCTTCTACAATTGAACCTGTAACAAACGTGGCCGCTGTTCGTACAACTTTACAATCAACTCTCCAAACATCGTATTCGCCCAGGCAAACCATGAACGCGTAAATTTATTGGGATCATCTTTATTAAAGGCCTCATGCATAAAACCTGTGCCGGCATGTGTGTTTTTCAGCATTCTCAAGCAATTGAGAATTTCCTTCTCATCCGTACTCGTTAATGCGCGCATGAGAATTCCCAATGGCCAAATCATGTTGACACCTACGTGTGGGCCACCGATGCCCTCTGCAACTCGCCCGCGAAAGAAGTAAGGATTGTCGTGGCTCAGAATAAATGCACGGGTTCGGCGATAAAGAGGATCGTTCTCACTACAGCAACCCAGGTATGGCAGCGACAAGAGACTGGGAACGTTTGCATCGTCCATAAAGAGCTTATTCCCAAAACCATCCACCTCGTAGGCGTAAATCAACCCATATCCTCGGACCGGTGCTTTGCCATACCTGTTCGCTGCCGCCGTTATCTCTTGCGCTAATTTAAGACATTCGCCTGCCAGTTGTTGCTCCGATAATACCGTCGACAGTATCTCCGCCAATTGTTTCATCGCAACAACTGCATACAAATTCGCCGGTATTAAGAAGGGATAAACACACGCATCATCGGATGGACGAAAGGCCGAATGAATCAAACCAACTGGACGAGTCGGATTACCCAGACCATTGAACGGAGGCGTATCAATGGGATTGTTTGTTGTGCGCTCAAACCTGTACGGGCCTGGTCCGTTCAGTCGTTGCTGCTCGCGAAAAGTTTGGACAATTAATCCACTAGCCCGTAACCAATCAGCATGGAAACACGATGTGTCTCCGGTTATTTTCCAGTAAGAATGTGATAATCGAATGGGATAACAGAGTGAATCGATTTCCCATTTGCGTTCGCAAAGCTCTGAAGTCAAGGGCGGCTTATCGTTAATTCCCCAGGGACAGGCTTTAGATCCAAAACTAAAAGCGTTCGCATATCTATCGACGAGGATACACATCGTTTGTCGATTAATTACCCCGGCGATTAGACGTTGCAGTTCCTTATCATGGCGCGTGAGCGGTAGATATGGAGTGACTTGAGCTGTAGAGTCTCGCAGCCACATCGCGTTGATATCACCTGTGATGACAAGTGTGTCTGGTCTACCGTCCCGCATCCCCAACTTGACTGTGGAGTCGAGTGTATTCGGAAAGCAGTTCTCAAACAGCCAGGCTAATTCGGGATCAGCTATAGCGCGCTTTACTTCAGCTATTTTTGTCTCGACCGCACGACTACTAAACTTCCGCTGAGACGGAGCCGGGCGGACGCTGGAAAAATCCCGTTGAGCTGACACGGAGAAAACATAAGGTCTTCGCGCTGCCAGGGTGGCACCAACCGCCGTAGAAATGAGACCTCTCAGGACTTCTCGACGCTGATTCATTCTGGTTTTCGATCCCGGCAACTCGTAACCCTCCCCTACCCAAATGGGTAGTATGTTGCTTTTTTTGAAGCCCCGTGATGAGCCAAATCGCGAATGATTTACGCCTTAATAAACGAGCCGTTGCCCAGGGCGCATTAAATCAGGAGGACGCCATCATGACCAATGAACAGATTAAACTAGTGCAAGATAGCTTCAGGCAGGTCGCCCCGATCGCCGAGACTGCCGCCCAACTCTTCTACGCACGACTCTTTGAACTCGACCCAGATCTCGAATTGCTATTCAAAGGAAATCTTAGCGAGCAAGGCCGCAAACTGATGCAAATGCTCGGTCTTGCCGTTAATAGTCTTGACCGGATGGAGCAACTTCTGCCAGCCGTGCAATCGCTCGGCACACGACATGTCAGCTATGGGGTTCGAGACAAAGACTATGACACAGTCGGACAAGCGCTTCTGTGGACCCTGCAGAAAGGCCTGGGCGAAGCCTTCACACCCGACGTTGAAGCAGCATGGAGTGAAGTTTACGCCACGCTTGCGTCCGCAATGCAAAGCGGTACAGAAGCACCGGTTGGAGCCGTTGCTATAGCCGAGCCGGTATGAGTTGCTGGATATCGGAATTGGGCGAGCCATAGCTGACGATAGCTACTTCAAGTTCCACATCCTTGAAGAGGACCAGAGCTCGTTGGATTGCGTCAATGATCCAGACTGGCTCGTTGCCGAACGCTCCGCCACCCAGCAGCGTAAGAAACAATCTGTTACTTCCGTGGCTCGTCGAATTCAAGATCGCCGTACAAAACGTTGCCTCATAGGCTGCCTCGAGAATAAGCCGTGCGAATGGCGTCCATAGATGCGAAGCATGACGGGAATAGGCAACTGGCAAGGCGGAGCAATAAGCTTGTGACACGAGGTGTCTGGCGTCATTGAGCGTCACTTGTGTATTCCACTGTATACCGATGCGCAGTAACTGTCGCACTCTGTCCAGCTCACTCTCACTCGAGGCTTTTAGTCGCTGCGCGATCTCGACTAAACCATTCTGCGACGCCAAAGCATAACCGTTTCTCATTGCCCACAGACGGCTCTCGGTATTTCCCAATGCAGTTCCGATATCTGCGAGACAGTCGATCTGGTTACTTGCTGATTGGCCGGTTTGCCCATTAACGATGGCAAAGTAGTTACGATAAATCGTTCCCGCACCAGCCGCTATAGCACATGCAGGTCCCTGCGTCCGATCGTGCTCATAAATACCGACGCCATCTTCAGGTGTGTAATTCGGGGATACCATTTCCAGCAGATTGAACTGGGAAGCGACCTGAAAAAGTGATCCGGCATTCGAAACGTCTGTGTGCAAGTGCTGGACATTCGCAACGACTTCACGTACCGATATGTTTCCTTTCTTATGCCCGCTCGCGTTTACACGTTCTCGTAGTTCGGCCAGCGTCGGGGTTTCTAATTGGCCGCACACCAATACTTTCCCGTTTACATGCGATCTCAAAGTCTGCCCGTCGACCGTGATGTTCTCGCGCACCTGCTGTGGGTATTCTTCAGCAAAGCCAGTTAGTGTTTTAAACCACGTCATTGGACTCCAGAACGAGGGAAACGTTTTGGTACCTTTTGGTCATAGACATAGAGAGTCATCCCATTCCGGTTCTCTCTCTCGCTCAGAAATTCTATTAGAGGAGGATGACATGTCAGAAATAAAACTCTCCAACGAACCACCCCATAGCAGTCCCAGCCCCCGACAGCGTTTTCACGGAGTGCTGCCGGTACGCGGCCTTGAAGACGTCCCGCGTTCGACTCTCTACGAAGGGCGCTTTGGGCGAATGTTTCGCCACCTTCCACCCTTCGCTCCGGATGATGCGGATCTTCTGTCGTTGGGTGCACTGATGATTGAGACCGAGGCGCAAGCCGATGATCCTAATCTCGACAATCCGGATATTCCCGCGGGTTTCACCTATCTCGGTCAGTTCATTGACCATGACATCACATTTGATCCCAATTCTAAACTCCAGCGCGACAACGATCCGGACGCTCTGCGCAACTTCCGCACGCCCCGCTACGATCTCGATTCCCTTTATGCGGATGGACCGGATAATAATCCATATCTCTACGCTGACGACGGCATCCATCTCCTCGTGGGTAAGAACGCGGCCGGCGAAGATGACCTGCCGCGAAACTCTGCCGACCCGAAGCGCGCACTTACCGGCGATCCACGTAACGACGAGAATGCGATTGTCTCTCAACTTCACCTCGCCTTCATTAAATTTCACAACAAGGTCGTAGATGCGCTGCCCGCCGGTACGCCTAATCTCTTCGACGAAGCGCGAAGAATTGTGCGCTGGCATTACCAGTGGGTGGTTTTACACGACTTTCTGAGAAAGATTCTTGGTGGTGACGATGTAATCAACGATATCGTCAAGCTTGATAAATACAAGGTTCCCTTTGGTGGCGGCACCAAAGACATTCAGGGTGCCTTGCACGTTGATTTAAAGTTCTATCATTACAGGAATCAGCCCTTTATCCCCGTCGAGTTTTCAGTCGCGGCCTATCGTTTCGGCCACAGCATGATCCGCACTGACTATGAGCTCAATCCGGAAACCGAAGACCCGAATGATGTCGAAATCTTCGGCGACGACGGTGAAGACCTACGTGGTTTTCAGGAGCGACGGGGAGGTTTGGAAATTCAGTGGTCTCGCTTCTTTGATTTTTCCGGCACTGCTCAGAAGCCACAGCTGGCACGAAAGATTGATACGAAGCTCGCCGTCGGTTTGGGTTCGCTACCCTTCATTACCGACATGTTTAAATCACTTGCTCAACGCAATCTTCTGCGTGGCAAAGCACTCGGCCTGCCCTCGGCTCAGGCCGTCGCAAGAGCGATGGGAATGACGCAGGGCAATATTATCCTGACCCCGGCGGAGTTGAACTTACCCACGAATGCTCCGGGTGGTAAACCAGGCGATCCGCCGCGCAATCTCG
>DATIBX010000604.1:0-3480 GCA_035457105.1 Pyrinomonadaceae bacterium
GTACGTCGGTGACTACTTGAAGAAAGACGCGCAACACTACTCCACTCGCATCGGCGCCTTCCGAATGCCCGGGTGTAAATAACCTCTCCTTAGAGTGGGGACCTCCTGGGAGACAAGTATGTTGAATGTCAGGTCCAATAACTCGAGTAAGCTAGAGCTAACTTGCTCCAGGAGGAACGACCATGACAGTGACAGGAAAAAGCCGCAAGTTCATTCCCCGCGACTACGATATCTTCGTCGGTCTGGATGTAGATAAAACGAGCCTGGCGATAACCTGCAGTGATCACAGCACGATGCAAAGGTCTTTGAAGCTACCGTATAGTGCGAACCAGTTGTTGAACTACACAGACAAGCATTTTCCGGGACAGCGGCTGGCGTTTGTTTACGAAGCAGGACCGACCGGCTTTGGCTTGTACGATGAACTGACGGCGGCCCAGCATACTTGTTTGGTAGTATCACCTTCGATGGTGCCCAGCGCACCACGCAAGCGCGTGAAAACCAATCGTCTGGACAGCAAGAAACTCTCCGAAGGACTGCGCGGCGGTCAGTTGCAAAGTATCCATGTGCCCTCACAAAGCTATCGCGAGCTGCGGCATCTGGTGCAATTGCGGGATAGCCAAGTGGGGCAACTGAAGGCTACCAAATGTCGCATTAAATCGCTGTTGTTGTACGAAGGTATTCCCTTTCCCGCCGCTAATGGAAAATGGTCGGGCCGGGTGCTGCGCGAATTGGAAGTAATCCCTTGTAACGCCAGCGTTCGGTTTAAGTTGAATCGCTTGATCGATACTTTGCAATTTCATTTTTTAACGGCGGCGGCAGTACAAAAAGAAATCCGGCGCTTCTGTAAACAAGAAGCCGGCCTGCAACAATCAATCACGCTGTTGACCAGCTTACCGGGCGTCGGCACGATCACCGCCACGCATGCGGTGGCGCGGCTGGGTGATTGGCGGCAGCTTAACAATGTACGTCAAATAGCCGGCTTTCTTGGGCTCGTCTCCCAAGAGCATTCTACTGGTGACAAAGAAAACCGCGGTGAGATTACCCGCATCGGCGATCAACGCTTACGCAGCAAACTAATTCAATGCGCCTGGAGCGCCATTCGGAAAGATCCGGAGTTACGTGCTTTCTATCGTCAGGTCTATCAACGACAACCTAAAAAAGTGGCGGCCCGCAAAGCAATTGTGGCCGTGGCTCGGAAACTAACGACGCGCATGTATGCCGTCTTAACCCAACGTCGGCCGTTTGTGATTCGGCCAGACAGTTCAATTGCTCCTTTGACCGCAGAGGAGACCGTCGGCCTTCGGGAACGCCTCGACCCCGCACAGAACGACTAGCCATCTTTATGCTGGCGCTTCGTTTCTGGAGACAGAGATCCCCGGGCAGCGGTACCGCCCGCACAGGCCGCATTCTCGCCAGTGTGACGAACCTTGTGTCGTGCCACGAATAGCAGTCAGTCTCGTGTAGGTGAAAAGAGCAAAAGCAGTAGTTAGAGCGAACGCAGATAAAACAAAACCCGCTCACCGTATCTTGCGTGTGACCACTTGACATTCACATAGCAGTGCGGGGATCTGTCACCGCTTTGTTAAATCGGGACTCTCGAATATTCTTACTGTTCCGCAATAAGAAAGCCGTCACAGGTCCCCGCACTCCAAGGAGGCCAGCAGTTTGATCCAGACTGCGGGAATAATTTCGCCGTTTGAGGGTTTAATATTTAGAAGGAGTCGCTCACGACTCGGAGGAAATATTGGCGAGGCTGCAGTCAATAGAGTTCCAGCGCATTGCCCTTGAGCATCTTGACTCGCTCTTTGGCTATGCGATGACGCTTACTCGCGATCGCGCCGTCGCTGAAGATCTGGTGCAGGAAACATATTTACGCGCGATTCGAGCTGCTGAACGTCTTGAACCGGGGAGCAACGTTAAGAGCTGGTTGTTCGTAATAATGCGAAATGCCTGGTTAAATGAACTTCGACACGACCAGGCTGGGCCAAAATTTGTTGATCTCGACTCCGAAACTGCTGTCATATCCGATGAACGTGAGACCATTAGTAGTCCGCACATCATCTATCTGAAGAATCTAGCAAGACTCCAGGTTCAGGAAGCTATCGAGCGATTACCCGAGGCTTACAGAGAAATCATAGTGTTACGAGATTTTGAAGGTTTGACTTATCAGGAGATTGCGACCATTTTGGATTGCCCCGCCGGCACCGTCATGTCGCGGTTGGGTCGTGCGCGGGGCAAACTCCGCGAAATGCTTTCAAGCTGGCAGCCAAAGAGAAGAGCGAGGTCCATTTAGTGATGTACAACTGCACAGAGATTCGGGACCGCCTCAGTCTCTACCTCGACGACGAGCTATTGGGTGAGGAGAGAGCTTCGTTTGCCCAACACTTGAAGACTTGTGAAGAGTGTCGCCGGCTGTATGAGGGAGAGCTGGAGTTTGTGCGAACAATACGTCAGGCGCGAACTGTTTACACTGCGCCACCGGAACTCCGAGCTAAAATCACCAGTCTGTTTGAAGAGAAACCAGAGGCAGTCACATCAATTACTGCTCGCAATAGAAGACCTTTGAGAGCTGGTCTCGCCATTGCAGCCACTCTCTTAATCCTTCTGACACCTCTTATTATCTGGAAGTTCTCAGGGGACGAAGGCAAGCAGGGGGTTGGTCGGCCATCTGGTTTTGCACTGATGGCAGCGGAAACTCACCTGAGGCGCACTCGCGGTCAATTACCGTTGGAAATGGAGTCCGCGAGTCCGAATGAAATTTCGGGCTGGTTTGCCAACAAGGTGAACTTCCGTGTGAAGTTGCCTACCTACCAGGAGTCTTCCGGACAGAACAAACTCTACACGCTTGAAGGTGCGCGTTTGGTTGGTTTCAAAGAGGACTACGCGGCGTATGTCGCTTACAAAATGAGCGCTCGTCCGATAAGCCTGGTGATAACGAGCGATTCAGTGGCTAAACCGTCTGGTGGCGAAGAAATATTGGCGAGTGGTTTGAAGTTTCACTTCGATGTGATTCAGGGATTGAAGGTAATTACCTGGTCTGATCGCGGATTGACTTACGCGCTCGTTTCAGATTTCGACGAGCGCGGACAGCAGTCGTGCATTGTCTGTCATCAGGGAACTCAGGATCGGAATTTTATTGAGCAATTGAAACCGCGATCCTAGTTGCGAGATGGCTTCCGCGGTAGCATGGTGGCGTCCCACTTGTCGAATTCTGCTTCAAGCTGTTTAAGAATCTCAGGTTGTTTGTCTTTGAAATCGGCTTTCTCCCGTTCGTCAACCGAAAGATCAAAAAGATATTTGGCCTCATTAACTCGAACATACTTCCAGTGTCCTGAACGAACTGCGTCCTGCGTTCTCATCCTCCAACACAATGTTCGATCGTGAACCGGCTTAGACTTAGCCAGGACCGGCCAGAGGTTTTCGCCATCCAATGGATAAGCCGGATCGGGCGCGACCTTGGCCGCAGCGAGCATGGTCGCG
>DATIBX010000605.1:0-16269 GCA_035457105.1 Pyrinomonadaceae bacterium
GATAACCTACGTAGATCCCTTCGTCATACAATGCTTCTGCCGGTTTTCCCGCAAAAGTATTAACGACCAACGGCTTCGCTCCCGGCAATTCCTTGCCAGGGAATGTCTTCGCTGATGGCACATCGTTGTAGCTAACCGGAAACGTCGTCGCTAATTTGCCGGATGGATTAACTTTGCCTGTCAAGACATCGACGATCGCATGTCCACCCTCCTGACCCGGCAGCCATGCCAACAACACCGCGTCAACCTTTTCGCGCCAGCTCGCAACTTCCAATGGACCACCAACATTCAACACAACGAGGACTTTCTTACCTTTTGCATGAAAAACCTCGGAAACGCTTTCAATCAGACTGCGCTCTATCGCGGTGAGCGTAAAGTCGTTCTCAACCTGTCGGTCCACGAATTCACCGGTGTTCCTACCGAGAGTAATGATGGCCACCGCTGACTCACCGGCAAGTTTTTCCATGCGGTCTGAGGGGACCGCCATTTCCGCTATCGGTGGTGGCATCATGAATGGCGCAACCGGAGGCCGTTTTGCTTTCTGTTCTGCAATAAATTGCAGGTAGTTCTTTTTTAGCTCGTCGTCAATCACGAAACTGCGGGCAGTTAGTCCCTGGTCCAACGAAACAACGTACTGCTTGTTGACATCGCCACTGCCGGTGCCCCCAGCTATCAAGTCATAAGATGCATTCCCGAATAGGGCTACCTTTGAGGACGCAAGGGGTAGGGTGTGGTTGTCGTTCTTGAGTAGGACCATTCCTTCCGTCGCTGTTTCGCGAGCCACCTGCGCACCTGATTTAAGATCCGGCTGTTCAGAGAAGGTCGTGTGTTTAAACGAAGGCGACAGCAAAACGATGTTCAGAACTCGCTCAACGTTTCGATCGAGTTGCTCCTTACTTAGTGTTCCATCGTTTATTGCCTTGATGATGTCTTCAGTTTGCGATGGCACGCCCGGCATGAGCATGTCGTTGCCGGCGCGCATCTGTGCAACCGCATCATTACCGCCAAACCAGTCAGACACCACAAAGCCTTTGAAGCCCCACTCGTTACGCAGCAACGTGGTCAGCAAATCTTCGCTCTGAGAAGTGTAGGTGCCATTGAGGAGGTTGTACGACGACATGACGGTCCATGGATGCGATTCTTTGACGGCGATTTCGAATCCTTTCAGATAGAGTTCACGCAGCGCGCGCTCGCCTACCAGGGAGTTTGACTGCATGCGGTTGAACTCCTGGCTATTGACGGCGAAGTGTTTGACAGACGTGCCGACGCCGTTGGTCTGGACACCTTTGACAAACGCAGCGGCCATCTTGCCGGCGATCAGCGGGTCTTCAGAGTAGTACTCGAAGTTTCGGCCGCCGAGGGGATTTCGTTGAATGTTCATGGCGGGCGCAAGGAGGATGTCGATGCCAAAGTCGCGCACCTCGCTGCCCATCGCCACTCCGACTCTATTTGCGACATCGGTATCCCACGATGAAGCAATCAAGGTCTCGATAGGAAATCCGGTAGCGTAGTAGGTCTTAGCTGCCCCTTTCCTGACTGGGTCGATGCGCACGCCTGCTGGCCCATCCGACAAAGTGAGGGAAGGGATGCCCAGGCGAGGGATAGCGTGAGTTCTTCCGGCTGCCCCCTGTACTTTTTCCGGAATCTTTTTATCTTCCTCTGATGGACCAGGCAGTCCCGGGATATCTTCATTGAACCCCATGCCCACGAGAAGTTTAACCTTCTCCTCCGTCGTCATCGCGGCCACGACTTCCCTGACACTATTCTTCCCCAGCTGCGGTGTTGTGTCCTGTGCTTCCACCAGGCGGAACATCACCAGCATAACCGCCGCCAGAGTGATCCAGTTCAATCGATCTGTGCGTTTCAACATTAGGTCGTTTCCTTCCAGTGTTTGCTCTAAAGTCCTCTGCGTTACTCTGCGATTCTCTGCGTCACTCTGCGGTTAAAATCATCGTGCCCTAGCTCGTAGCACGGCAGCAGTGAGGCACACCACAGTCTCTTCAGCCGTGGTATTTGAACTTCCAGCTAGAAAGGGAGGTAAGAAATCTTGGACAGTCTATATTCAAATCGCGATCCAGACACAAGTTAAACTCACCAGAATCCCGCAGTTAGGAAGGGTCCCAGAGCGACAAGCATACTCAACTTTGTAATGTCAGTAGCAGCGCCGCCCCCGCCCTTCCTGCAAAGTGACGCAGGATCATTGGATCTGCTGTTCAAGGGATGAAGAGCGGGGGCGTCTTGATCTTCTTAATCCGCCGAGCCTTCCTGCCTACTTTTCGATATCCTAGGTGTCGAATTCCCCCTCAGCCATTCGATATACATACGTGATGTCTCCCTTAACAACACCAGAAAGGAAATTATGGCTACAAAACCAACTCACGAACAGGCGCAACTACATCTGCAAATCTACGATTTACGCCGCGAAGCTCGACTGCGACAGGCGCGCGACTGGTTCCAGCAGCACTACAATGCTGAGACATTCGAGGAAGCCTCGCGACTGATGTCGCCCGGCAGTGAATCAGGCAGATTCACGGGTATGGTAATCGGTTATTGGGAACAGGCTTGTGCATTGTTGAACTACGGTCTCTTGCACGAAGGACTGTTCTTTGAAACGAGCGGAGAATTTTTTGGGGTATGGGAGCAGTTGAAGAAGGTGGTCCCTGAATTTCGCGAAAAGTTTGGCAACAAGCTTCTCCTGGCGAACATGGAGAAGGCCGCCCAGCGTTATGAAGCCTGGTCCGAACAGCGCAATCCCGGCTCCCTCGACAAGATGCGCGAATTCATGAAGCAAGAACGCTCCAAAGCAAAATCCGCCACGACTTGAAACCACACAAACCCCGCGAGTCTCCCCCAACTCGCGGCCTTCAAAGTCTCTCTGCACCTCCGCGTCTCTCGTTGATCTTCTTCTTCCCCTTCTATTAACTCACCATCTATATTTACACCAGTGCAGAATTCAAAATTTCCATTTGCGCGACTCTCACTGCTCCTTGGCATCGGGGCAGTGGCCGCACTCTCTGCACTTTCACTTCTCGGTCGTCAGGACGACATCTCCAACTGGGGAATCATCCTTACAATTCTGCTTCTTACTTATTTCATATCTTGGACCTGGGCTTTATTTGTTTATCTGCGTTGGAGAGATCGAGTCAGTCTGTCGAGTCCTGCAAACCCCGCACTGGATCTCGAAGCCCTAAAGGGAACCGTGTATGGTTTGGTCCCCGGCGCTGAATATCGAGTGATGCAAACCTTCACCGATTATTACAACAACCAGTTTCAGCGCGGCGAGCTACTACGCTTCAAGGAACGTCATTTCCTCCCCTATCACGGCGGCCACACCATCATGTTCCACGAGCGTCCCTTATATCTACAGGAAGACGTCAACGCCACCATCCTCTCCAACTTCTCCTCCTACCTCGCCCCCCTCTGATAAACTCTCTCTGTGCCCCCTCCGTGTTCTTTGTGTCTCTGTGGTGGAAAACCCCGACTTAAAATCAAGAAGCGTGTAAAACGAGAACACCACCACAGAGACACAAAGAACACGGAGGGGGCACAGAGAGAAGAAAATAAAAAAGGAGAAGCTTATGGATCCTCACCTAGATGAGCTGACGTATGAGATCATTGGAAGCGCTATCGAAGTGCATCGAACTCTTGGCCCAGGACTGATCGAATCAGCGTATCGCCTGAGCTTATGTCGAGAGCTATTCCTGAGGGGAATCAAGTTCAAACAGGAAGATTGGCTTCATTATGAGTACAAGGGCCTTCGCTTACCCGATGTATACCGACTGGATATCCTAGTCGAAAACTTGATCGTTGTTGAGGCGAAGGCAGTCGAAGCATTAGCACCGATCCACGAGGCCCAACTTTTGACTTATCTTCGAATGGGCGGGTGGAGACTAGGTTTGCTAATCAACTTTAATGTGGTCGTTCTCAAACACGGAATTCGCCGCCGCATCCTGGGTTTCGACACCTAATCTCCGTGCATCCTCAGTGCTCTCTGTGTCTCGGTGGTGAATGTTCTTCCTTCTACCGCGCGCCAGTAAATTTGCGTTCACCACCACCGAGACACAGAGAACACTGAGGGGGCACGGAGAAGAAATTGTTCTCCTGCAAGGGATGTAATACTATTGGCGCTGCCCAGATCAGTATCCAGAACCCGGAGGCTCCCCCAAATGCTCGGCAAGACCATCTCCCATTACCACATCAAATCTCAACTTGGCGAAGGAGGAATGGGAGTTGTCTACGAAGCAGAAGACACCACTCTCGGTCGCCTCGTCGCTCTAAAGTTCCTGACCCCAGCCATGGCCGGCGACGAAAGTCTGCTGCAGCGCTTCCAACGTGAAGCGCGCGCCGCGTCGTCTCTCAATCATCCAAACATCTGCACCATTCACGGCATTGAACAATTCGAATCGGACCACTTCATCATTATGGAGTTGCTCGAAGGCGAGTCGCTTGGCGATCGCATTCGTCGTGGGCCGCTCGACATGGAATTGGTTCTAACACTCGGCATCCAGATCGTCGACGCACTCGAGTCAGCCCACTCCAAAGGAATCGTGCATCGTGATCTGAAGCCCGCCAACATCTTCGTCACTTCGCGCGGACAGGCAAAGATCCTCGACTTTGGTCTCGCAAAAATCGACAAGGCCAATCGGTTAGCAATGGGAGCGAACGCTGATTCTGAGATAGCTACCGCACTGCGTCCACGAGAACTTACAGAAGCAGGCGCCACGATGGGCACCGTGTCATACATGTCGCCGGAACAGGCACGTGGCCAAATCACCGATGCGCGCACCGATCTTTTTTCGTTCGGCACCGTCCTTTATCAGATGGCCACCGGCACTCTGCCGTTCCAGGGAGAAACAACAGCAATCGTCTTCGACGCAATTCTCAATCGCGATCCTTCCCCGGTGAACCAAGTCAATCCAGCGCTTCCAGCAGAGTTCAATCGGATTATTGGAACAGCGCTTGAAAAGGATCGCGACCTTAGATATCAGACCGCCACCGAACTGAAGACGGCACTCAAGAGACTCAAGCGTGATCTCAATTCATCACCCTCTGGACGACAGGCGGCCGAGTCAAGTGCAATTCGCGGTCGTGCTGCGTCAACGACATCAGAACATTCAGTCGCTGTTCTGTATTTTGAAAACTTGAGCGGGATGAAAGAGGATGAATATCTTCGCGATGGCATCACCGAAGACATCACCACCGAACTCTCGAAGATCAAAGGATTAAAAACATTTTCGCGAGCCATGGTCCTTGGCTATCGCGACAAGTCGGTCACCGCCGGACAAGTCGGACAGGAACTCGGCGCTTCGTACGTGCTCGTTGGAAGTTTGCGTCGAGCTGGTGCGCGCTTGCGGATCAACGCTCAGCTTGTCGACTCAGCTACAGATTTTCCACTCTGGTCAGAACGCTACGATCGTGAGATGGAGGACGTGTTTGAAGTGCAGGACGAGATTGCGCACAAGATCGCGGCGGCTTTGCGTATCACGCTCTCGCCGCAGGAGCAGCAAGCGCTTTCTGCGAAACCAACTGAGAATCTCCAGGCTTATGATCTGTATCTGCGAGGGAGGAACTACGCGCGTCGTGTAGGCCGTCAAGATTTACAGTTTGCACTGCAAATGTACGAGAACGCCGTTGCGCTCGATCCGGACTTCGCACTTGCACATGCCGGAGTTGCAAAGGTTTGCGCCGAGTATTTCTACCATTTTGAACGACAACAGAAGTGGATCGATCGGGCCATCATTGCGACGCAGCGAGCGAGCGCGACCGGCCATGAGGCGCCCGAGATTGAGTGTGCGAAAGCGTGGGTGTTGTTCGCCGAAGGGAATTACGACGAGGCTGTGAATCGGACGCGAAAGGCATTAAGCCAAACTCCGGATCTGGATGGTGGCTATTACGTGCTGGGACGGGCCCTTTTCGCCGCCGGCAGATATCAGGAAATCGTGGACATGATTGAAGAGGCGATGGCCCATGCCGGCGAGAACTACAACACGACGGTTCCTATTCACAACGCACTCGGCGCACTCGGGAAGAAGGAAGCGCTAGCGAACTATACTCACCGCGAGATCGCGATATACGAGGCGCAGATAAAAAAAGTGCCGGAGGACGCACGTGCGCGCATTTTGCTGGCTAGTAATTACGCCGCGCAAGGGCGGTTCGATGAAGCGAAGCGAGAGTGTGACATGGCGATGATTCTACGCCCCGACGACACAATGATCCTCTACAACAGTGCCTGCGCTTTTTGCGAGATGAACAATATCGAGGACGCGTTGGTAGCGATCAAGAAGGCGTGGGAAGCAGGTTTCAAAGACGCCACCTGGACCAGGCAGGATCCCGATCTCCAAATTCTCCACGGCCACCCCGAGTTCGAACGCCTCTATCCACCCGTAGGTTGAGAGGTTTATTGTTCGTGTGATTGTAGGGGCGGCACTCCGTGGCCGCCCCACTCTTAAAAATTGGATCTTGATTCGGAAGGTGGGCCACAGAGTGCCGCCCCTTTAACGGATTAGTTCCGGCCACTCCGCGCCTCTGGGTCTCTGCGTTGATCTTCTTTCACCGCGGTTCTCATTGTCGCGACGGGCGGCCACGGAGGGCCGCCCCTACAGCTCTCCCTCGGTGCTGCCTTGAACTCCATCGTTCCATCGTCCACGCGCCCGTATCGCATCATCGAAAGATCTTTCAGATAGTTTTGGTGCAGCCGCCAGGGTTTCTTCGATCCTTGACGAGGCATCGTGTGCATGGCGCGCACGATGTACCCCGAGGTGAAGTCGACGACCGGCTCGTCGCCCACCTCCGGGTCATTCACCCGCGGGATACACACATCATAGCCGCGTTGGTCCATGTGGTTCAGGAGTCGGCAGACGTACTCCGAAGTGAGATCGCACTTCAAGGTCCATGATGCGTTTGTGTAGCCAATAGCAAAGGCGAGGTTGGGGACGTCGCTGAACATCATACCCTTATAGACAAGGGTCTTGGGCAAATGCACAAGACCGCCATCAACCTCGAGTTGCATTCGGCTGAAGAGCTTAAAGTTGAGCCCGGTTGCGGTAACTATCATGTCGGCATCGAGCTGCTGGCCCGATTTGAGCAAAAGCCCAGCTTCGGTAAATGTTTCGATGTAGTCGGTCACTACTGAGACTCGGCCTTCACGAATGGCACGGAAGATATCTGCGTTCGGCGCGACGCACAGGCGCTGGTCCCACGGGTTGTAGCGCGGCGTGAAATGCTTCGAGTCGTATTCCTTTCCGAGCTGGCGACGCAGTTCTTTCGCCAGCATCCATTTGAAAAGTTCGGGCCGCTTTCGTGCAAGGTTGTAGAAGAACGTGCCCGATAGTACATTTTTCCAACGAGCCAACACGTAGGCGGCGCGGTCTGGCAGACAGCGTCGAAGCAAGTTTGCCAATATGTCTTCTGCCGGGCGTGTGACGACGTAGCTCGGAGAGCGCTGGAGCATCGTGACGTGTGCGGCGCGTTCGGCGAGCGCCGGCACAAGCGTGATGGCAGTCGCGCCGCTACCGATGACCAGGATGCGCTTATCTGTGTAGTTCAGATCCTCGGGCCATTTCTGCGGATGCACTATTGTCCCACGAAAATGTTCGACGCCTGGCAACTCCGGTGTGTAGCCGTTCTCGTATTCGTAGTAGCCGGTGCATAGGTAAAGGTAGTTGCAACTGAATTGGACCAACGTGTTGTCGGGTCCCGTCTCAGTCTCCACGGTCCAGCGAGTGTTGTGCGATGACCATGAGGCACGCCGTACTTGGTGATTGTAGCGAATCGCTTTGTCTACGCCATACTCGTCGGCGGTGTCGCGGATGTAGCTGAGGATGGCTGGTCCATCAGCGATGGCTTTAGGATCACGCCAGGGGCGGAAGCGATAGCCGAGCGTGTACATGTCAGAGTCGGAGCGCACGCCCGGGTATCGAAACAGGTCCCACGTCCCGCCCATTACATCCCGCCCTTCAAGGATGATGAAAGTCTTTTTGGGACACTCCATCTTAAGACGACACGCCCCACCAATCCCCGACAGCCCCGCCCCCACGATAATGACGTCCACGTGTTCCATAGTTGGTCCGATAATTGTCGCGAGTAATTTAAACCGTTCTCCTGGACGTCATTAGGTCTGGTACAGTACCGGGAGCGAAGCGACCGGATGACACCCTCAACCAGCCACGATCATCAGAATAGAAGTTGAGTCTACCATCCGGTCGCTTCGCTCGCGGTACTGTACTAGCCGCGATAACGACCAGAAGCCTCCCATTCACCGAACAGCGCCGGATGTGAGGTTTACGACGGGCTGTAACCATTTGATCTGCGTAGTCTGTGGATAACTTTCACGCGGTGTCTATGCCTACTCCTTCAACAACACCCTCATCGCTGCGCATTAGGCCGCTGGCTCGCGCTGCTTCAAAGTCAGGCGCATCGATTTTGAATGCTTTGCACAACCTTACTATCGAGTGTCGATCGCCGTAAGCCCAGATGTATGCAGCCACCAACTTTGCCGGGTCCATTCCTTTTAGAACGCTTGAGTCTTTTTTATGTCGATCGAATTTGACGAGGTGGTCCAGCCAGTATGAGAAGTAGGCACTTGCAGGTTCACGATCGACTAACCCTGTTGCGATGGCCAGCTCAATCCGATTAAAGAACGTTAACAATGCGTCGTAAGCATCTCGAAAAGTCGGCTGTTCTCCCGGAAACTTGTCAACGCCTTCGATATCGCGATGATCCCTCAAGGCAAGAAGCACTTCCTGATTTTGGACATCGATCATCCGCCCGTCAAAAGTGACCGGGCGATCATGCCAGTCAAGAACGACAGCAGCTAGCTTCAGCAGCGCATCGGACTCAAATTTAACTACGAACTTATCGAGTTGTTCTGACCGCTGCCACTCCTGACCGCGTTGCCATTGCTTCCAGCTAACGAGGAAGGCCACAGTAGCTCCCGCCATAGTGAGTATTGTAAGAAGGACTTCCCATAGGTTCTTTGTATCGGTTGACATGGTGATCCGCCTTTCTTGGTTGTGAGTCTCAAGATTGCGAGGCGTGCGAATTAGTTAGGTCAGTGAAGTTTATCCCCACTCAAACAATTTAGAACCTTAAGCACGACGCTGGTTGAGTTGTTTGAGAGACTTAATTACTGCGTGTAAACCGTTTCGAACTGTCCAGGTCCATTGTACTGTCTGTCATCAAATGCACCCAACCCTCGGCATTGATCGCAGCGTTCTGGTGTCGCCGTGTAGAACTCACTGCTCTCCAATCAAAAAATCCGTGTAATCTCCGTAATCTGTGGATAAACTGCTCTTGCTCTATAAAGATGAAACCCTTAGGCCAAAGTCCCTTCTCGGAATCGTCTGTTCAATCTTTGGAGGCCCCATGAAACCAAAGAAATCCGTATGGATACTAATCCTCCTGCTTGCACTAACCGTCTGCACCGCTTCCGCTCAAGAGAAACCATCAACATTCCGAACTCGACGTGATCGAGTTATGCAGGCCGCTTCAGATGCGCTCGTCCTCGTGCGCTCACGCTCAACCGTGATGGCGGAAAATGAGGACGGCTTTCGTCAAAATGCGCTCTTCTACTATCTAACTGGCCTGGAAAATGCCGTTGGTGCATTACTAGTAATCGACTCGCAACGACACGAGTCATGGTTGTTCGTACCGTCATCCGGGCAACTCGCTGGATTCGGCCGTTTCATGCACTCTCCTTACGCTTATGTTGACCCTGGTCCAACGTCGGGCGAGCGTCTGGACCTGGACCATATTGTGGAGTGGGCTGAGTTTGCGCCCTTCGTTGATCGACGATTACAAGAGAATTCTCGCCTCGTCATACGTGGTCCATTCTCTAACGATAAGCCAGCCACCACCCCCGCGTTACTGATAGGGCAGACCGAAGAACGACTTTGGGAAACTGTATTAAGAGCTCGCTGGCCACAGGCGCAATTCGGCTCCATGCCCGACGCTGTCGCTTTACGCGCGATCAAGGACGCGAATGAAGTAGAGGCTCTCAGGCGTGTCGCCGTAAGTAGTTCGGCCGCGCTTCGTGCCGGTCTCGCTGCACTGCGACCGGGCCGGCGTCAGCGTGATGCGGAGGTTGATGTCGTTGCAGCTTGCGTGCGTGCCGGCGCAGATGCGATCTCGTTCTGGCCCTGGTTAATGACTGGGAACAACTCTGACTTAACAGTTGCTGTTCAATCGTGGGCGGATAGACGTTTTCTCGATCGTGAGATGCGCGCAGGTGAACTCGCAAGAGTCGATGTAGGTTGTGCTCAGGACAATTATGAAGGTGACGTTGGTCGCACGGCGCCGGTGAGTGGTCGCTTCGACGCGGGTCAGCGCGAAGCATGGGATCTGTTCATTGTCGCTTATCGTGCTGGGTTGGATGCAATCAAGCCTGGCAAGACTTCTAAAGATGTTTTCGCTACATGGCAACGCGAGTTTCAGCGGCGGCGCGCGCAACTACGAACCGCCTTCGCCCGGCGCACTGCCGAAGTCGCCCTCTCGAAGGAAGGCGAAAAATTCTGGCAGATGCATGGCGTTGGTCTCGAAAGCGCCGAAGGATTTATTGATAACGTTACCGTCGGGCAGGTCCTCGCATTCGAACCAATACTAGTCGTCGACGGTGTCGGTTTATATCTCGAAGACATGATCCTGGTGACACCTGCAGGCGCCGAAGTGTTGACCACGGGATTGCCTTATACCTCCTCGGAGATCGAATCCGCCATGCATGCCCGCAAGTGAATGCCCAACATCTCTGCGTATCCTCTGCGTCTCCGCGACTCTGCGGTGAATGTAGACTTCCATCACCGAAACAGAGGACGCTGAGGTAGCAACAGAGATTCCAGTTGCGGCTATGCTGGGCTATGCAATCTGAGCATTGTTTTCTCTTCGCAGCCCAACTAGAATGCCGCCAAAATTGCTTCAACTTGCTTTCAGGAGGTTCAAAATGAAAACAAGAATGATCGTTCAGACTCTGGCGGTGGTCCTTTTCGCAGCGTCAGCATGCTTTGCACAAGATGCCCAAATGGGTACTTGGAAACTGAACACGGCGCAATCAAAGATTGCGAACGGTGTCGTCAGGAACAACACTGTTGTCTACGAGGCTGCTGGTGACCAAATCAAAGTCACTGCAGATGGTCTAAACCCCGACGGTACGCCTTCGCACGTTGAATGGACAGGAAAATTCGACGGCGCGGATTACGCGGTGACCGGTGACCCGAACGCCGACATGCGGTCTTACAAACTGGCAAATCCCAATACGTTGGAGATGAAGGGCAAGAAAGGCGGCAAGGTAACTGTCACGGGTCGAATCGTTGTTTCAGCCGATGGTAAGACGCGCACCGTGACCACAAGCGGTACCACTGCGAAGGGACGAAAGTTCAAGAGTATTGCTGTGTACGACAAGCAGTAACTTGGACCAACACAAACCGAGGCATCTATCTGTGGATTCTCTGCGCCTCCGCGTCTTTGCGTTAAGGTTTTTCACCGCAGAGTCGTGGAGACGTAGAGTTTCCAATGCCAAGGCACATTAAAGTCCCTCTCTGTGCATCCTTTGTGCCCTTTGTGTCTCCGTGGTTAGGGGTCTTTTTTTCTGCGGTGCATGTGTTTGAAATCAGCCCTCACCACTGAGACACCAAGAATACGGAGGTGGCACAGAGTAATATCTCCCTCCCGTACTAGACCCCTGCTCCAACGAACTTTACGAAGTGCCTTCCAGTGATACAATCCTCAATCAAAATGGATCGCTTTCGAAATCTCGATTTGGACCACGCCTTGCGCCTGATCACCGAGGGTACGGCCGCAGAAACCGGTCCCGGATTTTATTTTGCTCTCGTCAAAGCTCTGGCCGCGGCGTTGAACACAGATGGCGCATGGGTCACAGAATATCTGGAAGAGGCAGGCAGACTTCGCGCGCTTGCGTTTTTTCTAAAAGGTGAATTGATAACTGATTACGAATATGCGATTCCAGGCTCACCCTGTGAAACAGTAGTCAAAGAACGAAGATTGGTCCATATTCCAGCTGACGTCGCGCAGCTCTTCCCAAACGATCCGGATTTAACAGCGTTCGGTGCAGTGAGTTACATGGGAGTGCCCTTGCAGAATGAAGACGGTACAGTCTTAGGCCATCTTGCTATTCTTGACTCAAACCCGTTGCCGCCCGATCCACGTCTGCAGAGTTTCTTTAACATATTCGCCGTCCGAGCGGCTGCCGAACATCGACGTCTGCGCGCCGAAGCAGAGGTCCACGAGAGAACCGAAAAGCTTGATCGACTTATCGGAAGCGCGATGGATGCGATTCTCGAACTCGATCACGACTTCAATATCACCTTAGTCAACAGCGCAGCCAGCGATACTTTTAACTCAGATAAAGAAGCGCTTTTGGGCCAGAACTTCAGAGACTTTCTGGTGCCGGCGAGCCTCGAGATTTTTGTGGCCGTTGTTGAGCAGTTGAACGCGCCCGCAAATAATCGGCAACACATATGGCTTCCAAAGGGACTCGAGGCAATTCGGCAAGACGGTCAGGTGTTTCCAGTTGAGGCGACCCTCGCAAAATCTAACTCTCAGAGCCAACAGTTCTATACGCTCATCCTCCGCAATGTTAACGAGCGTCAAAGGGCAGAGCGCCAGATTCGAGAGCTAACGGCACAGGCTGAATATCTCAAAGAAGAGTTGAAGTCCGTTCATAACTTCAACGAGATAATCGGAAACAGCGAGGTTATGTTGCAGCTATTGCGCGATGTTGAGTCTGTAGCAGCGACAGACACGAGCGTGCTCATTCTCGGTGAGACGGGTACCGGCAAGGAACTCATTGCCCACGCTATCCACGATAGGAGTCAGCGACACGACAAACCACTAATCAAAGTCAATTGCGCCGCCCTGCCTTCCACCTTAATTGAGAGCGAACTTTTCGGACATGAGCGTGGTTCGTTTACCGGAGCGACTGCAAAAAGGACGGGCCGCTTTCATCTTGCGGACGGCGGAACAATTTTCCTCGATGAGGTTGGCGAGCTGCCACTCGAGTTACAGGCAAAGCTTCTGCGCGTGTTACAGGAAGGAGAGTTTGAACCTGTTGGCAGTTCTAAAACTATCAAAGTAGACGTACGTGTCGTCGCGGCGACTAATCGGGATTTATCGAAGTGGGTGGCGGCCGGCCATTTTCGTGAAGATCTTTTTTATCGGTTAAATGTCTTTCCAATCACGGTACCTCCGCTGCGAGATCGCCGGGAAGACATCGCACTGCTGGCGAATGCATTTCTAGCGCGCTCACTGCAGAAGCTTGGGCGCACAATTGAACCGTTTAAAGTCGAAGCAATCGCCAGGCTGAACACATATGATTGGCCCGGTAACGTTCGCGAACTACAGAACGTGATCGAACGTTCGGTGATCGTCGCCGAAGATGGTCGACCTAATCTTGACCGGGCTCTTCCGAATGCCGTGAACACCACGCTTGCTCCTAAAACTATCGCCGGGCCAACCATGTCTTCATCTTCCGAAGCGGCCAGAGTGCTTACTGTCTTCGAGCTTCAGGAGTTAGAAAAGACGAACATCATCACCGCGTTAAATCAATGTGATTGGAGAATCGCGGGCGACCAAGGTGCCGCAAAACTTCTCGGCATGAAACCCTCCACGCTGAACTCTCGCATCTCTTCACTCAACATCCAGAAACCTAAGTCCGGGTAATCTGTGTAACAGACGAACAACTCCTTGTTTTAATAGCAAGAAGCTATTGGCGAATCAGTATTTCGAGAGGATTTCTCCGTGCAACCTTTGTGTTCTCAGTGTCTCCGTGGTGGCGATTGGTGTTACAGACTTAGACTCCACCACAGAGCCACAGAGACCACTGAGGCAGCACAAAGAAATTCAATTTAAGGCCCAATCCGTAATCCTTGGTTGCGGCTCAGCTACGCTGTGCAGTCTTCTTGTCGCGAAATCTCGTGTCGAGATGTCGCTACTAACGGGAATTCGATTCCATTCTTTCCCACAAAAGGGCGAATTTGCTCGGGTTTTTAACGGCACACGCGCTGCAATGGTCCACCCCGTTCGAAAGTCTCGGTTAAAGGAAAGGATAAGCAGTAAAAGAAATGGCAATCAGTACAAAGGTGAATGGAATCGACGTCGAGGGGTTGTTCCAAACCATAGATGTGATCAAGCAGTCGCCTCGTTTAGCGGACTTCAAATTCAGTCTACAGAATCGCTGGAGCGGGAGCGCAGTGAATCGCTCAATAATCAAGAGCTTCTACGGCGCGAATAAGGAGCATCAACATCAGGAACCGTTCGTGCTCGACTCGGACGAGCCCATCGCGCTGCTGGGACAAGAGTCAGCGCCAAACCCGGTCGAGTATTTGCTTCATGCGTTGGCAGCTTGTGTGACGACCGCGCTGGTCTATCACGCCGCTGCGAGAGGGATTCAACTTCAGGAAGTAGAGTCGACTGTGGAAGGCGAGATTGATCTTCATGGGTTCCTTGGTCTCGACGACAATGTTAGGCGCGGATACAAGAAGATAAACATGAAGTTTCGGATCAAAGCGGATGTTCCAGACGAGCAGCTGGAAGAACTCTGTCGCCTCGGCCCAACTTTTTCTCCAGTCTTTGACTCAATTACTCGCGGCGTTCCCGTTGAAGTGAGTCTCGAGAAGTAAACTCTCCCGCGTCTCCGCGTCTCTGCGTTAAGGTTCTTCACCGCAGAGTCGCCGGAGACCCTCTCTGTGCATCCTTTGTGCCCTTTGTGTCTCGGTGGTGGTGTACTCAGAGAAAGTCTTTTCTTCCACGGCAGTGAAGTTCTTCTTCCCCAAACGACCTACTTATTCTCAATCCTGAAACTTGTAGGTGATGAAGCCCACCACTTGTCCTTCGCCAGAAAGCTTCGCGGGATCGAATGTTGAGGAGCGTGCGGCCTTGATCAGATACGCCCGGAACGACTCCTCTCCGACTAGAGGACGCCAGGACATTACTCTTCCCGCTCTGTTCACGCGCACGACGACTGTGGCCGACTCTTGTTCGACCCTAACGCTTTTCGGAATCTTCGGTATCACTAACTTGCGTTCTGCACCAGCCAGTGGTCCGCCGGCACTGGCCGACACATTGCTGCGCGTACTCACGTCGGTACTGAACCCGAATTCCTGTGCGGGCGGTGGCACAATGTCGTTGGGTTTCAGGAAGCTGTAGGTTATCGTCCCATGAGTTAGCAAATCCTTGTCCTTGAGTTTCTCCGGAGCGAAAGCGGAACCCAGCGCTGCTTTCTCGGCCGCACTGCGCAAACTCGCATCGCCATCAAGTCCTTCCGCATTAACCACAATGCCTTTCCGGCTCACTTGAATGTTTACGGTTATGGTCCCACTTGCGACCGTCGCGTCGGGCGGATACTCCGCATCGGGAAGAAATAGCTCCGTCCCGGCTACATCACCGCCAACCGCTGGAACTGACTTCGTCGGCTTCATCGCTGCGTTAACCGGTATTGAAGCTGGGTCGGGTTTGATGCCAGTTGACGTCCGGGTCCTGACGAGAGAAGTCACGAAATGATAAGTGCCGAAGCCCAGGACCAGTAAGAGAACGACAATGCTCACCCGAAATAAAGTTCTAAAAGCAGGAGATCCTCGAGAAGGATGCGGCAGGGAGAGGCTGACTCTGCGGGCTGTTATACGCAGTTCGCTCCAGAAACCTGGCGGTACGGGTACAGCACTCGGCGCTACTGTGTTGTCGGCTAATTCGGGTCGCGCGCTCTTTAACTTGTCGTCAACCACGAGTGTCGCATCAAGGAGCTTAATAATCCGAGTATCATGTCGAGCCCAATCAGAAGCAGACAAGCCCAGCTCATCCTGAACGTTCACATCA
Source organism: Pyrinomonadaceae bacterium (assembly GCA_035457105.1). Classification (GTDB taxonomy): domain Bacteria; phylum Acidobacteriota; class Blastocatellia; order Pyrinomonadales; family Pyrinomonadaceae; genus PSRF01. Next base: position 15,820 of record DATIBX010000605.1, read on the forward strand.
GCACCTGCAAGTACCAGGTACTCGACGATCTCAATTCGCTTAAAAGCCGCGGCAAGCATGAGTGCAGTTTGGTTTGCCTTGGTCGTGCTGTTAATGTCAGCGCCCTGGACCAGGATCTCGCGCAAGCGTTTGAGATCACCAGAAACAGCAGCACGCAGGAGTTCGACAGAGGCGACGCTCATGAGTTGGGCCAATAGTAGTGAGAAATCAGAAAGATTGCGAGAAGTTTTTTTGGTCGCGCAGTTAAATCTTCTGAGTTGAGACGGCCCTTCTATTCTCCTCAATCTGGCCCACGCTTATCTGAAGCCCTCATCTACACCGCACAACCTCTTCTGCCGGACCGCGCGCGTCTCGCGGGCCAACTTGTGCAACCTTTCACCCACCTTAGCGTCTCCTCATTTATCTTCCTCCCAACCACAGAGTCACAAAGAACACCGAGGCGGCACCGAG
>DATIBX010000606.1:0-2324 GCA_035457105.1 Pyrinomonadaceae bacterium
TGTCACCATCACAGGCTTCTGAGACCTGCGCGTCTGCCAGTTCCGCCACATCCGCAAAACGGGGGACGCTCATTATGCGAGCGAGCCCCAAACCTGTCAAGAAAGCTCGAATAATGATCAATTCTCGATTGATATTTGATAATTACTACCAAAGGACGTTAGTGATCAGCCACCATCAAATGATAATTAACACTTGACGGGGTATTATGGTGGATTCAGAGACGATGCCCACAGCAGATACAGCAACTCTAGTAACAGATTTACGCACCAGACTTCAAGACGTCCACAACCGTATTGAGGCAGCCGCCAGGCGCTCGGGGAGGGCGAAAAGCGACATCCGTCTGATCGCAATTAGCAAAACCCACCCGGTGGAGATCATACAAGAGGCTATTACGCTGGGAGCAACGGAACTGGGTGAGAACCGGGTTCAGGAAGCAGAGAGTAAGATCCAGGCGTTGGGAAATCAGGCGCGCTGGCATATGGTTGGGCACCTTCAGGCTAACAAAGCGAGGAAAGCAATCAAGTTGTTCGACGTGATTCACTCGCTGGACTCAATCGATCTGGCAGAACGGCTAAACGATATCTGTGAACAGGAAGGGCGCTCACGGTTTTCAGTTTTGCTTCAGGTCGACCTGGGTCGAGAAGCTACAAAGAGTGGTATCGCTGAAGAAGAGTTGGTGACTTTGGCGGAACGCACTCGTGAACTGACTCACCTCAAGCTCGAAGGGCTGATGACACTGCCGCCATTTTTTGATGAACCAGAGAAAGCTCGACCTTATTTCGCGAAGCTTCGGAAGCTCAGAGACAATCTTGCCAAAGAGGGTTTTTTTGACGAGCGACCCGGTGAACTCTCGATGGGCATGACCAACGATTTTGAGGTTGCAATTGCAGAGGGTGCTACGATGGTTCGAGTTGGCACCGCCATATTCGGGGAACGCGGTACGCCGCGTTAACGTTTTTATTGGCAGAGAATATTCGAAATCGATATGTTAATTGTTGATCGGAGTTTTCAGTTTATCAGTATGGCCGTTCAGGCCGTCATATTCGTCGTGATTGCGTTGATGGTTTTGAGACTGATTGCTAATGCCGCCAATCTAAACCCGTTCGCTTGGACCTCGCGTACCATTCATCGACTTACTGACGTCTTTGTCCTGCCAATGCGCCGCAGTTTGTTGCGGTTAGGTTTTGATCCCAAGTACGCTCCTCTTGGAGTTATCCTTGTCACCATCATCCTGGGACTGTTTTCGCTGCAGTTGGCAAGCTTACTAGCCGATACGGTCCACGGAGTTGTCGTAGGGATTCTCGAGGGCAGACCATTCTTCATAGTTGGCAACGTGCTCTATGGAGCGGTGGTTTTATACATCCTTCTTATCACCATTAGGATTGTCTTTTCGTGGGGCCAGGTAAGTTATTCGAACCGGATCATGCGCTTTGTAGTGAATGCGACTGAACCCTTACTGGGTCCGATGCGAAATATTATTCCGCCATTCGGGCCTTTTGATATCTCGGCGATGATTGCGATTTTCATTCTCTGGTTTCTCATGGTCGCAATTAACGGAACATTATTATCGAGTGGGCCCTTAAGATGAGGCAGCAGGTATGATCGATCATACCTATGCAAATCAAGTCCTGGTTCTTAGGGTGCGAGTAGTACCAAGGGCGTCAAAGAGTGAAGTAGTTGGAGAATTTGATCGGGCTTTGAGAGTAAGAATAGCTGCAGTTCCCGTAGAAGGGGCTGCAAATGACGAGTTGGTCCAACTACTCGCCAGAACATTCAAGGTATCGCGCAGTTCGGTTGAGATTGTTCGCGGCTCTAACTCAAGGTCGAAACAAGTAAGAGTGAACGGTCCAGATCAGGCGGTTCTCAAGCAGTTCGGTATGCTGTAACAGTTGGTATCATCCTTCTTGAGTTGAAAATCTATCAATGGACTCCGACAAAGTCTCGCACTACCGAATTCTCGAAAAGTTAGGCGCCGGCGGCATGGGTGAGGTCTATCTCGCTGAGGATCTCAAGCTGGGACGCAAAGTTGCGATTAAGATTCTCAGTGAAGAGTTCACCACCAATCGTGATCGCTTAAGTCGCTTTGAACTTGAGGCCTCGGCGGCGTCAGCTTTAAATCACCCAAATATCCTGACGATTCACGAAGTCGGCGTTGACGAAGGTAGGCATTACATTGCTACCGAATACATCGACGGCGTAACTCTACGTCGCAAGATGGCGGCCGGCCACCTCGAAATTCGCGAGATCCTTGATATTGCCATCCAGATTGCCAGTGCGCTCGAAGAAGCTCATGGTGCCGGCATCGTTCATCGCGATATCAAAC
>DATIBX010000607.1:0-3783 GCA_035457105.1 Pyrinomonadaceae bacterium
TTAGGATTTCTGAAGGTGTCTACCAGATTAGGAGAATCCGGAAAGATTGGTCGCCCACCGTTTGCAGAGTCACCGAGACTATCCTGTTTTCCTTGCGCATAACGGACATAGATCAAACTATTCTCGCGCAGCTTGAAGTCGAGTTTGGTTACAAAGTCATACTGCTTTTCATGTTGCGGCGAAGCAAAATTGAAACACGCTGTATTCAGTCCATCCGGCGAACAGCCTGTACCGCCAGAAAAGTTATTAGGCAGAGGCATTGCATTTAGAACGCCGCTTAACGTCGGATCAAAACTTATCCCCGCGGGGTTTGTTGCAATGTTATATGACGAAATACAGGGTGCATTTGACGACGTTGCGTTACAAACAGGAAGCGCAGCCCCACCACTCGCGTTGACGGAAGCATTTGCTGTTCCGGCCGGAGCATTCGCCCTGCCCACCACGTAACGAAAGAGTCCTTGCCGGGCCGTTTGGGTATAAACGGTTCGCGAGACTAAAGCCGTGTCGTAAGCTCTCAACAACTGCAAATTGACAAAGAAGAATGCTCTGTCTTTCAACCAACTAGCTTTTGTACCTTCCCCGAAGCCAGGATTGAAAAGTGGACCACCGAGACTTCCTCCAAAAATGTGCTGCACAAACTGGTCCTTTGGGAGTCCGGCGATCGTTGTTGGGTAGGCCTTCGCATCCAATCGAGGCGTGCGATAGTATTCGAACAAAGTTCCATGAAAGTCGTTCGTTCCAGAGCGCGTTACCAGTGTTACCTGGGCGCCGCTACTGCGACCAAGCTCGGCTGTAAAGTTGCTGGTAACTACCTGGAACTCCTGAACCGAATCCGGATTTGGACGCAGCGGAGTGAAGTTTGAACCACCAGCGGTGGATTCATTGATGTCAATGCCGTCGAGCGTAAAATTAAAAGCTCGATCTCGCGACCCATTCACGTTGACAGCACCACCGGTGTTGCCACCGAACACAACGCCCGGCTGAAAGTTCAGCAGGTCGAGGGGGTTTCGGCCGCGCGTACCCACAATAGGCAAGCTCTCGAGAGTCTTTTGTTCGATCGTGCTACCTAAGTTACCTGACGTACTTGTTTGCACGAGCTCACCCGCGGCTTGCACAGTAACGGTTTCAGCAACACCGCCGGTTTCAAGTGTGGCATTGACGGTGGTAGGCTGATTTACATTGATAACGACGCCCTGGCTGATAAATTTTTTGAAACCCTGTTTCTCGATCGTAATCGAGTACCGACCAACTTGAACCAGGTCGAACGCGTACAGCCCTGATTCGCTGGTCTCAGTGGTGAAGGCTACTCTGGTACCTTCATTGGTGAGCGTCACCATGGCAGCAGGTACAGCAGCGCCGTTTGAGTCTTGCACGACACCAGTAACGCGGGAGGTCGTTCCCTGACCGAAAGTAAGAAGATTGATCGCGAGGACGAGGCCGGCAGTAACTACAAAGTTCAGGAGTACTCTCATTTGTGTAAAGGCTCCTTTTTCTTTTTAATCTGACTCAGAGTATTGATAGCAGAACAACACCCGGCCCACGGTTATGAGAAATGACAAGGCGCGACCCCTTATTCTTTACAGAACGGTCCAAGCTGGAATGAGACTTCCAGTCGAAAAGCTTCCGAAGTTTTCCTTGAAAAGATATGGCGCGTGCCCGAATGCCAACTTAATTTTGCATCGGTGGGCGGATTATAGATTCAGTTGCGGGATAATGGTAGCTAAAGATTTTTATCATTTTGATAAGTGTTGCTGATGGATTGGGATGCGCCTTTCAACGCCTGATCTTCGGCTCTGTACTTTGTACTTTCTGGGTTGTGCTTTGTTATTTTGCGAACGCAAGGACAGCACTCATCCCGGTGATATGCAGCCCCCTCGAAGTGCTAAACACAAAGTACAAAGTTCTAGGTACATATTCGACGATGACTTCACTCTTTGGATCGGCAATAACTACTGGTTGGTCGCTCTATTTAACTGCGCCGACAAAAGTGTTGCTCGCTTCTTCAGTAGGCGAAGTACGAGACTTGATCAATCAAGCTGAAGCGGCAGCGAAAAATGGTTCTTACGTCGCTATGATAGTGAACTACGAGGCGGCCCCAGCTTTCGACTCCGCACTCAAAACCAAACAGCCCACTTCGTTTCCCCTTGCCTGGGCGGCAATCTACTCTGGCAGCTGTGAGGCGCCGGCGCCAAAACCTGGGGAATACCAGGTCAGTAAGTGGATACCCGCCATCGACCGCAACGAGTACAACGAAAGCGTTGACCGTGTTCGTGAACTGATTGCCGCCGGCGACACGTATCAAGTTAATTACACGTTTCCACTCGAAGCCGACTTTGCCGGTGATCCTCCCACCTGGTATCAGGATCTCTGCGTGGCCCAGGGCGGAAAGTACTCTGCTTTGCTTGACCTTGGTCGTTTCACGGTTCTGTCATTGTCACCTGAATTATTTTTTCAACGCATTGGAGATGAAATCGTTACGAGGCCCATGAAGGGGACTGCAAAGCGCGGGCGCTGGGCAGCCGAGGATCAACAACAAGCGGCCTGGTTGCAGAACTCAACAAAGAACAGGGCCGAGAACATCATGATTGTTGACCTGGTCCGAAACGATCTGGGTAAGGTTTCAGAGTTGGGGAGCGTCCGGGTTAGCTCCTTTTTTGAACTCGAAAAGTTTCCGACGCTCTGGCAACTAACTTCAACAGTGGAGTCCAGACTATGTAAGAATACCTCGTTGTGGGATCTGTTCACTGCCCTCTTCCCCTGTGGCTCAATCACGGGAGCGCCCAAAATTCGCACCATGGAGATAATCGAGGAACTGGAAACGAACGCGCGTGGCCCATACACAGGCGCCATCGGGTTTCTCAGGCCTGGAGGTGACTGCATTTTCAATGTCGCGATCCGCACCGTCGTGTTTGACAGTTCGTCAAATAAGGTCAGCTTTTCGGTCGGGGGCGGCATTACGATAGATTCAACTTCTGAGCTTGAATATGAAGAATGTTTGTTAAAGGCCGAGTTTCTGACTCGTAAACCAATTCCCTTCAATCTCTTTGAATCAATCAGTCTGGAGGAAGGCAAATACTTCCTCCTGGACCGCCATCTCGAGCGTCTTGCCGCGTCGGCGCATTATTTCGATTTTGAATTTAACAAAAGCGCGATCGAATCGGAGCTAAGGAGAATTGTGACGACGCACGACAAAGGCGCTTGGAAAGTTAGACTGGAGATAGATCGTCGAGGTCGTATCAAAACGACAGTTAGTGAAATCAGCGGTGCAGAACCTCGAAAAGTCGCCCTTGCCAGCAGACCGGCCGATCCTGACGATGTGTTCCTGTTCCACAAGACTACAAACAGAAAATTTTATGAAGACGAGTTAGTACTACGTCCGGACTGTGACGACATCATCTTCTGGAACGAGGCGGGCGAGGTGACCGAGTCGACTATTGCCAACGTCGTCGTGAGACTGGACGATCATTTAGTCACACCAGCCATCGAGTCCGGATTGTTAGCCGGAACGTATCGAGATCAACTGATCGCCGAAGGGACAATCGTGGAAAGACGGATCACAGTCGACGATCTTTCTCGAACTTCAGAAATTTTCCTGATCAACTCGGTTAGAAAATGGATGCGAGTCTCTCATTTGCGAGGAATAAATCTGCTCAACTCTTCGAGCACACAGGCCGGAAAGAATAAGGCTGTCTCGTGAGTGCTCAATACTGTACCGCGAGCGTAGCGACCGGATGCGACTAGCCAACTCGAAGGGCGACGCTCTATGTCGCACAGTCGCATCCG
>DATIBX010000608.1:0-5201 GCA_035457105.1 Pyrinomonadaceae bacterium
GACGAACATAAGCGCGAAGAAAAGAAATCTGTATTCGAAAGGTGTGAGATGTCCAGGGGAGGACAAGAAATTTGAGTCATCGAGCGAATCATTGGCGGTTCTTGGTCGCCACTCGACACGTTTAGCAGGCATTACTGGATCCGACCTTGCTCAACTGATCCCACCGGCTTCTTGTCCTGGTTCATGCGACTGCGCAGCATTGAGTCGGTCGAAATAGGTGAGTGGGAAGGGCAAGAGCTTCCAAAACTTCATCGAGAAATGTTTTCCAAATCGTTAGTACAACCCAAACTCACATGTCGAACATATTCATAAGTTACACTCACCTAGACGTGAAATGGGCTGAATGGATTGCATGGCAACTGGAGTTGGATGGTCACCTTACCGTCCTCCAAGCCTGGGATTTTTTGCCAGGAGATAACTTCGTGGTTGGAATGCAGGCTGCCGTAGTTGAGTCTGACTTCACCATCGCCGTTCTTTCAGATGAGTATCAACAAGCACCTTTCTCACAGGCCGAATGGGCTGCAGCCTTTGCATCGGATCCCGTAGGTAACTTGTCCAAATTAGTACCCGTACGAATCAAACCTTGTGAGCCCAAGGGCCTCCTGGCCCAAATCGTCTACATTGATATTGCTGGTTATCTTGAAGACGCGGCGCGACAGCGATTGCTTAGAGGGGTGCGGGCAGTAGCGGAAGCGGGTTACTACGGCCGCAATAAGAATGCTAGTAATCTTTTCAGTAAAGGCTATTTCAGCGACAGGGTACGTCCCTTAAGGCCCACAACGGCCCCTGTGTATCCAGATTTGATTGAAGTTGTCGATGCAATACACCGGAAAGTTGACCAATATACCTGTAAGGATGATGGGAAGAAATCTCGTAAGGAACTGCTGAGCGAAATCAAGTCTTCAGTCTCCAACCTACCGGCTTTGAATGTTTACAGCATTGATTTCCCGTGGCCGCAGCTTGATGCGGAGATGAAGTTATTGCTTCGAAAACAGGATGGCGACAAGTTTCTGCGGACTGATCTCGATGCCATTGTTAAATCGGAATACGTACGAACAAAAGGGAAGGGTCTAAAGCTCTCGCTAATCTTGCTCGACATTGATGATTTGACGATTATCAGCAAGCAGTTCGGCGCCGAAGCCGGTAGTCAGGTCCTGGTTGAAATCATGGACATCATTCGAAAAATTGCCCAGGGCCATAAAGTCGGGCGATGTGGAGAGGACACTTATTACATTCTCCTGCCGAACCATAGCACGAACCAGGCTATTACGCTGGCGCGTCGCCTCTGCAAACTGGTCCATATCCATTCATGGTCCGCAATCGCAAGCAATCTCAGTGTAACCATTAGCGCCGGAGTTGTGCGGCTGAAACGATCTGAACCTGCGATAGACCTGGTCATTCGTGCGGCAAAAGGATTCAAAATTGCTAAGCAGGAAGGTGGGAATCGAGTGGAAGTAGGTCCCATTGAACTCGAGCGCGCTGAGAGTCGAGAGCTTCGTAAGCACTATTCCTGAACGGCGCACTTGGAGGAGGTCAGTACCGAAACGCGGTAGCGTCGGGTCGCACATAGATTCACGAAGCTGACCCGACACTACCGCGTTTCAGTACTGACTGTGTCCAACTGTGGGTCCTGACTTTTAAGGCAGAGCGTGCCATGCTCAGACAAAAGTTTTCGACATCTCTTCGATCTGGGTCCGCGCGTCAGGACTGATTTCACCGACAGTTCGCAAGAATTGCGGGTGTGTCATCGCTGAACCTATGTAGGTCCAGCGCTGCGCTTGTTGCTGGATCGCGTAGAACTGCTCTTGCTCAGATCTGGTGAAATTGCGTCCCGCGGCGCGTTGTAATGCCTGCATGTCAAACTTGACTTGCTGCGGGATGCCGCCGTCAATCAAAGCGCCTATAGCCCCGTAGTCGCTAAATCCTTTTTCAATCTCTTTGGCACTCTGGTTATCGGTCAACGCCCGGACCATAAGCGTGTCAAGCTTGGTGTGTTGCGCTTCCTCCATCCAGTGATGACGCAACAGGCTTTTGAATTGCGGGTCGAGATCTTCGTCGTCGCGAACGCTTTCGAGATAGTGCTTTTGCGTCATCCACTCGATTCCCAGGATAACGAGTGCCACACCCAGCGGGCTGTGGGACAAGACAGCCTTTCCGATCGCTTCAGCCGGCCCAATCGATTCGCAGTACGTCACGAAGCCCGCCTCGAACTCCTGCGCGAACTTCTTGAACAGGTGAATGTGCTTGGCCTCTTCGCTCGCAAACTGCAAGAGCGCGCGAGTGCGATAGTCGTCTTCGTTTAGGTGCGGGCGTGCGTGATCAAGCACGAAAGGCAGAATGAACTCCTCAACCACGCCAAATGTATAGAGATATCCATAGCCACGAATTTGATTAAGCAGGATCTTCTCCTCTTTGCTGAGAAAATCCAGCGATTCAACTCGCGCCAACGACTCGGGCATGAAAGGCTTGGTGAAATCCAGGCGTTTGTCGCCGCCGATAATGTCTTCAATGCGCCAGTTCGCTTTCGCGGATGCTGCCAAAGTTTCCTGATAGTTGTAATTAGCTGTGAGCATGATGTCCTCCTTAAGCGCGTCTCCTTCCATCATTGCGGCATTGCCGCGTAACAACTAGAATCTTGCGCTGCAAGCGGCGAGTGGACCATGCTCGCGAGTCCGAAGAAATTGACCCAGCGTCCAGCGAGCGCGATCACTTTGCTGCGAGTACGGCGTTTTTTGCCGACAGTCCTGGCGTGACATGGATGCCCTTTCTGAAATTCTTCGCGGAGTAGTGTTGAAGGGCGCGTTGTACTTCAACGCAGAGTTCTCAGCACCCTGGGGATTTCGTACACCGGCGACAGAGGAATTGGCCCAACTGCTCACACCGGGCGCACCTCATCTCCTGATTTACCATTTTCTGATCGAGGGCTCGGGAGTTGTTCGTCTCGATGGCGATCTGGAACTTGCGCTGACCGCCGGTGATGTAATCGTCGTGACACACGGCGATCCTCACGAAATGTGTAGCGCCGTCAACGTCCCACCTAAACTTTCAGACAAGATGAAAGCGAAACTTCGAGCACACGATTTCACCGCCATGCATGCGGGTGGTGGTGGCGACGTCGCTCGTTTCGTCTGTGGATTTATGGTTTGCGATCCGCTCTTGTGTAGCCCGATCTTTGGAAGTCTGCCGGCAGCCTTCAAGGTTAACTTGCGTACAGACCGCGCGGGTCATTGGCTCGAGAATGCGTTGCTGCATTTGGTTGAGGAAGCCAATTCCGGACGAGCAGGCAGCGAAGCGGTGCTGGCAAAGATGTCTGAGGTACTGTTTGTTGACACGTTACGTCGTTACTTCGCGGGCTTGCCGGAAGAGGAAGTTGGCTGGTTGGCTGCAGCTCGCGATCCGATGGTTGGCAAGAGTTTGATGCTCCTGCATTCGCGAACTGCGCATCCATGGACCATTGCCGAGTTAGCGAATGAGGTTGGATCGTCGCGCTCGGCATTCGTAGAACGCTTCACTCGATATCTCGCCGAGCCTCCGATGGCTTATTTGATGCGTTGGCGGCTCCAACTCGCCGCGCGCGCTCTCGGTTCAACTTCTCGCGGCGTCGCAGACATCGCTGAAGAAGTTGGCTACGAATCTGAAGCCGCATTCAATCGCGCCTTCAAGCGCGAATTCGGTTCCCCACCCGCACGTTATCGAAGGGACCTGAGAGCAGCGAAGATCTAACGGGGACAAACTGCCGCAGGCTTGCCGTCAATTCCGTACTGTTGCCACTCATTTTCATTCAGCGGACGCGAGACACGATTGCAAGAGTCAGCAATTATCTGTTGTGGATCCCATAACCAGGATCGCGCCGACAAGTCTTTGCTACTGGATGTAACTATGTATCTTCCAGTCTCGTCGAATGCAGCACTATCAACAAAATCCTGCAGCTTAATCTTTGCAACGGGTTGAGTAGTAAGTTGATCGTAAACGGACACCGTATTGTTCTGCTGAAGTACTCCTATATATTTACTCTCGGGATCGAAGAACAATCGTCGAGGAGCAGAGTCCGGAGTAATCTTTGTGAGTGAAGCTTTGCCCAACTCGATAACACAAACACTTCTCGCCGATGCGAAGCCAAGATAGTGTCCGCCGGGGTCGACGCTGAAGTTCGTAGTTGGGCCGTCACAACCAACTTGCTCGATCAATCTTTTTCCTGGCAGGTCGAAAAGCTTCAGTTGGCCCTGTACAGAAAGAAGAGCAATCTTATTTTCATTGATCCACGATAACTCGTAGGTATTTCCAACGTCTCCAGCGGACCAAACCTCTTGCGGACTCGGACCTAATTTCCAAATGTGTAAGTTATTGGCGTCCGTTACTGCCAGATAACTACCACCCTTACTAGGAGCAAACGGACTCACCTTGGCGCCACTTGGGACTGAAGAAAGTAAGCCGCCGGCAGTCTTGAATACGAAAACAGTGCGATCTTCAATTTCACCCGTGTGAGTGTGCCGAACCGCCGCATAGACCTCACCATCACTGCTAAAGACAACCTTGTCGGCGTTGACTTGAGATACCACTTGTCTCGTCGTGAGATCGACGATCTTGCGTTGACCATCGTCGACCCTGATAGCGATATAACGATCGTTTGGGCTGAATGAGATTGGCTCCCATGCTTCCGCCGAGAAACGAGCCTCCATGCTTAACACTTCGCTACGTGTGTTCGTCAACCATACCTTTACTGTCTGGTCGTACACAGAGGCGAAGTACCGACCTTGCGGACTGAGATAAACATACTTTGCTGATTTGAAAGCAACGATCGGTAGATCCTCGGCATTCTCAGCGAACTTCCAAATACGAACTCTCGAGCTGTTGCCTGGTTCTTCTCTCGCTCGACTATTTCCCGTTGCAAAGAATCTGCCGTCCGCGCTAAAGGCCAGGTTATCAACCCACCAGTTGTGTGCAACACGAACGACTTCGGTTCTTTGATCGAGGCTCCAAATGCGTGCGGTATTGTCCTGACCTGCTGTCGCAAGATAGCGATCATCCGGACTGAATTTAACGCAATCAATCGCCGCATCCTGGGCGAATGCGGCGATCTGTTGTCCTGTATCAATCGCCCAAACTCGGGCCAGGTTGTCCGTAGCCGCGATTGCCAATCGACGTCCAGCGTTGTCAAAGGCTAACGCTGTGACACGTTGCCGATCTTCCCGGGTCGAATC
>DATIBX010000609.1:0-11998 GCA_035457105.1 Pyrinomonadaceae bacterium
TGATCCTGGTTCCGCGTACCGCTGTCTTTGGTGCAATTCTTGCGCTTGGCACAATTTGCGGCGCGCTTTTCGCTCATCTAACAAAGTTGGGAATCAAGCTGGTTGCCGTCGATGATCACGGTGAATTATTCGCGCTGGCAACGATAGTTTTCGTCTGTAGCGCGGCGGTACTGTTCCTTCACCGCAGCCAGATTCCGTTTCTCGGGCAGATCTTATTTCCGTCACGACGACAGCTAACCGGACCAAGACCCTCGTTGTAGAACTACTCGATAGCCGTCAGGGTCCTCGAACCTACGCCCATGCTGTTCCCAATAAGGGTTGAAAGACGGAACGGGGAGATATCCTGCTTCATCGGGGTGGTTTGGGCTATAACGCCAGCTGATTCGCGATGGTGAGTCGAAACTGGGTGTCTGTTCTTGGTAGTTCGTGTGATTTCGTGGAGCGCGCGGTTACGTCCCACAACAAAACGATCCACGAAACCACACTAATTAACACTAACGCGCGAAGATAACGCCTTTCCTGGATTTCTTTTGGCTCATTGATTGTGTCTCGGTGGGGGATCCCTGGGCCATCTTTCTAACCACCGAGTCACCGAGAACAGTAAAGTCTTAATACTGTACCGCGAGCGCTGCGACCGGACGGTTGACTCAACTTTGAGCTTGATCCTTGCGATCCTGCACTTTGAGTGAACCATCCGGTCGCTTCGCTCTCGGTACTGTATTGAGGGCTATTAACTCGCTGCACCTCGTCGTAAACACCATCACACCGTCGAACCCTTCGTGATCCTCGAATGACCCCCAACTCCTCAAGCCCGAGCCCGGCGATATAAAACCGCATAACCTCATCGAAGTTATCTTGTAGGACGGGCGACACGTAGATTTGTTTTTCGGTTCATGGCGCAGGAACGTCTCCAGGTCCTTTGAGAGATTACCAAACAGCACTTGCTATTCAGCGATGACTTTACCAGCCTCAACAAGGACCACGCCCGCCAACAATCGTGGGGCGGGCAGCATTCACCGGGTATCGCATGACGACCCGTTGGTCGCGATCCAGGCCGCGATCAGCTTCGTCTCGAACAACAGTTTCGAGTTCTGCTCGCAGTTCATGCCGAGGGATTTCAACAAATCGTAGTCGAGAGTAGAAAGGCATATTCCACGGGACGTTCCGAAACGTCGTCAGGGTTATTTGCATATAACCCGCTCTCTTAGCCCATTCCAGAACCGTACTCACTAAAGCGGTACCGAGTCCACGTCGGCCGTGAACCGGAGTAACATCAATCTCCTCGAGATGAGGAAGATCCTCAGCCAGCATTTCTACCAGGGCAAAGCCAACGGGAGTCTCGCCGAAAAGGGCTACCCACAGCGTTCCTTCACGCTGACCGGCCTGGAATTTTGACTGGGGCGTGCTGACTTGAGGAACCGATTCGGGCACATATCCTTCAAACATCTTGGCCGCCGCCAATTCGATATCAGACAGGAAGTCTAAGTGCTCAGGCAGGGCCGTAGTAATTGTGTAGCCGGATTCCATGTCTTAACTCCAGGGCGACGCTTCACGCTCGTGTGAACTTAAGTGCCACTCCATTCATGCAGTAGCGCAAGCCCGTAGGCATTGGCCCATCATCAAAGACATGACCGAGATGCGCGTCACATCTCGCACACAGAACTTCCGTACGTGTTTCACCCAAGCTGTTGTCAGTTCTCTCCTGAACATTTTGCTTGTCAATCGGAGCCCAAAAGCTGGGCCAACCTGTCCCGGATTCAAACTTTGTCTTTGAACTAAAAAGCGGTAGGTCGCAACAGACACACTCAAACGTTCCATTGTCATGGATATTTAGCAAGGGACTTGAATATGGTGCCTCAGTACCAGCTTGTCGAGTTATGAAGTATTGGTCTCGGGTCAGTATTCGTTTCCATTCCTCGTCAGACTTAACGACTTTATTGATCGTCGCTTTTGCTTTTTTCTTTTCGCTCTTTTGAGCGAAAGAGGTAAAGAGCGCTGGACGATGAAGAGTAGCAGCCGCAACTCCAAACATCGCGAATGATTCTATGAAGGACCTTCTGTTCATTCCTATTGGCCTCGCTGTTATCAGGTGTTATTTTCAGTGTGGATGATATGCGCAAAGACTGAAGGCGCCAGCGCACGGGCCAGTGCGAGATTATCGCCTTCAGGCAAGTCCGACACGATGAAGACGGCATGACGGGCGGTTTGAAAGCAAGAAACTTTGTAACCGTCGAATTGCGAACACGTGATCACCGGTGGATCCGCCGACCTTAGTACCGCTTCCGGCTGCACGCCTTTAGTTGGCTCGATGTCGGTGACCAGAAACGAAACTACCTGGCCGTGATACTTGAGAACGATGTGAGCAAACCGTCTTCCCTCAAAGACGCAAGAGTGTGCTTCGACAAACTGAGCATCCAATGGGGCGGCTCCCTGTTGCGACAACACTGCTTTGGTCAGGTTTCTGTAGACAGGGTCGTATTTTTGACCTGCAACTTCCAGATCGATTGGCTTCTCAGCCAGACGAAACTTGATTGCGCAGTCGCGATGGTCACCCACCGCACTCTTGGCCAATTCTGTTTTGACGATACTTACTGGTAATCCTGGGTTAAGCTCCGGCGAGTCGCTTCGTTTTGGCATACTCACTGCAATTTCTCCAGGGGCCTTTGGACCAACGAGCCGATTCCGAACGATAACCAGCCCCAGACCCATTGCCAACAACAGACAGGCAGCGAGCGCAATCCATGTTGTGTGCTTTCTGGTTATTGACAATTGCCGTCCTCGCGCGGACCCAAGCTGCGAACCTTGTTTAATCAGAGAATCATGCAACTGCGTACCGAGGCGGGCGGCGAAATCCGGTCGCAATTGGTTCTCCGGCAATTTTATGAAGGCCCCCCGAAGCTTGCCTCGCAACTCGCGCCGCGCTTTCAACTCCTGACGACACTCCGCGCACTGCTCCAGATGCCCAATGATCCCGTGATTCGTTTCAACCATCAGCTCGTTACTGAGGTAGGAGTCAGCGATTTCCCTAAATTCACGGCACTGCATGTTAAGGCTCCCTCAATGGTTCCTTCTCTGAAATCTGATATTGGGTGGATCGCCCAAAACCGTGGGCGTTAGCGTAGCTGGCTAGTTCAGCACGAAGTAATTTGCGACCGCGCGAAATGCGCGACATGACTGTACCCACGGGAACTTCTAGAGCCGCAGCGATCTCCTTGTAAGACATTTCCTCGATGTCAGCGAGGATCACGACTTCCTGGAACACTCGCGGCAATCGTTCAAGCGCGCCTAGTACCTCCTCATCGGTCAAATTCTGAGGCGTCGGTGGTTCAAAAGCTGCGGTCTCTGCGATACGTTCCTCAGCATCGCTAACCAGGTGTAAACGTGCCGCCTTTCGTCTCCTCTTACTTTGCATGTGATACAGGATCGAAACAAGCCAGGCTCGACAGTTCGTGCCCTGCGCAAATCGGTGGAACGAACTGAGCGCCTCAATCAACGTCTCCTGAATCAAGTCTTCAGCTTCAACCCTGTCGCGCGTGAGCCACAACGCTACGCGGAACAGACTAGAGACATGCGGCATGGCTTCCGTCTCAAACGCCACCCAACGGATTGTGCTGTCCGGTAGAGACTCCGGCTTCGATGCGCCGCCAAACATGCTTTACTAAAGGTCCTGCCCTTCCGTAACTCAGCTCGCTGTCCATTAATACCCAGGCCACTCGGGTTTATTCCCAAACTCAAGCTTTTTTCGTCAGTCCAACGAGAGATGGTTCGCGGGAATAAGCCAAAGATTTACGGGTATTACATAACTAAGCCAACACCAGACTCCACAAACAGCGGGTAAAGTCGGTCGGTGTGGAGAAATAGTCAGGGTTACCAAGTTTTTAGACGCAATTGAGGACACGATGGATACTATTAAAAGAAAAGTTTTAACGATTGCGGCTTGGATGGCGATTGCAACTACCGTTGCAGCTGAGGGCAAGATTCCTGAACCAGCTGTTGATTCGGCTCTGGCGACCGTCAAAAGCGAACGCACGGTGGTTCTTGCAGGAGGCTGCTTCTGGGGTCTTCAAGCCGTCTTCGAACATGTCAAGGGAGTCAGCGGCGTCGCAGCGGGATACTCGGGAGGCTCCGCAGAGACGGCTACCTATGAGGCAGTCAGCGATGGGTCAACCGGGCATGCCGAGGCAGTTCGCATTACTTATGATCCGTCCCAGATTACCTACGGTCAGCTCTTGCAGGTCTTCTTTCTTGTCGCTCATGATCCTACCGAGCTAAATCGTCAAGGACCAGACACCGGTACGCAATATCGCTCGGTGATCTTTTACTCCAACGAAGACCAGCGTCGCATTGCCCAGGCTTACATCAATCAGCTAAGTCAGACCAAAGTTTTTGAGCGACCGATAGTGACTCAGGTGGTCGGCCTTCATGCGTTCTACAAAGCTGAGTCCTATCATCAAGACTTTGCCATCAAGCATCCAAATGATTCTTACATTGTGATCAATGATCTCCCGAAGGTAACCAGACTTCGCCAACAGTTTCCCGCCCTTTACGTGCCCTAGTCACGCGTGTCTAACAATTAACGAAGGAGAGAAGTATGAAATTCAGAAGCATTGCAGGATTGTTCGTCATTTGCTGCAGCCTTGCACTTACAACCATTGCAGACCCTTTCGCCGGTAATACAAGAGATGAGATGAGACGCTCAGCTCCGGTGAGTGTCGGCGAACAAGCTCCCGATTTTACGCTTGAAGATATACAGGGCAAGCAGGTGAGCCTATCTGAAACTCGAGGAAAGCTGCCAACAGTCCTTGTCTTTTACCGCGGACACTGGTGTCCCTTTTGCGCTCATCAACTAGCGGAGTTGCGTTCGCTGTTAAAGGCCGATGAGCAAGTGCGAGTGCTGGCAGTGAGTGTAGATGATCATGAAAAAACGAAGCAGTTGATCGACAAGATCGCAGCCGATGGAAACGGCGCGGTGAACTACAAAATGTTGAGCGACCCAGGCCACAAAGTCATCGATGCGTATGGCTTGCATGACCCGGCTTACGACGGAACAAAGTTTGACGGCATCCCACATCCAACCGTTTATGTAATTGATAAGAATGGACGTGTCGCGTGGGCCAAAGTCGAAACAGACTATAAGGTGCGACCATCGAATGCGGACATTAGAGCAGCGCTCGAAGCGTTGAATTAAGGATCACACGATCATGAAACGTCAAATCCTTTCACTCTTAAGTAGTCTGACGGTGTCTCTGTTCCTTTGTTTAGCATGGGCGAGTCTCGGTACCGCCCATGCGCAGACAACGCCGCCAAAGATATCGACGAAATTATCGTTGACTAACGTGAACGTTCAGAGAGGTCGTTCGGTACGAGCATCACTCGTGCTCGATATACCTCCTGGCTACCACGTCAACGCGCATGACCCAGTCAGCCGATTCGCGCTGCCAACAAAGATAGAAGTCGAAGCGCCCAGTGGCATCAGGATAGGTTCGATCTCTTATCCAAGGGGGAGTGTTCGACGGTTCACCTTTTCCGACGACCAGCTCGGTGTTTACGAGAGCCGTACGGTAATCAGATTTAACATCATGATTCCGCGAAATCAAGAGACCGGAAAAAGCGAGATAAAGGCTCGGCTGAGTTACCAAAGTTGCAGCGATGAAGTGTGCTTTCCACCGGTGAAGCGTGAGATCACCGTATCGCTCAACGTCTCGTAGTGTCCTGGGAATAAATACAGTCGGGTCAGGTATTCATCTACGAGCTAAATGAATTCAGTGGGCCCGCAGTGAGAGAGTCACCGCACATCATCTAAGCACTGGAAGCACAAGAAGCACGCGAAACATAAAACGAACAACCAAGATGCAGAGTAACAAAAACCGATAGGACGTTAGCTCGGCGTTATTAGCCGGCTTCGCAAGAATTGATGCGGAGCCTTTTCTTTTTCGGGGGAATGAAGATGGGAACCAACATCACAATCGGAATAGCTTTTCTTGCAGGACTCGCTTCATTCTTGTCTCCGTGTGTCCTGCCGCTGGTCCCGGGCTACCTGTCGTTGATTTCTGGAGTAAGCGTCGACGGCTTGAAGCGGCAAACTAATGATCGCTCATCGGTGCGCCGCTTGGTGATCCTTAACTCGATTGCCTTTAACGCCGGGTTGTCGCTGATCTTTGTATCGCTTGGCGCGGCAGCTGGATTTGTTGGGGCCTCAATCTTGTCAAGTTCCTGGTTGCGAGTAGTCGGAGGTGCCGTAATCATCGTCTTCGGATTGCAAATGATTGGACTGCTGAAGTTCAAGACCCTCTACAAAGACACGCGCTTCTTTTCCAACCAGAATCCACGCGGTCTTTCGGGATCTCTACTGCTTGGAGTTGCTTTTGCGGCTGGATGGACGCCGTGTATCGGGCCAATCCTCGGCGGCATCATTGGTCTCGCGGCAACCAGCGGCGGATGGAAAAGCGGTCTGGTTCTCTCGTCGTTCTATTCCGCTGGACTTGCTGTACCTTTCTTATTGACAGGACTTGGACTCAATCAGTTTTTGAGCTTCTACGCAAGGTTTCGAGGCCACTTGCACAAAGTCGAAGTCGTGTCAGGCGTTATGCTTATTCTCATCGGCAGCACGATAGCGAGTGGATACGCAACTCGTTTAGCAAGTTCACGTCTCGCTTCTCTATTGCCGAATCTGGAGTCGCGTATCAAAGCTAGAACTGATCCAGTGACAAACTTGACAAGGTCCGAGACAGGTCCGTTTGAGCCCGCGCCACAAGTTGAGTTGTCATCTCTGGAAGGTAAGCGGTTGAAGTTGAGCGATTTTCACGGCCGCGTCGTGCTCTTGAACTTCTGGGCAACCTGGTGCGGACCATGTCGCGCCGAGATCCCTGAGTTGAATAAATTGGAACGGGACTTCGGAGCGAGCGGCTTGGCTGTGGTTGGTGTGTCATGGGACGACTCTGCTGCCGGAGTCAGGGAATTTCAAAACGAGATAAGACAGGATTATACGGTGCTGCTTGGCGGAGAAGATATCCAGGATAAGTTCGAGGCAGTGCGCAGTCTGCCGACGACCTACGTTATAGATCGCAAGGGCCGCATCCGCCAGATGATCATAGGCGCGCGCGACCGAACCCAATTCGAGGCAGTACTGAAACCGCTCCTTGATGAACAGCTCTCTACCGGACAGTGAGTCGCGGTTAAGTTGGCGTGAAGCCGAAACAAATGCTGATCGTTTTAGGATATTGGGGTCCGGGACGGCTCAACCGAAGTTTGCCGTAGACTACGATGAGGACAGCGAAGATGAGACCGAAGCTTCTGCCTCGGTTTGTTTTGGGTGCTAAGTCGTGTACGTCAGTGTAAATCATTGACGGTAATGTCGCTCAATTTTAGGTGTCCCAATAAACTGAGACGATTGATTATCGAGGCGAAACAGGTCGACTTATAAATCATCTTTCGCATTATCAGTCCACGAAAGAGTAACCAACCCTGATGCAGTGCTGTTTAATTCGATTCGGCTTGAAGCGTTAGGTATTGACAATGTTACTTTCAGGTTTCTTTAGTACCGTAAACAGGACGCTGGTAAAGAATTCAGTTAAGACCGGGATATGAGCCAAGCCCCGCACTACACGGGCCGCTTTGAAAGTGTTGCCGCCAAACCCAATACGCTCCTGATGCTGAACCTCAAACGGCAATTCTTTCAGTAAGCGATTGAATCGCTTAATGGTCATAAAGTTCAGATAGTTGTTCCACGTCTCACGGTCTTTATACGGGTTGGGCTTCCTGTTTCCTTTTGTGTCGATGTAGTAGCAGCTTGTCTGATATGCGGGAGACTCATAAAGTCTTTCTGCAACGTCCAGCAAGGTATTCATCGAGAACAAAGCGTGAGGCCAGGGGAACGTGATCATGTCCTCCAGATGATGCCCGTGCGGGTTTAACCACGGGTTGAAATGGACCAGAAATAGACCGCCCGGCCGTAGCACTCGGAACACATCTTGCAAGATCTCTCTTGGCTGGCTTAGATGCTCAATGGTGTCGATGGTGTAGACAACATCGATACTCTCATCAGGTAAAGGAATGCTCGCAGGCGTGCTCTGAACAAACTGAATTTCAGATCCATAATCACGTTTCGCGTCTTTCAAGTAATAAGAAACGAGATCCGCGCCAATAGCCTCAAACTTTTCACGCTGGAGAAAACTGTGCAACAGATAGCCTCGGTTACAACCTAGATCGAGGACTCGCTTGTCCTCAAACGAGACGAACGGAGAGAACAACTTTTGATACTGCGACGTGTCGGCCACGCGCTGCCCAAAATACTGTTCATTGGAATCAAATCTGGTTATAGATGGCGTTCGAGATCCAAACTTTTTTAGCGGACCTAAGAACGCTACGGCAAGGTGATAGCAGAGATATTGAGAGAGAGGCATAGACCGCCATTGCCATGATGATCGGGTTAGTCTGCCAATGTCAATACTGGGATTCAGCGTGCGCGCTATCGCTTTGCCTTATCTTCGCCGAGAGCTTCTTAATAGGTCTGCCCGTCGATTCTGGAATGCCTGGGTCTTCTGTTGAGATTCCGTGACGGTACATAACAGCCTCGTTGTTTAGTAAAGATTAGGGTTTAAATCCAGCAGAGCCTTGCCGTGCACCACGTCAACAGGAACCGAGACCTGTTCGTGGACAATCAGCCATTTGGCATTGGTTTCACGGTAACAGGCGGTCCAACGGAGCCAGCGATCAACCTTCTGGCCACTCTTCATCGTGCCCCCGATCCTGTTGAGACTATGGCTGAACGCAACGTCATCGCCAGCCGTGATGCTCAGATCACGAACTTCGTAGTCAATTGGTCCCTCGTATGCCTCAAAGAGTTCTCGCCAGCGTTTCATCAACTCCTCGCCACCTCCGTGTTGCAGCGGAGGACCTATGTCGAATGAAACGACTTCCGAAGAAAAGACTGACATAACTTTGTTAATGTCTTTGGCCCGAATTGCCTTTATGAAACCGTCTATCAACTCTCGAATCGCGATTTCGTCTCTCGTATTGTTTGCTACGGTTTCCATAGGAATTTGTCAGCTTAAGGGTGCGCGAACGGAACGACTCGCGGTTATGATAGAAAAACACCGGCGCACCGTTGGTTGTTTTCCTGCACCGATGCGATCGCGATAAATCATTTCCTAGTTTTTGACTCTCTCAGTGCGTCGCCCCTGCTGTCGTCTTCTTTCCAAAGATGTGCAGGACGATCGGAATGGTACTGGCAAGACCCGATAAGAATAGAGTCCAGCCCAGCACCTTCCGTCGCTCGCCTTTGAACTTATTTGCGAGCAACAGACCCGCTCCAAATCCGATCGCTCCGCGTGTCGCAGCAATCAGCCCGATTTCTGGTACCGTCAGGCTTTTCGGCTCTGAAATATTCATGCGAGTTCTCCTGTTTATCTAAGTGTAATCACTCTTGGCTCTAACTTCCATGGCCAGTCTTTCCTACGGCTGAACAATTAATCGTTGAGTCTGATCAGTTCTCACGGTGACTCATGTGAACAAAGATCGGATGCGTGGGCGCCCCCATCTTATACAGACTCAAAACCTGGCCCAGCCTACTCACGGTTCCTCCGCGTTCCTATGGACTGGCGATCCGGTCACTTGGAGGTTGATCGACCGCTACGCGGTATTTGAAAACCATCTCGCTGCCAAATAGCCTGAGATTGAGATCAGGATCACTCCGAGCACGGACAATGCGACTGGAATGGTGTAAATGCCACTCACGCTGTCTCAATTTCGCTTTTGGAAAGTTGAACTCGGAGGCGTTTTTAAGAGGGGATCCTTGGAGGAGACAATCTTAGGATAAGTCCTAAGAATGAAAAGTGTAAAGCGACCTTCCGTCTTCACTATTTAGCTGACACTGTGAGGTTGGACCATACGGTCAGCGGAATCTCAGTTCTCCCACGAAGAATCGGCATTCTCAGGCTTTTGTTCGCGCGAGGCGGTGTCCGAGCTTATGAAAAACGTGCCCGTAAACGCCTCACCCGAAGTTCGGGCCCGAAGCACGTCGCGCTTCACAAAGTTTGGGATTTCGTCGTCAGGTTCAGTCTCCTCAAAACTAACGCACTTAAGCACGTCCGTCCGGAGCAAGCCCTGTCTTTGGAGAACGCTGTCGCATACACTCAGAGCAGTCTCGAGCACCGTCTCAGGTACAAAGCACTGAACGAGTGCTTCCGACCCGACTGTCAGGTGAGTTGGATTGTCACCAACCACAGTGACCTTCACTAAGATCAGCCAAACACGTTGTAGTTTACTGCTCGCGGTCACATTTACGTTCTCCGAGAGGCATAAAATCGGTCCCAGCCAATTGAAATAGATATCGAATTACTCCTTGTGCGTGTGAACATGGCTGGTAAAAGCATTGCTTTTAGGGAAAAACTCCAGGTTGAGACTTAAAAGTGCGAAACATGCTCGTATACTCACCAAGCACTTCAACCTCATCCCAATAAGTAGGTTCAGTATTTATCAGCACTCCAAAGAATTGCTTTTTCGCTTGCCAACCTCTTTCCTGAACTTCAAACTCGACTGATGCACCAGGCTGCAATGGATTCCACTTATTTCGTGGGAACTGAATTTTATGACCCTGACGCTCGACTTCACGGTTGCAATCTGTTCGTCTAACGAATTCAGGTAATGTGTATCCAACCGGATCACCGCTATTAAGCTCTCCCAAGTAGTAGATCTTTATTCCCGTATTATTAACAAGACGGAACCGGGTGATAAAGGTATTCAAATTTTGCTGTTCTACATCTCGGACACAAGGATCATCCATTGAACAATCGTAGGACACCGAACCAGGCGGGACTCGGGCCAGTCTCTCATCAGGATATAACCATCTTTGTGACACGACGCGCAGATTCACACCCGGGAAATGGCGCTCGTGCTTCCGCGGTTTTATAGCCCGGTTCAAGGCAAGCTTTGGGTTACCATCGAATGGTCCTAACACATTTGCAAAGTTCCAATAACTGTTCCATAGATAGAAGCGGTCCTTGTCAGGCTCATACAAGACAACGATCCCCACTGGGCCTATGTCGACGAATCTATCGGGTTGCTGATGATGCGGATCCGAACGGTGCCGCCCGAGTCCAACGCAAGGCAAACAATAGGCAACGACGCCTTCGCGTAAACTTCCTGTCGGGCAATTGTCCAGCCCCATTCCCCATTTGTGATAAAAGCTTTCAGCCGACCGTTTTGCGTCATACAGCCCGAGTAAGTCCCCATTCTCAAATCTTGTTTTAGTTGGCAGTTTGGCGAAGTCGAGGTAAACGACGTGATCCTGACTCCCGAGGTTCAGAGAATCTTTTGACTGCGCTTCAATAGGGCTTGCACAGACAAGGTGAAGTGCAACGCAGATAAGAAAGAGTTTGGCATTTGCTGTGATTAGCTTATCCATCGCTTAAACTCGACTGGGTAAGATCCTTGTCCACATTAGTAACAATCTAAGTGACAAGCTAACTTCAGTTTGAAGCTCTGGCTTTACGGAGCTTCATTGTGAGGGTGGGGCGGACAATTCAGCCCCATTATGATGGCCTATAACACTCATGAGACCTGCGGCTTGCTCAATCTTCTCTGCCGCCCTTGCATTAAGTCTTGTGCTCTCCTCGACTAACTTAATAAGCCTTTCTCCGCTACTGCGAAACGATTCCCTGTTGGGGGAAACTGGGCTCGATTGTCCGGCGTAAATAGCCTTCCGTACTCACTAAGCCATTTTTCCGACAATCTCAACTGCGAATAAAAGACACTCACCGACGAGTCCGCTGCAAGCTTGTTCGGTGCGACCGAAAGAGGATCCAGCAAACGTCACCGTTTGCGCTTGTTAATTTTCAATAGATGTAGGAGGGACGGGCCGTTCGAATTCTAGTTTCTCCGCCTCCAAAAAATTTATCTTGATTGGTGTTACTCGGCCGAAGATTTCAACCCTTACCTTTAGCAGTGTCTTGGACGGATTGATCCCTTCCACCTTTCCCGTGAACGCCGCGAATGGTCC
>DATIBX010000610.1:0-2820 GCA_035457105.1 Pyrinomonadaceae bacterium
GTCGTGTTCACGCCATCGGGAATCCAGTACCACTGGTTACCAACATTGGCCCAGCGGCCATAGTGATAGGGTGCGTAGCCCCAGGGCTCACTCGACACCCACGTTGGCCCGTATGGATAATCGTTGGACCACTGGCCCTGCTGATACGGAACCCAATCTGAATTGACTCGGGGTCTCCAGGCATTGCCATAGCCGCCAACATTCTGCCAATCGCCGTAGTAATCCAAATCGTTGATGCCCGGAATGGTTGAACTCGCGTACTTATAACTGGCGTTGCGACTGTAAGGATCGTAATAGTAAGGATCGCCAAGATACGCGTCGTAGTTGCTGTAACGACCGTCGTAGGAATTAGGATATTGATATCGATAATAATCGTCTACTTGATTGCCGGCAGCCTGGCCGTTCAAACGAGACAGAGCAACCTCGGCCACTGTCTGGCCCACGAGTGTGAGCATTTCGCCTTTATTAATTTGCCCGGAGCCCGCCAGTCCTACGACCTGCGCGAGACCGCTCAACACTGAGACCAACACACCGCCATTATTGTCGAATCCAATGTGGTAAAGTCCCGCCTGCTCAAAATTAACTGCACCGTGCGGGGTGGCTACTTCAAACAATTCGTTAGGTGCCAAATAGCCAACTTCAAACATTGCCGAGCCGTCGCGGAGCGCGAGCTGCGTGCGGCGGTCTCCAAGCGATACGACATCAAGTGAAGTGTTTGGATCGAGCCGCGCAAAATTGCGTCCGCTAAAGGCGAGCGAGGCGTGTGAACTATTTTTTGTGTAGATCCGATCTCCCACTGAGAATGGTTGATTCGCAGTAGCGACTGTCCAGTCTGCATTCGTATCAGTAGCGTTGCTGTTCGTCAGGTTATCGCTGAAAGCGACCTCGCCATCCACTCTTTGTATCCGAGCCACGGAAGGCATTTCCTCGGCGGATGTGGTCTGCTGCTGCTTCATCCAAAATCCCACGCTAACGGCGGCGATCAGCGCAACCACCACTCCGATAATCGTAAGATGCGGCCAAACTTTAATCTTGTTCATAAACTCTCTTTCTCAAACGCTCGCCGTCCAAGCTAACCGAAGAGTGAATTATCTCATCTGCGGGAAGGGCTGCGAGGAGCTACCTGGCCCCTCGACGGACATCTTAACGGTGTGGAGTTGGAGCGTAGTTGTGATGTTAGACCAGGCAAGCGGAGCCGTCTGTGCGCTGGGTCGCATAGAGTCCTTCAGTCAGCGATTCTATCGAACCCATCTGTGTGCTTTCGCACGGACATCTCGCATCGTCGTTTGCAAGATATTGGAATTGAAGACGAGATCCTTCAGCTATGAGTGTGAATGTGATACTGAGGAGATCCTGGTACCTCTGGTCCACCAGCAAAGAGCATTTGGGGAGGGTATGAAGTGACGCTTAGGAATCTAGCAAATGGAATTAACTGGAATACCACCGTCTTTAGGGGACTGTTTCCATGAATAATGAGAGCCATTCCCGCCCGATCATCCTGGTAGTGGAAGATATAGATGAAACCCGCGACGGCATTGAGAAGCTGTTGCAGTCCGACGGGTATATCGTGACACTCGGCCGGGATGAAAAGGACGCGATCGAAAGCGCCCGGCGACAGCGTCCCAACCTGATTCTAGTAAGCCTGGCCGGGTTACCCCATGAAGTTGTTCGCGCCGCGCGTCATATTCGCGAGCTGGCGGCAATAGGAGAAAGAGTTCCGGTCGTGGTCTTTTGCATCGCAGAGATTGATGAAGGGGATGAAGTCGGGATCGGAAACAACGTCTATATCACCCGCCCCGACAACTTCGATCAGTTGAGATCAATGCTAGCTCGGCTGCTGAACGAGATTCCGATTGCCGCGTGAATAAACTCTTGTCGAGCTTAAGAACGATTCTCCTCTCTGCCTTTGGCTTTGTGTTCTGGCGCACAGATCACGAATCGCTTGAGGGGTAGACTAGTCATCCGCAGTCCCTCCAGACAATTACTCTCGACACCCGAGACCAGGCCAGCGACCTATTTCTTGTGCCGTTGTTCTTGCCAAGAGAGCTTAACTGGAGCCGTCGAGTCCGGCAGCCATAAAGGCGAAGGCTGAGCAGCTAGTAAAGGCGATTCGCGGCGTGAAATCAGTCGACAATCAGATTGTCGTTTTGGGTTAGGTTAACTGTTCATTCGCTCAAGGGATAGACCTCCCTTGACGCAGACTTAGAAAAGGAGAGTGGAGTAATGTTGTGGACAATATTGGTCATCTTGCTGGTCCTATGGCTATTGGGCTTTGGCTTGGGAGTAGGCGGCGGTACGAGCCTGATTCATCTCTTGCTGGTGGCTGCTGTGATCGTCTTCGTATACAACCTGGTCGTTGGCCGACGACGCACTATCTAAGCGTAGTTTTCGCGGAAAGACGCATTCACGTATTGCCGAGATTAAATCTGCCTTCGCAGAACAGGAGTTCGTGCGTCGCAACGCCTCCGATGCCTAAGCGAGATTCCGCCCGCTTCAACCAAATCAAGTTCAGCTTATCAAGAGAAGAAGGAAGACTTATTAACCGCAACAACGGATAAGCAAAACGAATTTATTCTGCAGGAGTTTAAAAACTCGAAAGAGACGACTAATGAGCGAAAACCAAAAAACAAATGTGGATGCGAATTCACAGGAATTTAGACGAGGAGTTGAAGCTGGAATCAATTCCGAAGGAACTAAGTACTGGCAAGCCGGATACGAACTCGGTCAAGAGTTGAGTGACCGAGAAACCAAAGAACCGGTTCAAGAAGTCATCCGGCCGAGGTCCGACACTCCACTCTTTCTCATGGATACTTTGGATGG
>DATIBX010000611.1:0-23199 GCA_035457105.1 Pyrinomonadaceae bacterium
GGCAGGCCGCTAGCGAACGACTCGAGTAGCGAGAGCGGCTGGTTATCGATTCTGGATCCATTCAAGAAGCAATCGGCCTGATTGTACAACTCCGCCATCCGTTCGCGAGTGACACTACCAACGAACTCCACGTTGCGCAGATTCAACTTGGCTGCGAGATCTTGCAGTGCTCCCCGGCAAGCACCCTCGCCGGCTACCTTTAACGAAGCGTTTGGAAAACGTTCTTGGATGATTGCAAAAGCTCGCAGCACCACGTCTACTCCATAGTGCGCCTCAAGATTTCGATTCGAGAGAAAGAGAGGACGCAGCACCCCTCGTTTGCGGAAAGTTAACTTCTCGAAATCGATCACATTGAAAATTGCCTTCGCCGTCAGCCCAAACTTGGCGAATACTCTGACCAGGTATGGTGATGGGACCACAATGTCATCGGCAATCTTCAGTAAAGGAATGCTGGTTCGCGGCCATCGCTGCAGATGATCCTCGGCTTCCCCGCTGTGATAGTTGAGCAAGATTCGCTTGCCAAATAACCACGCCACGATGATAGCCGGGGCAGGTGCAAGCAAAAACGAAAAGTACGATGCTGAGAAGATATGAATCACATCAAAGTATGGAATCGTGGTAAACAAGTTCAACCAGTAGAGGGTTGAAGTGGTGATCGTACGAACGTACTTGATCGACTGTAGCCGGCGTAGCACGCCAGGTAAACGTGGGTTCACCGGTAAGAAATCTACCGTTACAGACGGCTCTTGTTTCAGATGCTCGATCAACCTGACTGCCTGTACAGCCTGACCGCCTACAATATCCATTGACGCGGCCACGATAAGAACTTTTATTGGATGCACTTCGATTCTGCCTTTAGAGTCGCTCTTGCCCTAACCGGTAGGTGCATCACAGTTGAAGGTTGGTCCATTATTCTGCCCATGAATAAATAGCGGAGCAAGCTGATCTGATCCGTGGTTTTAGTGATAAAAATGCTTGCCGTAGAAGAAACCGGCCAGGTCCCACATTGCCAACTCGTGTGAAAACGTTTGCGACGTGGCTGCGTTCCGAATTGGGGCCGTGCCCCATTTGACCAACCCTCGACTCGCAGCACCGAAGAGATATCGCGGAACGCCGAAAAAATATGGTACGGATTGCGGCTGCTCTCGATCCAGCACGCCGCAGGAGACGCCGCGCCAGAATGACCAACTCCGATAATACTTCTTGGTCAAGCGTACGGCGGGAATTAAATGGTGGATCTTCAAATCGGGGAGATATAACCCTTTGGCCCCGCTTGCCAGCAGGCGGCGATACATGTGCTCGTCTTCGCCCGCCAGGAGACGTGCACCGGTGCGACCCAGTGAAGTCATATAAAGACCAACCTTCTCAAGCACCGCGCGGCGAATGACCGCGTTACCGCCCATGAGAATGCCGGGATAGTGCTCGTCGTACGGAATTATTAGGTTCCCTGCTGCGACCAAACCGATAACGCCCTCGTGGTCAGCGGGCAACCAGGTGGGCGGATCCTTCTCCCAGTTGGGAATGTACGGTCCGCCAATAAAATCTACATCGTAAGTCGTGAATGCGTGATATATCGTTTCGTACCAGGTTTTATCGATTTCCTCATCATCATCGATAAAGCCTACCAGATCGCTTTCACTGCCAATGATGCCGGCGTTCAGAGCGGCCGACCTTCCCTGGGTCGGCTCAAAAAGATAGCTCAGGCGCCCCTCAAACTGTTCCTGGGAACTCTCAACAACTTCACGTGTATTATCGTTCGAGTTGTTGTCAACGATAGTGATGCCGACTGTTAGGCCATGCGGGACATTCGCTGACTTCAGACTCTTCAAGCAAACCGGTAACAAGTTGGCCCGGTTATATGTTGGAACAACAACTTCAAGACGCATCGTTTACAGTTTCTCGCGCAGGTCGCAAGAAAATGATTTTGGAGAGTATTTGTAGAGCGCCACAAATGGGAGAAGTATTTCGGGACCCTAAACGGGATGTCGCTTTTTTAAATATCGGCTCAACAACCCTGGAAACGTATACAAAAGCACGAGGGCAACGGAAATCTTCCAACTTTTATTTGTTTTTCGCACCTTTGCCACCATGGCCCGAGCTTCAGCAACTTGTCCCTTAACGATCATTGTCTTGGCGCGTTCGAGTATTAAGATCGATTCCAATTTCTGCTCGGTCAGAACTAATGCTTCCTTCTCACTATCGTTCAACATCAGCGAGGCCCGTGTCTTTTGTAACACCCGCAATGCTGCTTCATGCAATTTGATACGGTTCGCCGAAATGCTATCGGCACGATAACGATAATCGGCCAGGACTTCCCTCTGGTAACCAATGCGGGCTCCTTTATGTGCGAGCCGCAACCAAAGATCGAAATCCTCCGTGATGTTTCGATCTTCTTCATCAAAGGAACCAACCTGATCCACCAAATCTCTTCGCATAATGACTGTGGATACAACCACGGTTACGCTCAGGTCCAACAAAGCCTTAAGCGTGACTGGCCCATTTGAGGGAGAACGATCCATAAAGGTCGTACCGGCGGGCCAGGGTACGTCGCCGATGAGCACGGCATCCCCATAGACCATGTCAAAGTTGCCCTCTTTCATGAACGCGAGTTGCGCCGTGAGTTTTCCTCTATGCCAAATATCGTCAGCGTCGAGCAGTGCAATCAATTCGCCGCGAGCGGCACGCAGCGCAGTATTGCGAGCGGCCGAAATTCCGCGATTATCCTGATAAATGTAACGGATCCGACTTCGAAATGGTTCGAGGACCTTCTCGAGTTCCGGGGTGTCTGTCGAGCCATCATTTACAACGATCACCTCATACCCCTTAAAGTCCTGAACGAAGACGGAGTCTAAGGCTTCCCCAATGTACGTTGAGACGTTGTAGGCCGGAATGACGACACTGATGAGAGGCTGTGCCCGGCTGTTATGATTTCGGTTCTGCATGTTGGTCCACGTAATAAATCCGGCGGACGGCTACCGCGTAGCCAACCAGGTAATAGATGTACCACTGGTAGGCAACGGCACCGAAGAAGCTCGATACCATATAGGCGATTATGCTCGCCTGTATTCCTATGGACCAATAATGAAGCTTACGCTTATCGGCAACGTCCGCCGTAGCGAGTTCGATTTCGCGCAGCCGACGCTGCGGATAGATCATCAGCATTAAATACATTACCAGGGCCGGGATTCCCATTTCGGATGAGACTTGCGTGTAAGCGTTGTGCGTAACCAGTTCGTGCACAGACTTGTAATGAAAGTTTCCCACTCCAACACCAAACAGAGGGTAACGAAGCGTAACCCAGATCGAACGCTTCAGAATTTCTGTGCGCTGCGTGGATGAACCCGTGACGTCGGACGAAGAACTAAAGATGGTCGAAAGCCTGTTCGAGTAACTAGCTGGTGCCAGTGTCAACAACGCCAGCAAGGCTACAATGAGCACCCCGGCACTGAGAGTCTTATTCTTGCGACCTATCTTTCGCACCAGCACGAGCGCCGTCACAAACAGGCCGAGAAAAGCTCCTCGCGAAAACGTGACGACTATTGCGGAAATAAACAGAGACGCAAAAGCGAAGTACAAGAGTTTTCGGAAAATGCCTTTTGACCCAAAGGCGAAACCTATAGCCAGCGGCACCATAGTCACGAGGTGAAGCGCCAGATCGTTTGAGTTTCCGAACAGTCCCCGGATCGCGCCACCGATTCGCTGATTATTGTTGATAGCTAAACCCTCCCGAAAATTGCCGTGCATGTAGTCGCTGACTGCGTAATAGCTCAGATAGAGACTCACGGCAAACGCCAACCAAATCATCAGCTTGAATCGGTTCTCCGTTCGTACAACGTTTACGGTCACGATGAAAATCACGATCGCCTTCAGGAGCACGTCCGTGAATTCCTTGTAGGCCTCGCCTGGACTTGTGGCCATCGGCATGGAGAGAAATGCAGCCAGCCAGAGAAGTAATATCAGGTGAATTTCACGCGGTCGGGCGGTGAGATTACCCTCGACCATCAATTGTGAAGGCACGTAGATAGCCAGTGTCAGGATGCCGAAGAAGAATGCCATCTGCGTGAATGACGACAATGCAGGGATCAGTTCGTAGGGCCGAAAATAAAGGACGACACTGAAGAAGAAGAGGGCGATGAAAGTTAAGCCATGACCCTTCCGCAGGCTCCAACCATCTGCCGCTCCGATCTCTGGAGTCAACTCATGTTGTTCGGGGGGTTCGGTACTCGGTTTGGTCCGGACGGGAAACTCTTCGGTAACGAGCGCTGGGGAGACTTCGTCGCGAAAGGCTGAGTGCTTTCGACGAGGGTTCAAGACACTTTCGTAATCACCACTTTGAGACAATCGCGACACCTCGTTAATCTAACTGTAAACGGCTAAAGAGTCACCTATTCCGGTAGAATCCATGGAATCTGTTCCGGTAGAATCCATGGAATCTGAATTGACTCCCTATTTCAAAAGTTTAGCGTAAAGCTCTTCGACGCGCTTCAACTGCGCTTCACACGAAAATTGCTCCAATACTCTTTTACGGCCCTGTGCTCCCATAGCTAATGCTTTTTCTGGATCCCGAAGTAAGGAGATCAGGTGCGCGGCCATCGCTTGGAAGTCTTGCGGCTTAACGACGTAGCCGGTTTCATCGTCAACCACGGCTTCACGTGCACCACCTACGTCAGTTGCGACTACGGGCCGGCCTGCCGCCATGTATTCCAGGATCGAATTCGAGAACCCTTCCACACCTTTAGAACTCAGCACGCAAACATCCGAGATCGCCAGCAGGTCTGCAATTCGATTGCAGCGTCCGATAAAGAAAGAGCTATCGGCAAGGCCAAGTTCAGCAGCGAGTTGTTGCAAGTGCGGCATTTGTTCACCTTCGCCGGCCAGGATGAATGAGCTGTAGGGCAGGACCGCGCGAGTGAGCTGGGCAGCACGCAGGAAACTCGCCTGGTCCTTCATGACATGGCGCATGTTGGCGACGATAGTTACAAAGCGACGCCCATTGGGGAGATTAAAACTCTGTAATAAATCAGCTCGTTGCGCATTAATACGTGGCGTCACGTGTGCGACGTTGAGGCCGTTATGAATAGTCACGACTTTATGGGCAGGCAAACCTTCGGCAATCAATTGCCTGCGGATTGCTTCTGCATTTGCAACGACAGCAGCCGCCGCATTGAATGCACGTCGCTCAACCCAACGCTTCGCCGGCGAGCGAAGGCCCTCAGTCTCACGGCGAGAGGCAATGCACGCTCGCACTCCCGCAAGCCTCGAAGCCGCCACGCCGAAGATATTGGTGTAGAAGTCGTGCGCGTGAACGAGATCGATCTTGTTGTTGCGCAAAAACGAAGTCAGCCGGGACAGCTGTTTCGCCGCGTTGAGGTTGTAGAAGTTCTGTAATGGAAATGAGGGAATTTCATGGAAGCCGAGTTTTTCGACTTCCGAACGCAGTGGTCCTTCGTCATTGAGTGAAGCAAGAAACAGTCGATGCTTACCACTCTCGTGCAACAAACGTGTCAGCTGCACAGTTTGCCACTCTGTGCCGCCCTGACGGAAGCTATCGAAGAGTTGTATAACGTTGGCCATGCTTGGCGCGCATCGTTCTCCCTTGCGAAGTAATGTTCTCAGCTCACCATAGCTTGACGGCGCTGGCTGCGCGCCACATCCTGCCATCCGACTGGATGATTGATCGGCTCAACCGGGCGAGACTGCAACAGTTTGTCAGCACTGCCGTTGCCGAGATCCCCGAGTAACTGGATGTCTGCTGGCGTGAATTTAGTGAGCGGCCATCGAAAGGCGCCGAAAGCTTCGCGGGCGATCGGAATATCCTCGGGCGAATATCCCAATAAATATGAGCCAATCCAATCAACGGCAGCAGCGTTTCCGCCTGCCAGCAACAATCCCATTGGCAACGGTTCCGGCGAGAGTGGTCCATTACCTTGTCCAGCAACGATGGCATCAGTTATATGAATCACAGTACGCTGAGGGTTGTCAGCTATGGTGCCTGCCGGAGTTCCGTAAAGAAGAATTCGATTGAGGTCCAGGCAGGTACGCCAGATCGTGTCATTGCCTGACCATGAACCCTCGAGGCCGAAGCGATCGCCTTTTAAACGCAACAGCCGGTAAAACTGATTCGCTGCCGTCCGCCACATGCGACTCGCAGCATGCGAGTTAGACATATTCTGGCGATCGTGAATAAACTCCAGCGCGCGTTTTAAGTCGCTACCGCCAGGGTAACAGTCGCCGCCGAGATCTAAGCCTCCGATGCGGTGATGTGGTAGATACTCCTTGTTTCCGTTTATTCCGATCAGGTTTTTTAGCGCGCAGGTGATGCCGGCCTTCTGATGTGTCTTGAGTTTCGGCAGGTTGACGACTACATCCGCTTCCAAGATCTCACGCGCGATCAGGTAACGATGACAACCGGGCGCGTGCGTTTTCGCCATTAGCCGTGGATCGTAACAGGTGACACGAAACGACGAGTTCTCGTCAGTGATTGGCTCGAGCAAACTCTCAGCGCCAAGATCAAAAAGCACGAACCGGTCTTCAGACTGAACATTTTCCTGGGCGATCCTGACGCCATCAACGAACTTAGCGATGGTGCGGCGGAAATCGCGAATCCCTTTGAAGCGCGTATCCTGAAGCTGGAGCGACTTGGACCAATCATCCAATTCAGCGTTTTTCAGCAACAGATCAAAGTCGCACCCCTGGATCGGAGCATCACCAACAATCACCTGCGCAGGATTCGCCAACAGCGCTGCTCGCGTGGCAGCTTGGACCAACGACTGGTGCGTGAGCAGAGGCGACATTCCTCCCGGCCCGCTATTTTCATGCATCACGAAGTTGGGCTTGATGACTACTTTCGCACCGGCCTTGATTACCTGTCCCAATGGGCCACCACCACTGGCAGCCCAACCGAGCATTTCACCGAGGCGGTCTAACGCATTGTTCATGCGGCGCTGGTCCATTTCTGCGTAGTTCCTCGCGCCGACATCAAGTGCGGCCACTCGCGGGTCAAATTGTTGCTGGTCGTCCACCTCTTGCACCAGAAAATCCTTTATGTGTCTACTCTGGCTAAACGCTTACTTCACTTACCACTGGTTGCCACTTGTTAGCAGCAGTCCGCGGTATTTCGTCAACAAGCGCTATTTCCACGTCCAACCCTGGTAAGTTTACACCCATTGTGTGAAGGATTCTTTTCTTGTTCTCTTCAGAAAAACCATTCCGCGGCACAATTCGCAGTTGAATCGTGTAGTCCGCTCGTTGTATGCACATGAACTCCTTCACTGGATAATCCTTCAAAAGGTGCGGCAATTCCTCGCTCATCACCCAACGACCGTCGGGTAACCAGATACGGGCGCTTGTGCGGCCAACTATTTCGTGCAGGACCAGTGCCGGGTGCGCGGGCTTACTGCTCTCAGGAAACCTAGCCAGGTCCCCAATCCGATAACGAAGCATCGGCATTCCGTCGGCGTGGAGTTTGGTAATCAAAATTGGAGAGACTGGCTCGCTTGTTTCCTGCTGGACGAGGACGTTGGCCCAATCAATCTCAAAATCCAGGTTATCTT
The DNA here is from genome assembly GCA_035457105.1 of Pyrinomonadaceae bacterium. Taxonomy (GTDB): domain Bacteria; phylum Acidobacteriota; class Blastocatellia; order Pyrinomonadales; family Pyrinomonadaceae; genus PSRF01. The sequence goes on from DATIBX010000611.1 coordinate 7,554, forward strand.
CCGGGTGGTACTGAAAACCGATCAGGCCGACGTCGCGACTGCCGTAACGTTCGTGTACGGGCCGTTTAAAGGCGTCAAGGATCGCGCTCCGGTGTGCGGGCAATAACTTCTCAGCGCCGGTGACGAAGCATCGCGTTGGGTACTCTGTTTTGTAACCGCGCTCCAGGATAAAGTTGGCAAAATGGCCCAACGCACTGGCATAAGCTACTATGCACGTTGGCCTCCATTGCTGGAACTGCTGGTGATAACTCTCAAACACTTCCGGAGAGAGACGAAAACAGTCGAACCAGCGCCGGTTCATCTCGAAGTCGTGATAACGATCCCGCAGGCCTTCGCGATTGAGGGGATCTAGATTGTGCCCCCAGAAGAATCCCGTACTTACCCCGGTTGGCACATCAATCCGCTGCATAGGATACTCGAGTCCGCTTTCGCGCCAACCAATCTCTTCCGGACCAAGCCACACATCAGTAGGCGTTCCCGTCGATCCGCCGGTCGAATCTTTTACCAGCAACTCACGCGGAATCTTTTCCGAGATCAATTCTTTGCCGGCGCGCCTCACCTCGTCACGCTCGAGTACCGGCAAACCGGCGAAATCATCAAAAGAAAAGTCTGAGGCGGGATCAAAGCCAACGCTTCTTAAGAGTCCGCCATAGTAAGGCACCTCGGCAGCGGCGCGACGCACAACTGATCGCAGACGTCTTAGTATCCAATCGTTACGTTGCTCTGGTCCAAGCTTCTGCAATGCGCTCCGTTCTGCTAGACCCCGCGCATACGTTCTCGCCGCCTCGCGTCGCGCTGGATGGGCCAAGCGACTCAACTGGCGCACCGGCAAAAGAATTCGACGCGAGAGCGTTTCATGAAGGATCATTTTCATCAGGTAACACTGTGCAAACAGAGTCAGGCAGATAACCTTTGAAGCACGACCACGTCCCCCTCTCTGCTTACGATCGTGAAGCCGGCGCGCTCGAGAGTTCCCAGCATCTGTCGAGTCGGTGCTTCTCCTACCAAGCGGTCGTGCAGCTCCATGATGATTGTGCTTATCCGCTCGCTCAGCGTCTTGAGCTCGTGTTCGACGAGTTGCAGCTCGGCGCCTTCAATGTCGCAACTCAACGTAGCGCGTTTGAAACCGTGTTCGTCCAGGAGGCGTTCTAGTGTAGTTGTGGAAACAACCACTCCTCCCGTTTCACCGTTATCCACACTACTCGCAAGAATGTTGTTGTCGACGTTAAATTTGATCGTAGGAGACCCATAGGAAACGGCGGCGTTGACAATCTTGAAATGACAACCGTTGCGTTCCCTGTTTTGCTTTAGAACCGGTAACAACGCGGGGTTCGCCTCGACTACGACTTGATCCTGCGGGTTGCGCAAGCGACGGTTTGTAATGCAAGAGACCACGCCGATACAGGCTCCCAACTCAACCACTGGGAGTTCCGGATTGACAAATGCTTTAACCGCCGCCCGCTCAGGCTCTTCATAGAGATCGGATAACAGTAGATCGATCACATTTGAAGGCATCTGATCTTTGGCGATCGTGAATTTGCAGCCATCGAGCCGCACGATATCGGTCGACATCCCTACAAATCTTCCCAGTTGCCAAACCTCACCACGACGCCACGTCGACTTCACCTTTTGCGCTAACATATCGAGCACACCACGCGCGCCGTATTGCCTGTACGCTTTGTTTAGGGTCTGGGCTTTTTGCACCGCTACTGACACGGTCAACTCCTTGTCACCGGCTCGCCAACCGATTGGAGTGTCGGTCGCCATAAACGAGACAGTTGCCGCTTGATGGAGTTTCGCTCGTCAATCGTGGGCAGACCAAGTACCAGGATGCCCGCCAGAAAGAACACTGCAAACACAACGGCACAAACAGATAATCTACTGAAAGGCGAAAGGCCGTGGAGCACGGACCGGACGAGTACAGTAATCATCGCCGCCGTTGCCGCTGCGATTGCGAGCTTGCCAACGTCTTTCAACAAGACAACGTCACGCAAGCGAATCTTTAACATAGTGCCAATCTTGATCCAGGTAGCGGTTCTGCCTATGACGTTTACGCCAACCACTACCGAGATGGCCCAAATCAAACCGAACCGGCTTGTTCCCAGCCATAAGAGAGAGAAGAGCAACACCACCAGCGCTGCGTACAACTTTGGCGAAAACTTTCGATGCTCTGCATGTGCGCGCATGATGGGATCGGTAACGAGGATGCTCAACGGTAGCATCGTCAGATTGATCGCAAAGATGGGCCAGCTTGCGGCGTATTGCCGCGTGAATAGTACTGTCAGGAAATCAGGGCCCATGACAATAAGGAATGCGTACAGCGGCAGATAGACCAACGCCAGTTTTCGGGCTACTCGCGCGGTGAGCGCGAGAATCTCGCGATTAGCACCTTGTTTCTGCAACAGGCTGACCTGAGGAATCATCACTGCACCCACCGATTCGCTCAACATTCCAACCAAAGGAATGTTGAAACAGCCGATAGCGTAGATCGCAAAGGTCGCTGGATCGAATTGGTTGGAGACAAAGTAGTTCGGCAGATCGGTTTGTAAGGTGAAGAGCAGTCCCGCCACACCAAAGGGTAACGCGTAAGACAACTGCATGCGCAGCACATCTTTGTCGAAACTGCCCCAGAAGCTTGGAAAACGCGATCGCAAATAAAACAGCAGAATGATGGTTTGCAAAACTCCCTGCGCCAGCGCTGCATAAATGAGTGCCTTCACCGAGCCAAACGCGATCGCTGCCAGCACCAGCAAGCCAGTTTTTGTTAGCTGAGCGCAGACGATAAAGACGGTTGAGAGACGTGCTTCCTGGTGGGCAACTGAAACCGCTTCGAGAAATGACGAAACAACCCAGAAGAAGATAACTGCTGCAATTACAGGAGCAAAATTGACCAGCTCAGAACTGTGGAAGACTGTAGTCAGGAGTTGGGGAAACAGCACCAAAACCAGCGCGCCAAACCCGCCCATCAAGAGATGGAACAGAAGAATATTGAGGACAATATGGCCTTGCCGATCCTTTTCTCTTGGAAGGAAATAGAAGGCGCTCATCTGGAAGCCAAGAGGAAGCAAGGCGAGCGCGGTTCCCACCACCAGGAAGGCTTGCTTGTAAAGGCCGAACTCTTGTTGGCTTAGACGTCGAACCAGGAGCAGCGGAAGAGCGATACTCAACGAGAATGCTAAAATCTTGGCGACGAGCAGCCAAAGTGCGCGGACTGTTAGAGACAGACCGATTTTTTCCGGTGCATTCAAAACTGATCCTCAACGAGAGACACAACTACTAACCACCCGACATCAGCTCTTTAAGATTTACGACGGGGCCGTAAATCACACATGGGCCACGACGCAATAGAGCTTTCCGACCTTAAATATTTCCTGGCGGCTGAAACCGGCTGCGCTCAGCAGTTGCTCAATGCTGGCTTTACTGTAGAAGTAAACATCACAACCCTTGCGAGCAAGTCTTACTTTTCTGATCGGAGCCCGCCAAGTCCAGAGTCTGGGGAAAGCCAAAATCGCTTTGTCAGTGCTGACTTCTCTCATACGTTTCAACACCGGCAGCGGATCGCTGATGTAGTCAAACAATCCGATGCCGAAGCTAACGTCAAACGTCGAATCAGGTTTGTAGTCGAGCAGATCAGTTTGAATAAAAGTACAAATGTCCGAGAGGTTTTTCTCCTGGGTCGACTTGCGGCACACGTCGATCATTACTTCGGAAATGTCCAGGCCAACGACCTTTGCGGCGCCTTTGCGCGCGAGTTCCTGCGAATACATGCCGTTGCCGCAACCTACATCGAGGAATTTCCGATCCTTAATAGGCTCGCAATGCTCGATCGTAAAGGTATAACGCTCATACATGTCTTGCCGGAAGATCTGGTCCAGCGCAACCGCAAATCGTGATTTGCGATGGGTATAAATCTTCTGAAAAGCATCGGCTTCACTGTTCCAAAAAGCTCTCTGGGCCTGAATCTCGTTATTCAAATCTGAAGCACCTCTCTCACCGTGGTAAATTCAAAATCGTTTACTAATCGTGTCAATCTCTTCTCTGTTTGATCTAAATTGCGATAATGACGAAACTTTTGCGAAGCTGAAAGATTTTTTATTCGTGGCTGCTCCGGATCTATTTCCCAGGGATGCAAATAGAAAACTACCGCCCGGCCCTGTTGATTGACTTTACGGATGCAGAAACTCGTGTATGCATAGGGAAACAACCGAAAATAACCTCCTCCGCAAAAAGGAAAGCGCCGGCCGTACATTTCTAATACGCTCATCGGAAACTCGTACAGTTGGTCCGTGATTTTATAGGGTATTAGCGGCGCATCCGCGATGCCATAATCCGGATGAAAGCCTACCGGAAAGACGGAGGAATCGTAACGAAAACCATACTTTTCGAGTGTTGGGAGCGCCCAGTCTTTCGTTGTGTTTACCATCGAAAATGAGGGCGCACGGAATCCAATTGGATTCGCTTTGACGCCCGCTTTTGCCAGCGCTTCGAGCGCCCTGTCCAGATCTGCATCAAACTCTTCGGCCGTGATTTCGGTAAGCAAAAGATGGTTGTAACCGTGTACACCGATTTCGTGTCCCCGACGTTCGACCTCCTGAATCAGATCCGGCGCTCGCTCGGCCACCCAACCAAGCACAAAAAATGTGGCTTTAACTTTGTTCTTATCCAGCAAATCCAAGATCCGCAACGTATTGTTGCGCACTCGCAAATCGCACTTGTCCCAGTCTTCGCGTTTGATAACGCCAGCCAGGTTGTGTACGCAAAACCAATCCTCGAGATCTATCGATAGTGCATTCTTCATGAAGATACCCTAGCAATCTGTGGGCCACGATCTTATAAGGAACAGACTGGCGTTTACAAGAATTCTGTCAATCTCGCACGTCTTGTGCATCATGTAAGGCCGGTTCACGATGGGGTTCCCAACGGGTATAGCTCTCGCCGCTGATAAACTTTACGAAGGCAATCAAGGAAGCAAGGTTCGTGATTACAAAGTACTGTGGCAACGCCAGCAGACGAACATTCCAACCAAACTTCTCGAGCAAAGCCGAAACCAGCGCAACCAGGTAAAAGACAACTTGTAGCGCAAATACCGCCGCATAAAACGCATGACGTGTTACGAGAAATCCGCTACTGATGAAGATTGCGATCAAAAAGACCGGGACGAGATAACGCAGAATCTTATGTGACCACAACTGGACCGCGTAAAAACCGCTCCGAAAGGGATTTAAAACCGAGCGATTGCGCCACAGATCCGCAAAAGTTTGGGAGATGATGCGAACGCGCGTCGCCAATTCTCTCTGGGCCTTCCGGTTTGGTTGCTCGATGCAAACCGCTTCGGGAACGTAGACCGCGCGCAGACCCTGTTCCACCATGGTGGTTGCGATTATAAAATCGCTACAAGCATCGTTGTATAGAGGGACGTATGCAGACTTTCGCACGGCGTACATACAGCCGCAGACACCAATCAGGGAACAGACATTACTCTCGTGCTGCTTGAGGAGGAATTCATAATTCCAGTACGATTGCGTCGCCTTCCCGACACTCGATTCTTTGACGTCCTGGTAAATCACCCGACCAGTCACGCAACCAACGCTCTGGTCCGCAAAGGCCGGCATCAGCAACCGCAAGACGTCAGGCTGATAGTGAGTTGTTGCGTCCGAGAACACGAGGATCTCACCGTTAGCCTGCAAAACAGCAGCATTCTGCGCTGCAGTCTTGCCCAACCGCACCTCCTGACGATGCAATCGAACGCCGCGCGGCGCGAACTCTCGGGCAATCTCGTCTGTACGGTCGATTGAGCATTCGGACGTTACGATAATCTCGAGATTGGACTTGGGGTAATCAATTGCGAGAGTGTTTTCTAACTTGGCGGCGAGGTCTTTCTGTTCGTTGTAGGCGGCAATGATAATAGTTACCGACGGTGTCCATGCTTGGGCAAAAAGGGGCTTCGGACGTAGTTTGTTGAGCAAAATCAGCAACAGCAAGTATCCCAAATAGGCATACAAAACTACTGCCACACTCAGCCAAAAAACAACCTCCACGCTTTACACTGACCCCCTCAATATTGGTTACATATGCTACCAAAAACAGAAGCGGCCACTCAGTTGGCAGCCGCCCTTTGGTCAACCCACAGCTTACACCCACTTACAAGGAAACTCCTATACCACGATATCTTCCTCTTCTAATTCAAACATTAAGGCCTTTACGTGGTCGCGTAGGGCCAGTTCAAAGTGTTTGGCCTCGTCAATTTCTGTGAAGGTCAACGCTCGCAGCTCGTGCTCAATGCGCCTGCGATAGTCTGATACCAATGAATCAGAAACGCCTAATGCCGCCGCAACTTCCAATTGGGTCGAATGATCAGGACTTAGGTAGCAATACCACAGGACACCGAGGATGCGATTGTATTGTTTAACTTTGCCTCTTACTGCCTCGTTCAAATTCTTTAGAAAAAGCTCGACTGCACCGGCCGCTTCTCGCTCTGACTCGCGCTTCAGCAATCCTTCTTCCGGATTCTCGCGCTTGTCTACGGGCTCGTACGCATTACTGTTCTCGTTGTCGCTGTCATCGCCATCAAGCGGGACTAGATAAATATCCATTACCGGCAGCCGCGACATGACCAGGCTGCGCAGCGTCCGCACATCAACCGGGGAATCGACAGCATCAAGCACAGACACGATCAAGTCTTCGAGATCAGGATTGCTGATCACGACTTGTGAATCGCCTGTACATCCAACCATCCTGGTATCACGTTGCCGAACGGCAATTATCTGTACTCGCTGTTCGACCTCATGAGCACCGCGCCTCGATTTTTTGTCGCTCCATTCACTCAAGCCATAGACTCGATCAGCGAGTCGCCGGTGGGGCTCATCGTCCGTACCGCTGGAATCAAAGCGACGAAAGTTTGTACTGGATTGAATCAGAGTTGAGATGCGACGTGCGAGACGATAACTCTCGGGATGTCGTTTCCGCAGTTCCGCAGTGAGCAGGTTTGTTAATTCGATCTGGCTAATCTCACACTCGATCTCGTAATCGGTCATACCTGTTTCGAGATAGTGTTCAAAGCGGTTCTTACTAAGCAGCTGGACAAACAATTCCTGGGTTAGATCGGTGTAAGCAGAGCCGCCGCCCTCTTCGATCAGTAGACCAGCACTGCGCGACGCTCGCACCAGAGGATGATGTGAGACGATTCGATGCAGCTCGGCCCACAGTCGATTAACGTCTGAGGCACGCAGACTCTCAACCCACTTCGCGTTCTTGGCGTTTCGTTCTGCACTGCGACGAACACGCGGTGGCTGAGAAGGTTTAGCTTCGGCCCCGGGCTCGAGTACTTGTTCGTAATCTTCACTAATGGATTTCACAGGATTGTCCGAGTTGCCACTTGGTTCTGGGGTAGTGTCTCTGTTCGGTCTCAAGAATGGGCGAGTACTGGATCGTCTGGGCTATTCGCGACGTGAAGCGATGTGTTCGCTTCGGGTGTATCTGGCAAGATCGTGAGTACAGAGATTGTTACCAGGGGCTGGGCCTTGGGGGACTACCAATCTTTCGTTATGGAAGCGTTAGGAGCTGCCATTCGAGGCAAGCGCTGGACAAGGTTGTTGGCCTGACGATCTTCCACCGCTATGGAGGCGGTGATTCCTGGATATGCCAGCCGAAAACTCTCGACTCGACTGACAACCGCATGGTAACAACATTTTAAAGAATGAGCAACAGGTTTTTACTTAGTAGGAATAGTTGGAACAACGTGGGTTTTTGGGGGAAATATCTGGAAATACTTGGGAATTGTTCATTTTGTACTGTTGATCGGTAGGAAGTTTAGTCGCCAGTGAAGGCTGGTTGGTCGTCCTTGTCCCAGGCAAATCCTCATTTTGACTCGCAGGCTGAGCCCCGATTGGACTTATTGTGGACGTGTGAGGTCCTGAAACAAATATGAAAGGCTTGAAGGAGAGTCTGCCTTTTCAGAAATCGGTAGCATGCCCGTCGTCCCGCACGCTCCTGTCATTTCGAACTGAAAGACTATCAGCAGCGATAAACAACCTCGTCAGCTACCACCTCAGGTGCTGCGAATTCTGCAATGCTGAGTTACCGCTGCTGGCGCACTATCACAGTGCATTCCGCGGCGACAATCAGCCACCAGAAATTCCGCCTGACCTGAAAATCCTGGCCGAGTCGATCCTACAAACGAAGAAACAGGGTTGGTGATGGCTCGGAACGAATTGCAGACAAAATTCAACTCACCAGAGTTCGAGCCAGTAAAAATCCAACCCAAACAAAAAACAGACCCACCAGATTCGACACAATTAGATTCATGCAGGCGAGGAGCATTTCTCCATCTCTGAAGAGTGTAAACGTTTGTAAACCAAATGCGGAGAAGGTGGTAAAGCCACCCAAAAAACCAACCATGATAGCGAGTCTTACTGTTTCGCTCACCAGACTCCGTTCCTGAAGTAAGTAGAAAAAGAATCCGGCCAGAAAGCAACCGACCACATTGATAACAAGCGATCCTATCGGAAAGCTTTCGCCAAAGCGTCTCCCAATTACGCCTGCCAAAAAGTAGCGACTCAACGTTCCGATTAAACCAGCGAAGCCAATTAATAAGATACGCCCCATGTAGTAGTCAGGAATAGAGGTCGTCGATGACTGTGGCGAATCGTTCATCGATCACTCGACGTTTTACTTTTAGGGTAGGGGTGAGTTCACCACCGTCGATGGTAAATTCGTTGGGTAGGAGAGCAACGCGGCGAATTCGCTCATAGTCAGCGAGCGAAGCAGTCAGAGCCGCGATGTCGCGTTGGACAATCTTGACCGCGGCTGGGTGTTTGCTCAGTTCCGCCCGATTTTTTGGCACCGCCTCTTTGGTAGTGGCCAGTTCCTGATTCAGATTCTCCCAATCTGGCACGACCAAAGCGACCGGCTGCTTGCGACCAGCTCCCACGACAACAACCTGACTGACAAACTCGCTCTCTTTCAACAAGCTTTCTAACAGTTGTGGTGCGATATATTTTCCATTGGAAAGTTTAAATAGATCCTTTTTTCGATCAGTGATATAGAGCCGGCCTTCTTTATCCATGTGACCGACGTCTCCGGTATAGAACCATCCGTCTTTGAGTACGGCTGCGGTCGCTTCCGGCTGGCCGTAATAGCCCCTCATTACATTTGGACCACGAACTAAAATCTCTCCGTCTTCCGCAATCTTTAGTTCTATTCCGTCGAACGGGATGCCGACCGAACCAACGTGATTGTTGCCTGGCCGATTTGCGCAAACGATACAAGTTTCGGTGGCACCGTATCCTTGAAGAATTGGAATTCCTGCCGCCAGGTAGGCATAAGAAAGCGCCGGAGCAAGTGGAGCGCCACCAGAAACAAAGTATCGAAGTTTGCCGCCGACGCCTTCACGCCATTTGGAAAAGACCAAACTACTGGCAACTCTCTGTTTGACGCGCAGCCCGGCAGGTATCCAACGTCGATTGTCTTTCAATTCACCGTACCGTTGGCCCACAGCGAGAGACTGTGTGAAAACCTTTCTCTTCCAACCTTTCTGCGACATTCCTTTTTTGATAATGCGGTGGTAGACCTTCTCAAACAATCGCGGCACCGCAGTCATAACTGTGGGCCTCACCTCACGCAGATTCTCTCCGATTTGATCGAATGAGGCGGCGTAGTAGACGGAGAGACCGTTGTAGCAAAAGACGTAGAATCCGGCCCGCTCAAAAATGTGGGAAAGTGGAAGCACTGAGAGCGCGACATCCGTCGAACCTATGGGCAACCCGCGAGTGATCGACAGCACGTTCGACATGAAGTTGTTATGCGTTAACATAACTCCCTTAGGTTCGCCGGTGGTTCCAGATGTGTAAATGATCGTCGCCAGGTCTTCTGGTCTAACGACATGTACATATGCTTCGAAGGCGTCGGGACGAGACTTTATTTGGTCTTTACCGCTTTCTTCGAGCTGATCGAGTTGAATGCCTTTGCCAACCTCGGCTGAGGCCCCGGAATCGAAAAAGATCGTGTGCTCCATAGCTCGGTGCATGAAGGCCGGCTCAGCGTGACGAAATAGCTTTTTACCGGAAACAAAGATTGCTCGGGCACCGGAGTCACTGAGAATGAACTCAATCTGGTCGACGGCTTGAGTCGTGTAGATCGGTACGTTGATAGCGCCCAAACTCAAGATCGCAAGGTCGGCGATGGACCATTCCGGTCTATTCTCAGACAACAGGGCGATGCGGTCGCCTGGCCGAATTCCCAGAGCGGCGAGACCTAATGCAACATTCTTGACGCGCTCGACAAACTCCTCAGCCGAGATCTTCACCCATTTATCGCCTACCTTGTGGTTCAAGGCATCCGATTTACCGTGCGACAATGCGGCGCCAAGACAGAGACCGGGTATTGACGTCGGCTCTTTAGCGGTAACGTTCTTATCACCAGTTTTGGCAGCAGCTGCCGAAGCCAATTCGTTGGTCTCCTTACGTTCGTTATCGGGAAATCAGATTAATGCGGAGTGGCGTCATGATACTACAACCCCAAAGCTGGTAGTCAGCACAATCTTGCACAGTCGGAAAATCTAGATCAAAACACCTTCGCCTTCGTGCGAAGAAGACCGGCGCTTTCTCTTTCGCTTGCGAGTGACACTTTCTACTCGACCATTCAGTGTAGCCAGGGCAGCGAGAATCAAGAACAGCAAAGCATTGGACGTTGTGTGGAGCGTAAAGTCGAAAAAGCTATGAATTAGGACGGCAAAACATCCACCCGCAGCAGCCAATGCAATCCCTCTTCTGAATGGGTCTTCGGAGTGTGCCCGTTGGAAAGCACGACGAAACAGCAGGACCAGAAAGATGAGCCCAATCAAGGCACCTACTGTCCCAGCATCCGACAGAATCTGCAGATAATCGTTGTGCGCTTGTTCTAATCTGAATAGTCCATTACGAGAGTCAAATCTCGTATAGACGACACCGAAGGCGCCGAGGCCAGTCCCGAGAATCGGGTTGTGCTTGATGATCTCGAGGGTAACCGCCCAGAAGTGAGTGCGACCGGTAGATGGATCATCAGTATTCACCGTATCAATGAAACGCATGATTGACGATTCGCCACCCAACAACATTACGCCTGCAAACAAGCCAGCGATTAGTGCGAACCCGAGAACGACTCGTATGCCTGCGCTTTTTAGACGGCTACGTTGATGTCGATGGTGATGATGATCACTGCCAACCGGCCGTATCAATCCCGTGACGATCACAAAAAACAGAATCTCGAGCACGAGACTGATAATTCCACCGCGAGACCCAGTCATCACGAGCGCTACGCCCATTAGACCAGCTATGAACACGTATAGCAGTATTTTTTCCCTGTCGATCGCTCCTGCGAACAACAGTCCGAGTGGCAACGCAATCGTTAATTCCATGTAACCGGCGAAGTGATGTCGATTAATAAAGGGGCCAAAGGCGGTACTCTGACTAAGCTCGCGCACCCAGTAGACTTTATTAGGACTGGCTATCGACTGCGTCAACCCGAAGATAGCCAGCAGGAAGCCAAAGATCACTATCGTCCTCACCATCACCTGTAACCGATGCGGAGTATCGATAAACACCAGAGTCGCCGCAAAGTACACGAAGAGAGTCGAGAATTGAATCAAGAATAATCTCGTGGAATATGGATCGAACGAGAGGCTGCGTGAGACATTGGCTATGTTGGCAGTTGAATCAACTGGTCCAAAGGGGAGCAGTTGCACAATTGCCAGCAGAATGAATCCCAGCAATGGTAACTGCAGGATGCTCCGGCTAATCCTCAGAGTGCGGAGCTTCCATGCGTCAACGATCCATAGTATTAAAATTGTTAGTGCCCCGAGATTGAATAGTCCCAGGGCCCAGTAGTGAACAGTTCCATAAGCCAGTGCGGTGGTTACGATAGCGACACAAATGACTAGAAAGGCGAAGCGGCTCGCCAAAGTGTGGCGAATCTTGTAGACGCCAGGCTCACTAGCTTCCGTAATAACGGGAGATTCGAATCCCTCCACTAAGTCGGAGCTAACCTCTTTTTTTGAGATTGAAGTCGTCATACCACATAACACCGTAGATAGGACATAACGGGACGTCGCCCTCGCACGGATTGCGCACGATTTTAATGATCACTCCTTCGGAGTTGGGTTTTGTTTTAAAAGTAAGAGCAACGCGACTCCAGTCGTTTGTGCCCGTCGCAACTGGAGGTGACATTGCCAGCACCGACTGGTCCGCGGCATTAAGGATCTGTACCAGTGGCGTCGAACCGGTCTCGAGCTTCTCAGTACTCACAAAGCATTCAAACTCATATTCGGTTTCGGGTAGGACAGCAACTTGTTGGGAAACGCTAATATCCTCCAGTTTGGTTTTAACCTGGAAGAGCATTCTCAAACTGTGATGACCGGAATGAGCTTTAGAAGGATCAACACCAATTTGTACTTGCGACACGGACGCCACTCGCCAGCCAAAAACCGAGGCGCCACCGCGTCCTATACTTTCCTCAAAACCCCCGTCAAATACCTTGCCAATCTCAGCCCGATACGACTCCGTCGCTGCCAGGTCGTTATAGACCGTCAGCGCATTGTGAAACCGAGAAGCCGCAACCAAAGTCGCGACAATCTCATCTCCGCTAATTTTGTTTGCTTGTTTCGAATTCGCATCAAGACTGGACCACAACGCCAGGCCATCGTCGATGCTCTTTTGCTTAACCAGGTAAAGGGCGAACTGAGCACGAAGTGCCGGGTCCTTACCGAGAGCTGCCTTGATAGATTCAAGGTCCCGCCCGTAAACGGCCGCAATGAAGTTGAATAACTGCGGACGGAGTTCGTTATCAGCTTCGTCCGCGATTCTTAGTTCGTTAAAGGCTTCGTCATAACGATTACTTCGCAGCAACAGATTGCCAAGGTACCAATGCGGATAGGAATAAGAGGGTGCAAGAGCGACTGCGCGTCGCAAAGCCACTTCACCCTCAGAAACATTTCCCGCTTGCTCTTGAGCCGTTCCCAATGCCAGCCAAAACCGATAATCATTAGGTGACAGGCTAATCGCCTTCTTATACTCGGTGATCGCTTGTCCGATTTGATCTACGGGGAGTTTCTGTTGATAAACCTGGCCCAATCGCCAGTGCGTAAGAGGATCATTTGGGGCTATTGAGCTCGCGAACTGCGCCACGTCGATGGAGTTCTCAGTAGGGTTGAAGTACTCAGCCAAGGTGTTGCCTAAGTACCACCGGATCACAAAGAACGACCATACCAGGGCCAATAGCAGTAGGACCAACATCACTATCCTGACGATCGTTTTGCGCGAATTGATTTGTATTAATTCCTGCGGCATCACAAATCCAGTTATGTTCGGAGACTTCAGTCGTGACTCAAATCTTCCAAAGTAATTCGCATACGCCTCACGGAGATCTGTCGTTCGCGGCAATTGCGCACAATTTCCTGCACTCGTCCGCCATCCATTTTTACGCTGGAAATGACCACCTCGTGAATGTGTTGCTGGTCGCAAACCTGGCCCAGATCGCCATTTGCACCGAATACTCGTAAACCGTGAATGACTTTTCCAGTTTTGGCCGGGTCATCATCCAGAAAACCAACCGCTGATAAGTTTAGTTCGCGATTGTTTCTGATTTCTCGCAATAAGAGTTCGCCGCCGTCACCGGCTCCATAGATCAGTACCCGGCGTCCATCCTTTGCGTGCGCGGCGGGTAAAATCTGCCGGAACAGTCTGAAAGCTAAACGGCTTGCCGCCAGAAAAAGAAAAAGCAGTAGTGCGTCGATAGCGAAAACAGTGCGTGAGAATCCCTCAAAACGGAAAGTGAACAGCACCATTACGACACTTGCGATCGAGCCCACAAATACAGCTTTTGCAAAAACAATGAGATCGCCGATGCTCGTATATCTCCAGAGTCCACGATAAACACCCATCGCCAAAAAAACAGGCATCTTCATAAAGACAATTACTGGAAAAGTGCGGATGAAAAGGATCCAGGCGGGACTACCGCTCGGAAAGTTAATCGCGTAAGCGCACCAGTAAGACAACACGATCAGGACTACATCGAGCAGGACTTCAAAAATCCGGCGTTTGTATGAAACATCAACCAGGAAGGCATAGAGCGGCTTATCTTTGAAAGCAATCTCTTCCTCCGTTTGATCATAAACTTTTACGCCGGCCAGATAGACGCCGATCAACGTGAGCAAAATGGTGAAGGCAGCAATTGCAGCCAGACTTACATCAAGTCGAGCCCGTTGGACCAAAATGGCCAGCACACCAGAAAGTGCAGCAAATCCGTAAAGCATCCACACGGCGTGCCTCTCTGACATTCCGAGAGCCACCAGCCGATGTGAGGTGTGATCGCGGCCCCCTTGAGACGCAGCACGCCCCGACAGCTTGCGCAACACAGTTACGAACGTCGTGTCGAATATCGGAATAAATAGGACCAGGATTGGAACTGCCAGTACTGGAAGAAAACTGCGCGATCGCCCACCACTCACGTTTATGAGCGCTGAACTCGCCAGAAAGAAGCCAACGAACATCGAACCGCAGTCACCCATAAAGATCGACGCCGGATTCGAATTGAAAACAAGAAAACCTAGTAATGCTCCGGCAAAAATCAAGAGCATCAGTGCTTCCATGTACTGTCCGGTGTTCACGAAACCGAGGGCGAGAAACCCTGCGGCAATTATTGAAATCCCCGAGGCCAACCCATCCATGTTGTCGAGCAGGTTGATAGCGTTGGTGATACCGATCAACCAGAAGATCGCCAGCCCCATGTTAAGTAGCGGCGAACCTGTCCAGGGCAAAGTTAGTCCGTAATAGACAATAAAAGCAGAGCCAAGGATCTGACCAATCAACTTTTGATATGGCTTGATGTGGATAAGGTCATCAACCAGGCCTACTAAGAACAGCAAACTGGTGGCGCGCACGATGACCCAACCATAAGTGGTCTCCGGCATAAAAAGCTGAATGCTTATAACGACGGAAAACCAGATGGCGACGCCACCCAACATGGCAGTCGGTTTTTTATGCCAACGATCGGTTTTGGGTTTGGCTACGACGCCGAAACGGCGAGCGAACGCTCTTACCAGCGGAGTAAGAACCAGGGCCAGACCAAAAGCTGCGGCGACTGGCAGCAGCGTGCGCGGGCTAAAAGGCATATTCAATCGAGTGTCAGGGGATAATCCGGTGCTGTGTTAACGAGCCGAATTTTCGTAGGAAAACTATTCGATATGCAGCGGCAAAGCAAGCGGGGCCTGAAAGCCTTGGAGTGCGCCGGCCCGCCAGCGCTTTTAGCGCATCTGCTTATCTGACCGAGGTTTGTACAACAAGGCGTCGCCGGGCCGCCGCACTCCAGGTTCACCCGGCCGCGGAACGACGGCCGCTTTGATAATCGATAACACTTTCCAAAATACCGTCCAGAGCCATTTCCGGTTTGAAACCCACCAGGGCACCGATCTTGGAAATGTCCGGGATGCGTCGCGGCATGTCTTCAAAGCCCTCTTCGTAAGCCTCATCATAAGGAACAAACACTATCTCCGAGGTCGACTTCGTTAACTCTTTTACCCGCTCTGCCAGCTTGAGAATCGAAATTTCCTGATTCGAACCTATATTAAATACTTGCCCAACCGCATCGTCATGGTCCATCACCTTGACCAAAGCAC